>NZ_JBHYPE010000001.1:0-443079 GCF_042746015.1 Streptomyces sp. NPDC058773
CATCAATTCTTACCGTGGGGGGTTTTGGTGGTTTTTTTTTTTTATAACCACCCCCCCCCCCCCCCCCCGCGGGGGGGGGGCGGGGCCGCCGGGGCCCCCCCCCGCCCCCGCCGTCGTGTGCGCACCCCCGCACCCGGTGCCCCTGCCCACCACGAGAGGCGAGGCCCCACCCGGCTACCTACGCTGAATGGGTGAAGCGCTCCGTTTGATCCGGTTGCTCTGTGCTTGGGCGGCGGGGTGGCCGGGGTGGCCGTACCAGCCGAGCGAGGCGGGTCGTGATGAGTGACGCGAGCCAAGAGGGCGTTCCCGCTCCCCCTCCCGGGCGCAGCACCCCCCGTTGGGCCACGCCGGCGAAGCCCGATCCACGGCGCTGGTGGGGCCTGGTGGTGATTGCGATCGCGCAGCTGATGGTGGTGCTGGACGCGACCATCGTGAACATCGCCCTGCCGTCGGCGCAGCGGGATCTGGGGATGTCGGACGCCAACCGGCAGTGGGTGATCACCGCGTACACCCTGGCGTTCGGCGGGCTGCTGCTGCTCGGCGGGCGGATCGCCGACCTGGTGGGACGGAAGAAGACCTTCATGATCGGGCTGGTCGGCTTCGCGGTCGCCTCGGGGCTGGGCGGCGCGGCCACCGGGTCCGGGCTCCTCTTCGGAGCGCGGGCGCTGCAGGGCGCCTTCGGGGCGCTGCTGGCGCCGTCCGCGCTGTCGCTGCTCACCACGACGTTCACCATCGGGAAGGAGCGAAGCAAGGCCTTCGGGATCTACGGGGCCATCGCGGGCGGCGGCGCGGCCATCGGACTGATCGCCGGCGGGCTGCTGACCGAGTACCTGAACTGGCGCTGGTGCCTCTATGTGAATGTGCCGATCGCGGCGATCGCCTTCCTGGGGGCAGCGGTCTTTCTGCACGACAGACCGGAGCGCGGCCGCGTGCAGCTGGACATCCGGGGTGCGCTGCTGGGCTGCGGCGGCCTGGTGGCGATCGTGTACGGGTGCAGTGAGGCGGAGCCGCGGGGGTGGGGTGACGGGCTGGTCATCGGGCTGCTCGCGGGCGGGGTGGCGCTGCTGTGCGCCTTCGCGTGGTGGCAGACGCGGGCACCGCACCCCCTGCTGCCGCTGCACATCGTGCGGGACCGGAATCGCGGCGGCGCCTTCCTGACCATGGCGCTCGCGGTGATCGCGATGTTCGGGATGTTCCTGTTCATGACCTACTACCTGCAGACCGTGCTCGGTTATTCACCGGTCCGGACCGGGATGGCCTTCCTGCCGATGGTGGCGGCGATCGTGGTCGGCTCCACCCAGATCTCGGCGCAGCTGCTGCACCGGATCCCGCCGCGGTTCCTGATGGTCCCGGGCGCGCTGCTGGCCGCCGCGGGGCTCTTCACCCTGAGGTATCTGACCGCCGAGCCCGCCTATGTGTCGCATGTGCTCCCGGCCATGCTGCTGGTCGGGCTGGGCATGGGCCTGATCTTCATGCCGGTGATGGCGACGGCCACGTCCGGCGTCGCCCCACACGACTCCGGCGTCACGTCCGCCACGGTCAACACGGCGCAGCAGGTGGGCGGTTCGATCGGTACGGCGCTGCTGAACACCATCGCCACCTCGGCGAGCGCGGTGTTCATCACGGATCACCTGACGGACGCGGCGCGCAGGGGCGGGCCCGCCGGGCTCACCGCGGCGGTGCGGGACCAGATCGTGAAACAGGGCGTGGTGCACGGGTTCAACGTCGCCATCGGGGTGGCGTCGGCGACCATGCTGCTCGCCGCGCTCGTGGCTGGGCTCATGGTCAACGGCCGGCCACCACGGCGCGGCCGGACCCCGGCGGCGGACGGTGCGGAGTCTGCGGACGCGGCGGTGTGAGCACGCCCAACGGGCCGAGTGGGGGCCGGGCGGCAGCGGGATGAGCGGGCCACGGGCGGTGCGGAGCAGGCGGCGGACGGGGCGTGAGCGGGCGGCGGACGGGGTGAGCAGGGGCTCGGTCCGCCGCCGAAATACCCGCGCGGCCACCCCCTACCCGTCCAGTACGATATTGACGTTCCGTAAATCAAATCCTCACTCACCGTAGCGACTTGGGAGCAGCCGGCAATGGCTCGACACCTCATCACCAGCGCCCTTCCGTATATCAACGGGATCAAGCACCTGGGCAACATGGTGGGGTCCATGCTCCCGGCCGATGTCTATGCGCGGTACCTGCGCCAGCGCGGGCACGACGTGCTCTACATCTGCGCGACGGACGAGCACGGCACCCCCGCCGAGCTGGCGGCGAAGGACGCGGGCCAGTCGGTCGACGCGTTCTGCGCGGAGCAGCACGACAAGCAGAAGGCGATCTACGAGGGCTTCGGCCTCGACTTCGACTACTTCGGGCGGAGCTCGTCGCGGGAGAACGTCGAGCTGACCCAGCACTTCGCGCGCAAGCTGCACGAGAACGGCTTCATCGAGGAGCGGGCGATCCGCCAGGTCTTCTCGATCGCCGACGACCGCTTCCTGCCGGACCGCTACATCGTCGGCACCTGCCCGCACTGCGGCTACGACAAGGCGCGCGGCGACCAGTGCGAGAACTGCACCCGGGTGCTCGACCCGACCGACCTGATCGACGCCCGCTCGGCGATCAGCGGCAGCGGTGAGCTGGAGGTGCGGGAGACCAAGCACCTCTTCCTGCTCCAGTCGAAGCTCCAGCACGAGGTCGAGGGCTGGCTGGAGGGCAACGGCAGCAAGGAGTGGCCGACGCTGGCCTCGTCCATCGCGCACAAGTGGCTGACCGAGGGCCTCCAGGACCGGGCGATCACCCGTGACCTGGACTGGGGCGTTCCGGTGCCGGCCGATGTGTGGCCGGAGCTGGCGGCCGAGGGCAAGGTCTTCTACGTCTGGTTCGACGCGCCGATCGAGTACATCGGCTCGACGAAGGAGTGGGCGGACGCCGACCCGCAGAACCGCGACTGGAAGTCGTGGTGGTACGAGGCCGATGACGTCCGGTACACCGAGTTCATGGCCAAGGACAATGTGCCGTTCCACTCCGTGATGTTCCCGGCGACACAGCTGGGGACCCGCGAGCCGTGGAAGAAGGTCGACTTCCTCAAGGCCTTCAACTGGCTCAACTACTACGGCGGGAAGTTCTCCACCTCCCAGCGGCGCGGCATCTTCACGGACGCGGCGCTGGAGCTGCTGCCGGCCGACTACTGGCGCTACTTCCTGATCGCCAACGCCCCGGAGTCGGACGACACCTCCTTCACCTGGGAGCTGTTCTCGTCCTCGGTCAACAAGGACCTGGCGGACACCCTCGGCAACTTCGTCAACCGGGTGCTGTCGTTCTCCCGGAAGCGGTTCGGCGACGAGGTGCCCGCGGGCGCCGAGGCCGGTGCCGCGGAGCAGAAGCTGGGCGAGGAGATCTCCGGGCTGCTGGCCGAGTACGAGGGCCACATGGAGGCCCTCCAGTTCCGCAAGGCTGCGGCGTCGCTGCGCGCCCTGTGGAGCGCGGGCAACTCCTACCTGGAGGAGAAGGCCCCGTGGCTGGAGATCAAGACCGACAAGGACGCGGCGGCCCTGACACTGCGTACGGCGATGAACCTGATCCACCTGTACGCGATCGTCTCCGAGCCGTTCATCCCGGCCTCGGCCAAGGCGATGCGCGGTGCCTTCGCGCTGGAGAACGACACCGCGGTGTGGGTCTCGCAGGAGGAGGCGAAGGCGCTGGCCGCGGTGCCGGCCGGGACGCCCTTCACGGTGCCGCCGGTGCTCTTCGCGAAGATCACCGAGGACGACCTGGAGTCCTACCGCGAGCGCTTCGGCGGCGCGGAGCAGTGATCCCCCGCTGACCGCGGAGGTCTCCGCGGCGGGGACACGGCGAGAGCGGATGCGCCCGTCCGGCCTTCGGGCCGGGCGGGCGCCCGCATGTCCGGACCCGTACGGCCCGTCACGGCACGGCCGGCCGCGGCGGGCGCCGGGTCAGGGCCGGGTCGGCGGGGACACATAGGCGCGCAGTGGCTTCAGTCCCGGCGTCGGCGGCAGCGGGACCGCGCGCCAGCCCCGGGCGTAGGACGGCGGCTTGCGTCCGGTGATCAGGACGGCGGCGGGCCGGGACGCGGCCAGCCGGGCCAGGCGCGCGGGGGTGATCCCGCGGTCGTGACCCTGCGGCTGACGGGACGCACAGCCCGCCCGGTACGCCACCCGTACCGCCTCCTCGCCGCTCACCACACAGGGTGCCCGCAGCCCGGCTTGGCGCAGCGTCTCGGTGATCCGGTCGATGCCGGCCTGGGCGCGTGCGGTGCTGCCCGCCATCTTGTGCAGGATGACCAGCTGGACGGCCTCATGGCTCACCAGCGCGAGGACGAGGGCGGCCACCGCCCAGGCGTGCCGGCGGCGCGGCAGCCGGGTCAGCCAGTACAGGAACCACGCGGCGGGCATCAGCAGCAGCGCGTACGCGGGCAGCAGGAAGCGTGGCGCGGCGTAATTCACCGTCAGCAGATAGGGGGCGGCGAGACAGAGGCCGGTCAGTGCCGGGACGACGAGCGGAGCCGGCCCGTTGCGGTGCAGCGGGCCGACCGGGTCGCGCAGCCGCACCGCGGGCCACACCGGACCGTGCCGGTGCGGCTCGTCGGACGGCTCGCGGCTGCCCGGCCGGACGGGCGCCAGCCCCAGCGGCTGCGGGCCGCCGCCGCGCTCCGCGGACGCCCACACCGGTCCGTACCGGTGCAGCGCGCCACCGGGCTCACGGGCCCGCAGCGCCACCCACACCGCCCCGATGACGGCCAGCGGCAGCAGGAACCACCACACGGCTGTCACCGGATGGTCCCAGGCCAGGTGGCAGGGGCGGCACAGCGTCTTGCCCTGGAGGGACCGGGCATGGTCGTCGAAGGACAGATGCCAGCCGAGGCCGCCCTGAATCCGCGCGGCCTCCCGCAGCCGGGCCACCGGCCCGCCGTACGACAGATAGGCCTCCGCGACCCACTCGGCGCAGCCCAGGGCCAGCCCGACGGGCACCGCCAGCAGCACGGCGGGGCGCCGCCAGGGCGGTACGCACAGCGCCGCGGCGAAGAGCGGTACGGCCAGCCAGACCGCGTCGGTGGGGCGCATCAGCGCGGCCACGGCCACCGCGACGGCGAGCCCGGCGGCCGCGCCCCGGCCGGCGCGGGGGGCCAGTTGCCGGGACGGCTGCCGTACGGCGCGCAGAAAGCAGCCGGTGGCGGCGAGCGCGGCGTAGGCGACCCACAGGTTGGGCATCGCCTGCGGGCCGTAGAAGAGCGTGATCCACAGACCGGCGAACAGCGCGCCGCCCAGGGCCGGTACGGGGGCGGGCAGCAGCCGCCGCCAGACGCACAGGCTGAGCAGGAGCCCGGCGCCGGAGAGCACCGCGAGGTAGCAGTGCAGCACGGTGGCCGAGGTCGTCAGCGCGGCGGCCGGGGCGAGCAGGAAGCTGACACCGCGGGCGCGCGGGGCGCTGAAGAACGCGGCCGGCGTATGGCGGTCGACCTGGCTCACGTACACCGTCTCGTCCCATCCCAGACCGGGGGTGGTCAGGGCGGAGTGGACGAGGAGGGCGGTGAAGACGGCGGCCACGGCGGTGAGCCACCAGAGGTCATGGGCCGCAACGGTGCGCGTCGCGCGGGTCCGTGGCCCCGGGCCGGGCGGAGCGGAGCGGAGGCTGGCTTGCTGCATGGGCACCACAGTGCGGGCGCTGCCGGGGCACGGCCACATGAGTGGGGCGGTCGGGGCACCCGGCCCGCCGCACGGCGTCCGTTCCCGCCGGGGAGCGGCCCGACCGCCCCGGCCCGTCCGACAGCACAGAGGCCCCGAACGGGCCGGGGCGGCGTTTCACGTGAAACGCCGCCCCTCAGCCGGTCCGAGGCCTTCGCCCGTCCGTGGCCGCTTACTTCACCTGCGGCTTGCGGATCGAGAGGTGCAGCTCCTTGAGGCGTGCCTCATCGACCTCGCTCGGGGCGCCCATCAGCAGGTCCTGGGCGTTGCCGTTGAGCGGGAAGGCGATGGTCTCGCGGATGTTGGGCTCGTCGGCCAGCAGCATGACGATGCGGTCGACGCCGGGGGCGATGCCACCGTGCGGCGGGGCACCGAACTTGAAGGCGCGCAGCATGCCGCCGAACTCCGCCTCGACCGTCTCCTTGTCGTAGCCGGCGATCGCGAAGGCCTTGTACATGACCTCGGGCTCGTGGTTACGGATCGCGCCGGAGGACAGCTCGGTGCCGTTGCAGACGATGTCGTACTGCCAGGCCAGGATGTCCAGCGGGTCCTTGGTCTCCAGCGCCTCCAGGCCGCCCTGCGGCATGGAGAACGGGTTGTGCGAGAACTCGATCTTGCCGGTGTCCTCGTCCTTCTCGAACATCGGGAAGTCGACGATCCAGCAGAAGCGGAACTCGTCCTCGACGAAGTGGCCGGCGCGCTTGGCGACCTCGACGCGGACCGCGCCCATGATCTTGGAGACCTCGTCGAACTCACCGGCGCCGAAGAAGACGGCGTGGCCTGGCTTGAGGTCCAGGGCGGCGACCAGCGCCTTGATGTCGTCCTCGGTGAGGAACTTGGCGATCGGGCCGGTCAGGGCGTTCTCGTCGCCGACGCGGACCCAGGCCAGGCCCTTGGCGCCCTGCTGGACGGCGAAGTCGCCCAGCTGGTCGAAGAACTTGCGCGGCTGGTCGGCGGTGTCCGGCACGGCCAGGGCGCGGACGTGCTTGTCGGCGAAGGCCTTGAAGCCGGAGCCCGCGAAGACGTCGGAGACATCCACCAGCTCCAGCTCGGCGCGCAGGTCCGGCTTGTCGGAGCCGTACTTGAGCATCGCCTCGCGGAACGGGATGCGCGGGAACGGGGAGGTGACCGTGCGGCCGTTGCCGAACTCGGTGAACAGCTCGGTCATCAGCTTCTCGACGGGCTGGAAGACGTCTTCCTGCTCGACGAAGCTCATCTCGATGTCGAGCTGGTAGAACTCGCCCGGCGAGCGGTCCGCACGGGCGTCCTCGTCACGGAAGCAGGGCGCGATCTGGAAGTAGCGGTCGAACCCGGCGATCATCAGCAGCTGCTTGAACTGCTGCGGGGCCTGCGGCAGCGCATAGAACCTGCCGGCGTGCAGCCGCGAGGGGACCAGGAAGTCGCGGGCGCCCTCGGGCGAGGTCGCGGACAGGATCGGGGTCGCCATCTCGTTGAAGCCGAGGGCCACCATCTTGTGGCGGATGGCGGAGATGACCGCGGTGCGCAGCATGATGTTGCGGTGCATCCGCTCGCGGCGCAGGTCGAGGAAGCGGTACTCGAGGCGCTTCTCCTCGTTGACGCCGTCGTCCGCGTTGATCGTGAAGGGGATCTGCTCGGCGGTGCCGAGCACCTCGACCTCGGAGACCTCGATCTCGATCTCACCGGTCGGCAGGTCGGGGTTCACGTTGTCGGCACCGCGGGCGCTGACCTTGCCGTCGATGCGGACGACGGTCTCCTTGGTCAGCGAGCCGAGGGCCTCGTTGGCCGGGGTGCCGGGGCGGGCGACGAGCTGGACCAGACCGTAGTGGTCGCGCAGATCGATGAAGAGGATGCCGCCCAGGTCACGTCGATTGTGCAGCCAGCCGCTGAGACGGACGTCGGTGTCGACGTCCGTGGCTCGGAGCTCGCCGCAGTTATGGGACCGGTACCGATGCATCGCTCATCCAAGTCGTCGCGAGTGTCGAGGTGAGGAGTTGTCGGGAGAGGGAGAGGAAAAGGAGTACGGGCTCGTCCGCCCGGTCGCTCTCCCCGTGGATCACCCGAAAGGCCACCCCAGGATTGACATAACCGCTCCAGGTTACCGTCCCGGCCCGCGCGCCTTCGTTGACATATACGCATCAGCACCCCGGGGGCCGGACCGCGGCCTCCCGAGTGGGACGACGGTCACGTCCCACTCGCTGGTCGGGCCACACCAAACGCCCCTAAAGTGAGGCAATGCGCACCGAGGATCTCCTGGCCGCCATCGCGACCGGCCTGTGGCGCTGGGACAACGCATCGGGACGGGTGACCCTCGACGCCGAAGCGGCCCGGCTGCTCGGGCTGCCCGCCGAACCGGTGGAGCTGACCCAGGCAGCGGTCCGCTCCCGTTTCCATCCCGTCGACTTCGCCGAGGTCAACGGGATCGTGCAGCTCGCGGTCGCCGAGGAGACGCTCGCCGAGGCCCGGCTGCGCATCGTGGACGAGCACGGGCGGATCCAGCGCATCGTCCGCTCCCGCTCCCGCCCCCGGATCGTCGACGGCGACTTCGAGCTGGTCGGCACCCTCCAGGAGGTGCCCGAACCCCAGCCGGGGACCGCCGCCGCGCACACCCCGATCACCGGCGACTGGCGCCGCTCCCGTGAGGCGTTCCTGCTGGACGCGGGCCGGGCGCTGGCCGAGGCGCGGTCCACCGCCGAGGTGCTGCGGGTCGCGGCCGGGCTGTCCATGCCGGGGTTCGTGCCCGACGAACTGGCGGTCTTCGGCATCGAGGGCGACCGGCTGTCGGCCATCGGCCACCACGGCCACCAATCC
Source organism: Streptomyces sp. NPDC058773 (assembly GCF_042746015.1). Taxonomy (NCBI): domain Bacteria; kingdom Bacillati; phylum Actinomycetota; class Actinomycetes; order Kitasatosporales; family Streptomycetaceae; genus Streptomyces; species Streptomyces sp. NPDC058773. The sequence goes on from NZ_JBHYPE010000001.1 coordinate 8,481, forward strand.
GACGACGAGCGGCCGTTCGCCGACATCACGCGGGCGGCCGACCATCCGGCCGCCGAGGTCGTCCGCACCGGCCGGGCGCTCTACCTGCCCACGCCGCACGAGTACCGCCGCCGCTACCCCGCCACCTGGCCGCTCGCCGCCCGCTTCCGCCGCACGTCCTGGGCGTTCCTGCCGCTGGTGAACGCGGGCCGGACGATCGGCGCCTGGATGGCGGCGTTCGCCCAGCCGGTGGCGTTCACCCCCGATGAGCGCTCGGTGCTGACCACCGTCGCCCGGATGCTGGCCCAGGCGCTGGCCAGGGCCGGTGTGCAGGAGGAGCAGCAGGAGCTGGCGCTGGGACTCCAGCGCAGCATGATGCCGACGGTGCAGCCGGACATCCCGGGGATGACGGTGGCGGCCCGCTATGTCCCGACCGGCGGCGGGCTGGAGGTCGGCGGCGACTGGTACGACATGATCCCGCTGCCGTCCGGCCGGATCGCGCTGGTCATCGGGGATGTCCAGGGGCACGACGTACGGGCCGCGGGCCTGATGGGGCAGCTGCGGATCGCGCTGCGGGCCTATGCGTCCGAGGGCCATCACCCCGATGCGGTGCTCTCCCGGGCCTCCCGCTTCCTGGCCGGGATCAACGAGACCGAGCTGCGCGGCGACGGCGAGGACCAGCGCTTCGCGACCTGCCTCTACATCGAGGTGGACCCGGCGACGGGGCTGCTGGACATCGCACGGGCCGGCCACCCCGATCCGGCGATCCGGATGAGCGACGGCACGATGCTGGTCCGGCCCACCGCGGGCGGGCTGCCGCTGGGCATCGTCCCGGACACCGACTACCCCACCACCCGGCTCGTCCTGGAGCCCGGCGAGACCATGATGGTGTGCACCGACGGGCTGATCGAGACCGGCGGCCACGACCTGGAGACCGGCTGGGCGCGGCTGCGCGGTGTCCTGGAGGCGGAAGCGCCCGGCGCGGACGGCGAGTACGGGGAGAGTCTGGAGCGGCTGGCCGACGCGCTGGTGCAGGCCGTGCACGGGCCGCCCTCGCACCACACCACCGGGCCGCTGGTGGACCGCCGCGAAGACGACATCGCGCTCCTGCTGCTGCGCCGCGAGGGCGCCGCCTGCGGGATCGGCACCGGTGGCCCGCTGCCCCCGCAGCCCGTCCGGCGCACCGTGCTCTCCGTCGCGCAGACCGAGCCGGAGCGGATAGCGGAGGCGCGTCGGCAGATCCGGGACGTGCTGCACGACTGGGCCGACCCGGACCAGGTGGACTCGGCGGTGCTGATGGTCTCCGAGATGGTCACCAACGTCCTGCTGCACACCGACGGGGATGCGCTGCTGGTCGCCGAGATCAGCGGGGAGCGGGGCGCCCGGCGCATCCGGGTCGACGTGTCCGACAGCAGCGATGCGCTGCCGCACCGCCGCTGCCCCGGCGAACTGGCGTCGTCGGGGCGCGGTCTGATGCTGCTGGAGCTGCTGGCCGGGGCGTGGGGCGTGGATCCGCGCGGGGACGGGAAGTCGACCTGGTTCGAGCTCTACGAGGAGGCGGGGGAGGCGGCGGGTCCGCTGTCGTCGGAGTCCGAGCCCGCGGCGTAGTGCCCCCGCAGCTCGTGGAGCACCCCGGTCGCGGCGGCGGTCAGCGGTACGGACAGCAGCATGCCGAGGATGCCGGCGACGCTGGCGCCCGCGGTGATCGCCAGCATCACGGTCGCCGGATGCATCTGGACCGTACGGCTCTGGATCATCGGCTGGAGCACATGCCCCTCCAGCACCTGCACGGCCAGCACGACGCCGAGCGCCCACAGCGCGATCACGAAGCCGCGGTCGGCCAGCGCCACCAGGATCGCCACCGCGCCGGAGATGAAGGCGCCGAGGTAGGGGATGTAGGCGCCGACGAAGACCAGCGCGCCCAGCCCGACGGCGCCCGGCACCTTGAGGATCAGCAGTCCGACGGTGATGCAGGTGGCGTCGATCAGCGCGATGAAGGTGGTGCCGCGCATGAAGCCCTCGATGCTCTGGAAGCCGCGGCGGGCCATCCGCTCCAGCTGCGGTGCCGAGCTGCCGGGCGCCCACTCCCGCAGGGCGCGGACGGCCTTGTCGGAGTCCCGCAGGAAGAAGAAGGTCAGCAGCAGGGCCAGGACCGAGGCGGCGAGGAACTGGCCGACGACGCTGACGCCCGCCAGCAGCCCGGAGGCCGCGGTGCCCCCGAACTTGGCGACCAGGTCCTTGGACTTGGCGGCGAGATCGTCGAGCGACGTACCGGCCGCCCCGAAGTGCCGGGAAAGGTCCTTGGCGGCGCTCCTGAGCGACGCGATGATCTGGTCCCCGGTGTCGACCAGCGCGCTGACCACGATGTATCCGGCGCCGCCGACCACCACCACGAGGACCGCACAGGTCAGTCCGGCCGCCAGTGAACGGTTGAGCTTCATCGCCACCAGCCGCCGGTAGAGCGGCCCGAGCAGCCCGCTGCCGAGCAGCGCCAGCAGCACCGGCGTCACGGCCGCACTCAGTTCGACGCACAGCCACACCCCGACCGCCAGCACGGCCGCGATCAGCAGCGCCACCAGGCACCAGGCCCCGGCGCGGCGGGCCGCGACCGGCAGCAACGGGCCGGGCTCCTGCGGCCGTTCACTGTCACCGCCGGGCCGGTTTTCCTCCGAGTCGTTTCGCACCCGGACAGTCCACCACGGCAGAAGGCCGGGGAACGGGCCACGGAACGGGACGGGGGCGGCGTTTCACGTGAAACGCCGCCCCCGCCGCCGACAGGACGTCAGCGCTCGCCGGCGGGGATCGTCCCGAGCCGGCCGGCCTGGAAGTCCTCGAAGGCCTGGGCCAGTTCGGCGTGGGTGTTCATCACGAACGGGCCGTAATGCATCATCGGCTCGCGGATCGGCAGCCCGCCCAGCAGCACCACCTCGAAGTTCGGGCTGCGCGACTCCTGGGACTCGTCCGCCCGGATCGTGACCGAGTCTCCCCCGCTGCCGAACACGACCGCCTGCCCCATACGGAACGGGCGGCCCTCCGCACCGGCCGCACCGCGTCCGGCCAGGGCGTAGCCAAGGGCGTTGAAGTCCTTGCGCCAGGGCAGGGTCACCTCGGCGCCCGGGTTCACCGTCACATGCATCATCGTGATCGGCGTGTGCGTGATGCCCGGTCCCTGGTGGCCGTCGAGGTCACCGGCGATCAGCCGCAGCAGCGCGCCCCCGTCGCCGGAGGTCAGCAGCTTGACCTGGCCGCCGCCGATGTCCTGATAGCGGGGGGCCATCATCTTGTCGCTCTTCGGCAGGTTCACCCACAGCTGGAGGCCGTGGAAGAGACCGCCGGACAGCACGAGCGACTCCGGCGGCGCCTCGATGTGCAGCAGCCCCGAACCGGCCGTCATCCACTGGGTGTCCCCGTCGTTGATGACGCCACCGCCACCGTGCGAGTCCCGGTGCACGAAGGTGCCGTCGATCAGATACGTCACGGTCTCGAAGCCGCGGTGCGGGTGCCAGGGCGTGCCCTTGGGCTCTCCTGGCGCGTACTCCACCTCGCCCATCTGGTCCATCATGATGAACGGGTCGAGGTACTTGTAGTCGATCCCGGCGAACGCCCGGCGCACCGGAAAGCCCTCCCCCTCGAATCCGCTCGGAGCGGTGGCAACGGCCAGCACAGGACGGGCGTGCGCCCCCACGGGCGCCGCCACACGCGGCAGGGTCAGCGGATTCTCTACGGTCACTGCGGGCATGACAGCCTCCTCGGTCGCCACTAACTTAGTTGAATGATGAACAACCCGCAAGGGTCGCGGCATTCCCCACGCCGTTTCCCCAGGTCAAAGGTGCCCCGGAGCACCCCTGGAGCCCGGACAGCCGCCCCGAGACGCACAGCGGGCCGGCCCCCGGGGGACCGGCCCTCGATTCGGCCGCCACAGCGGCCCTCGCCACACCTCAGCCGTACATCCGCCGCATCGCGAAGTCGACCATCTGCTCCACGGCCTTCGCGTCGAAGACCATCCGGTGGTCGCCCTCCATGTCGAGGACGAAGCCGTAGCCGGTCGGCAGCAGGTCGAGCACCTCGGCGCCGGTGATCACGAAGTACTTGGACTCCTTGCCCGCGTACTGCCGCAGCTCCTTGAGGGAGGTGAACATCGGGATCACCGGCTGCTGGGTGTTGTGCAGCGCCAGGAAGCCGGGGTTGTCACCGCGCGGACAGTAGACCTTGGACGTGGAGAAGATGCCCTGGAAGTCCTCGGCGGACATCGAGCCGGTGGTGAAGGCGCGCACCGCGTCGGCGAGGGAGGGCGGGGACGGCTCGGGATAGAGCGGCTGCTCGCCGTAACCCCCGGGGGCCGGTTGCTGCGGCGGGGGCGGCGCTCCGTATTGCTGCCCGGCACCCGCGTTCTGGTCGTAGCCGTACATGCGCCACAGCGTACTGAGTCGGCGATATGCCGGGGGACGCTCGTCACAGATGGGCGGTAGGGGTTGATTCTTATTACCGGTGGGTAGCATCATCGTAGGCACTTGCTACTTGCTGGTATTGCGTTTGAGGTCCTCCCTCCCGAACCCTTACGGAGCCGTATCCATGGGGCACTACAAGTCGAATCTCCGCGACATCGAGTTCAACCTCTTCGAGGTGCTCGGCCGGGACAGCGTGTACGGCACCGGACCGTTCGCGGAGATGGATGTCGACACCGCCAAGAGCGTGCTGTCCGAGATCGCCCGGATGTCTGAGAACGACCTGGCGGAGTCCTTCGCCGACGCGGACCGGAACCCCCCGGTCTTCGACCCGGACACCAACACCGCGCCGATCCCCGACAGCTTCAAGAAGAGCTACCAGGCCTACATGGACGCCGAGTGGTGGCGGCTGGGCATCCCGGAGGAGATCGGCGGCACCACCGCGCCGCGCTCCCTGCTCTGGGGCTTCGCCGAGACCATCCTGGGCGCCAACCCGGCCGTGTGGATGTACGCCTCCGGCCCCGCCTTCGCCGGCGTCCTCTTCGACGAGGGCACCGAGGAGCAGCACCGCATAGCCCAGCTGATGGTGGACAAGCAGTGGGGCTCCACGATGGTGCTCACCGAGCCGGACGCCGGTTCGGACGTCGGCGCCGGACGCACCAAGGCCGTGCAGCAGGCGGACGGCTCCTGGCACATCGAGGGCGTCAAGCGCTTCATCACCTCCGGTGAGCACGACATGTCCGAGAACATCGTGCACTTCGTCCTCGCCCGCCCCGAGGGTGCCGGTCCGGGCACCAAGGGCCTGTCGCTGTTCATCGTGCCGAAGTACGACTTCGACTGGGAGACCGGCGAGCTGGGCGAGCGCAATGGCGCCTACGCCACCAACGTCGAGCACAAGATGGGCCTCAAGGCCTCCAACACCTGCGAGATGACGTTCGGCGCCAACCACCCGGCCAAGGGCTGGCTGCTCGGCGAGAAGCACGACGGCATCCGCCAGATGTTCAAGATCATCGAGTTCGCCCGGATGATGGTCGGCACGAAGGCCATCGCCACCCTCTCCACCGGCTACCTCAACGCGCTGGAGTACGCCAAGGAGCGCGTGCAGGGTCCGGATCTGGCGGCCTTCACCGACAAGACCGCGCCGCGCGTCACCATCACCCACCACCCCGACGTGCGCCGCTCCCTGATGACGCAGAAGGCGTACGCCGAGGGCATGCGCGCCCTGGTGCTGTACACCGCCACGGTCCAGGACGACATCATCGTCAAGGAGGCCGCGGGCGAGGACGCGAGCGCCGCGATCCGCCTCAACGACCTGCTGCTGCCGATCGTCAAGGGCTACGGCTCGGAGAAGTCCTACGAGCAGCTGGCGCAGTCGCTGCAGACCTTCGGCGGCTCCGGCTACCTGCAGGAATACCCGATCGAGCAGTACATCCGGGACGCCAAGATCGACACCCTCTACGAGGGCACCACCGCGATCCAGGGCCAGGACTTCTTCTTCCGGAAGATCGTCCGCGACCAGGGCCAGGCGCTCACCACCCTCTCCGAGGAGATCAAGAAGTTCCTCGCCGACAACACCGGCGGTGAGGAGCTGGAGCAGGCCCGCGGCGAGCTGGCCAAGGCCGCCGCCGACCTGGAGGCGATCGTCGGCGCCATGCTGACCGACCTCGCCGCGACCGAGAAGGACGTCAAGTCCATCTACAAGGTCGGCCTGAACACCACCCGTGTGCTGATGGCCTCCGGCGACGTCGTCATCGGCTACCTCCTGCTGAAGGGTGCGGCCGTGGCCGCCGAGAAGCTGGCCGGCGCCTCGGCGAAGGCTGTGCCTGCCAAGGACGTGCCCTTCTACACCGGCAAGATCGCCGCGGCGAAGTTCTTCGCGCACAACGTCCTGCCGGGCGTCTCCGTCGAGCGCGGTCTGGCCGAGTCCGTCGACCAGTCGCTGATGGAGCTGGACGAGGCCGCGTTCTGAGGGGGCATGCCGTAGCCCGGCTGCGGCGTTCTCTTAAAGGTCTCTCGGATTGACCGTTCAGACTGACGGCGCCCGCCTCTCTTCCCCCGGAGAGGCGGGCGCCGTCATGTCCGGGGAGGTACCACGGATGGCGGCACACCACAGCGGGCGGGCGCCCCGTATGCCGTTAGCGCGGCCGGATGACCCGGAATCAACCGCTCCGCAACGTTTCCCGGTCCGGGGGACGGAAATCGTGGCCGGAAGGGTGTGCAGTCGCGACGCACACGCACCGGGAATGCGGGGTCCGGCTCCTTATGCTGATTCCATGACCAACTCCGCCCGCTTCGATCGCGGCCACACCGACGACCTGATGTCCTATCTCGCCGCGAGCCCGTCGCCCTACCACGCGGTGGCAAATGCGGCGGAGCGGCTGGACAAGGCCGGTTTCCGGCAGGTCGCCGAGGTCGACGCCTGGGACGGCGAGAGCGGCGGGAAGTACGTCCTGCGCGGCGGCGCGATAGTCGCCTGGTACGTGCCCGAGGGAGCGGACGCGGCCACTCCGTACCGAATTGTGGGGGCTCACACCGACTCTCCCAATCTGCGGGTCAAACCGATTCCGGACACCGGCGCGCGCGGCTGGCGGCAGATCGCCGTCGAGATCTACGGCGGCACCCTGCTCAACACCTGGCTCGACCGCGATCTGGGCCTGAGCGGGCGGGTGACGCTGGCGGACGGCAGCCATCGGCTCGTCCATGTCGACCGGGCGCTGCTGCGGGTGCCGCAGCTGGCCGTGCACCTCGACCGCTCGGTGAACGCCGAGGGCCTCAAGCTGGACAAGCAGCGCCACATGACGCCGATCTGGGGCCTGGGCGAGGTGGCCGAGGGCGATCTGATCGCGTTCGTCGCCGAGGAGACCGGCGTACCGGCCGACGACATCAAGGGCTGGGATCTGATGGTCCACAGCATCGAACCACCCGCCTATCTGGGCCGCGACCGCGAACTGGTCGCCGGTCCGCGGATGGACAACCTGCTCTCCGTGCACGCCGGCACCGCAGCGCTCATCGCCACTGCGGCCGCCGGGAGCGCCCTGACCAGCATTCCGGTGCTGGCCGCCTTCGACCACGAGGAGAACGGCAGCCAGTCCGACACCGGCGCGGACGGCCCGTTGCTCGGCACGGTCCTGGAGCGCTCGGTCTTCGCCCGCGGCGGCTCGTACGAGGACCGGGCGCGCGCCTTCGCCGGCACCCTCTGCCTGTCGTCCGACACCGGGCACGCCGTTCACCCCAACTACGGTGAGCGGCACGACCCGGGCCACCACCCGATGCCCAACGGGGGACCGATCCTGAAGGTCAACGTCAACCAGCGCTACGCCACGGACGGCAGCGGCCGGGCCGTCTTCGCGGCGGCCTGCGAGCGGGCCGGGGTGCCCTGGCAGAGTTTCGTGTCCAACAACTCGATGCCGTGCGGGACCACCATCGGGCCGATCACCGCGGCCCGGCACGGCATCTCGACGGTCGACATCGGTGTCGCCATCCTGTCCATGCACTCGGCACGTGAGCTGTGCGGCGCCGAGGACCCGTACCTGCTGGCGAACGCCCTGACGGCCTTCCTGGAGGGCTGAGTTGGAGTTCTCACTGCTCGGCCCGATCGCCGTGACGACCGGCTCCGCGGAGCTGTCGCTCGGGCCCGCCAAACGGCGCAGTGTCCTGGCGCTGCTTTTGCTGCAGCCCAACACCACCGTCCCACTGGAGCAGTTGATCGACTCCCTGTGGGAGGACGAACCGCCCGAGCACGCCCGCACGGTCGTCCAGGGCCATGTGTCGCGACTGCGCGCCACGCTCGCCGAGGGCGGTGCGGAGGCGTACGGCATCGAGCTGGCCACGCACGGCTCCGCCTACCTCCTGCGGCTGCCGGAGGAGCTGATCGACGCTCACCGTTTCGGTGAGCTGGTGGCGCTGGCACGCCCCGAGGCGGCGCCGGCCGATGCCGTGCCGCTCCTGCGCGAGGCACTCGGCCTGTGGCGCGGGCCCGCGCTGACCGGCACGGTCACCAGCCCGCCGTTCGCGGCCGCCGCCCACGCACTGGAGGAGCGGCGGCTGACGGCCGTGGAGGCGCTGGGGCGGGCGCACGGCGCGCTCGGCGAGCACGAACAGGCCGCGGCCGTCCTCTACTCGGCGGCCGTCAACCACCCGTTGCGGGAGGGCCTGATCGCCGGCCTGATGCGGGCGCTGTTCCGTACGGGGCGGCAGTCCGACGCGCTGGAGTGGTTCCACCGCACCCGCCGGCTGCTCAACGAGGAGCTGGGGGTCGACCCCGGCGAGCGGCTGCGCGGTGCCTACGAGGAGATCCTGCGCGCGGAAGCGGCGGGCGGGGCACCGGCGAATCCGACGGGTGCGGCGGGCGCCGCTTCCGGTGGCGCCTCCGGGGCCGGCCGTCCTGCGGCGGGCGCCGGCCCACGGCCCTCCGAGCAACAGGTGCCCGGACCGGACGGCTCCGGTGCGGAGCGCGCGGCCGACGGGGCCCAGGCCGGCGCGGCCGACGGCGCCCGTGCCGACTCGGGCCGGGCCGGTGCGGCACCGCGGCTGCTGCCCCGGCCCCCGGCCCGCTTCCTGGGGCGGGAGGACCAGCTCGGCGCGCTGACGGCGGTGGTGACGGACCGTGCGACCGGGGAAAGCCCGCTCGCGGTGGTCGCGGGACCGGCCGGCGTCGGCAAGACCGCCTGTGCCGTGCAGTGGGCGCATCTGCACGCCGGAGCCTTCCCCGACGGCCAGCTCTTCGCGGATCTGCGGGGCTTCGGCGAGGGCGACGAGGCCGCGCCGGCCGAGATCCTGCGCGACTTCCTGCTGGCGCTCGGCACCCCGCCGGATCGGGTGCCCGGTTCGGCGGAGGCCGCATCCGCGCTGTTCCGGTCGCTGGTCGCGGAGCGCCGCCTGCTGGTCGTCCTCGACAACGCCCGCAGCTCGGCGCAGGTGCGTCCGCTGCTGCCCGGCGGCCCGCACTGCGCCACGGTCGTCACCAGCCGCAGCCGCCTCGACGGGCTGGTCGCCACCGACTGCGCCCGGCCGGTCGGGCTCCAGGCGCTCGGCCACGAGGAAGGCGCGGCGCTGCTCGGTGCCATGCTCGGCCCGGAGCGGGTCGCCGAGGATCCGGCGGCCGCACGCGAACTGGTCGATCTGTGCGACGGTCTGCCGCTGGCGCTGCGGGCCGCGGCCGCCCAGCTGACGGCCCGGCCGCGCTGGCGGCTGGCCCGGCTGGCCGCGGCGCTGCGGGACGAACGGCGCCGGCTGGCACTGCTGTCCGCCGAGGACACCGGGATCGCGGCGGCCCTGCGGATGTCCGTCGCCCGGCTGTCGGCCGACGACGCGCAGTTGCTCAGCGCGCTCGCGACCAGTGCGGACGGACACCTCAACGCGTCGCTGGCGGCGGCCCTCGCCGGGTACGACCCGGAGCGCACCCAGGACGGTCTGGACCGGCTCGCGGAGATGCATCTGGTGGACGAGGAGGCCACCGATGTCTACACGATCAGCACGCTGACGCAGCTGTTCGCACGGGACGAGCGCGGGGAGAGCGGCGAAGCGGGCAAGCGCGGTACGGGGGACGGCAAGGGGGAGTGACGGGCTTCCGAGCCCGTTACCGTCCCCGTGCGGGGAGCGTTAGGCGCACGTTAGTGGCACGGCAGCGGCGGACGGCAATGTGGTGGTCGCACCGCAGGACAGACCACAGCCAGACCGCAGGACCTGCCGCCGACGCGGTACGGCCACCGACCGGGGGAGACCGGAATGCCGCGCAGCCACAGCCACTCCGAGACCGTCATCGCGACCGGAACCGCTCGGCCGTCCCGTACGGTCCGCCGCCGCACGCTGCGGATCGCCGCGGCGGGCCTGACCGCCGTCGCCGCGCTCACCCTCACGGCCTGCGGCGGCCAGGACAACCCGCTGCAGACCGGCGCCGCCAAGCCGTACAACCCGGCGCCCCCGGCGCAGGCCGGCCAGGGCCAGGAGGCGAAGGGTGACGGCGGGCCCCAGGGCGGTGTCCGGACCGACGGCGGTCGCGCGGAGCAGGCCTCGGCCCAGCACGGCGGGTCCGGCGAGGGCACGGCCGCGAGCGGCACCGGCGCGGGCATGCGGAACGCGGGCAGGAGCAGCGGCACCACCGACGGTGCCCGGCACACCACCTGCGACGCCGCGAAGGTCCGGATCGTCGCCAAGTCGCTGAAGCGGCCGGTCAACCATCTGCTGCTGGAAGCCACCAACACCTCCGACGCCACCTGCGACCTCTTCTACGCCCCCTACCTGGGCTTCGACGAGGCCCAGAGCCCCCTCGCCGAACTTCCGGAGAGCAAGCCGCAGGCCGTGGTCACCCTCGCCCCCGGCGAGTCCGGCTACGCCGGTGTGAAGACCTCGTCCGCCGACGGTTCCGGCACGAACGGCCGCACCATGACCTCGCTGTCCGTCAGTCTCCCCGGCCGGGACGGCAAGGGCAGCGTCGGCGGCTCGAAGGCGGTGGCGCTCCCGGGCGGCTCCGTGTACGTCGACGACAGCGCATGGGTGACGTACTGGCAGTCGGACGCGGGCACCGCGACCTCGTGGTGAACCCCGGCCGGTGACGCACCCCTCCGTGCTCCTAGCCGTGGTCCGGTGCACCGGTGCCCGGCAGGCCGTCAGCTGACTGACACAGGCGGAAGAAACCGGCAGCAAAGCCCCATGAACCAGGGCGCTCGCATCCCCCAGCGGGCGCCCTTTCCGCTGTCCGCCGTCCCGTCATGTCTCACACCGCGTCCCGCCATGTCCCGTGCTCACGGCGCCTTCGCAGGTCACAGTCGTGTGCCCGGCCGGGACATCCCAGGGGACGAGGAACCTCCGGGCCGCCCCGGTGCCCCGCTCCACGATGGTCTGCGTCGCCGTGAGCAGACCGTCCGGCGGCGCACCGACCGGCCAACCGGCCTTCAACGGAGGGGAATCGGCATGTACGAGCACGGCAGCACGCACCCGGTGGACACCACACCCCGCACGGACCGGACCGCCCCCATGGCGGGGCGACTGCGGCCGGCGTTCCGCAGGAGGAGGTGGCGGACGGTCCTGCCCGCGGTGGCCGCGGCCGGTATCGCCGTCGCCGGGTTCGCGGGACCCGCCCACGGCAGCGAGGCGGACCGCGCGACCTCCGACGGGCGCCCCGCGACCGTCACCGGGCTCGCTCACGACAGCTCCGCCCGCACCGCAGCCACCGGCTCCCTACGGCAGGCCGCCGCTGCCGACTTCCCCACGCCGCTCCTGTCCGCCGCAAGCCCTTGGCCCCGCTGCCCGACGAACTCTCCGGCCCGGTACGGGACTTCGTCTCCGGCTTACGCCGCATGCACGGCGAATTCGGCCACAGCCTGAAGGAGTTGGAGAACCGGCTGCCGGCCAGCCGCTCGTCCCTGTCCCGCTATCTGCGGGGGCAGAGCCTGCCCGACGAACGGCTGCTGGTGCAGTGGTGCAAGCTCTCGTTCACCGGTGAGGACCGGCTGCCCGGCCTCGTCGAATGTCTGGCACGGCGAGGTACTGCGCGCGGTGTGCCGGATCGCCAACGGGATCACGGTCACCGATGAGGTGGGCGGGCACAGCAGCATGTGGTTCCGCGTTGAACACGACGGCGACCGGGTGTGGGTGCCGGCCATCCGTATTCGCCCGGAACAGGTGGAGAACACCTCTCTGCCCGGCTGCCCGGACTGACTTCTCCTCCCCCGCCCCGGACCGGATCGTCATCCCCACGGGTTGCCCCTCACCCCTGTCCCGGAGCGGCCCCGACCCCGCACGCCCCCCTACAACCTGCGATGACGCCATATCGGCAGGGCCCGCGAGGCACCCGCCCTGGCGCATCGACCGGCAATGGATATCGTGTCCGTGCCATGACAGACACACCACACTGATCCCGCAGCACTTCACGGGGGGAACCACCCATGACCGCACGCCGCTCCCGCCACCGCTCCGCCGCGTATGCCGCGCTGGCCCTCGGAGTGGCCGGTTCGCTCGCGCTGACCGGCTGCAACAGCCACTCCTCGAAGAAGTCGAAGACGTCGAAGAAGTCGTCGTACTCGTCGTCCAAGAGCAAGAAGCGCAAGATCATCGGTGGTGGTGCGGCCGCGGCGGGCGCGGGAGCGGCATCGCAGCGGGTGCCCGACTGCTACCCCAGCACGTACAAGGTCACGTTCTCCCAGCAGACCGGCCCGAAGAGCCATGTGGCGGTGAAGTTCAAGAACTCCACCAGCCGCGACTGCAAGCTCTACAACGCACCGCTGCTGCGCTTCAATAACGCCAAGAAGCCGCTGCCCCTGCTGCAGGGCACGCCCGGCCACCTCGACGGCACCCGCATCACCGTGCCCGCGCACGGCTACGCCTACGCGGTCATCCCCACCGACACCGCGGCCACCAAGGGCACCGAACAGAAGTCGGTGGCCATCGACTTCATGGGTGTCTCGGCGAGCTCCGTGACGCACGGTCCGGTCACCGTCGATTTCGCGGAGAAGCGGCTGCACATCTCCGTCGGCAAGAGCAAGGTCACCAACTGGAGCTCGAGCATCCACGGGGCGCAGCTGGCGGGCGGCGTCGGCAAGTAGCCGACGCCGGCCGGTACGCCGGCCGGCCTCGGCCCGGGTCCCGTCCGACGGGCCCGGGCCTCGCGCTGCTACTCGGCGTCCAGCCCGGCCAGGACGAGCCCCAGCCGGGCCGTCCCGCCCTCGGCGATCTCGACCGGGACGCCCCAGTCCTGCTGGTGCACATGGCAGGCGGGGTACTCGATGTCCGGGTCGTCGTCGCAGGACGCGGCCATCGCCGAGACATGCAGCACGCCCTCGGTCATGCCGGCCGCGAGCACCAGGTCCCGGGTCAGGTCGGTGCCGGCGCCCGCGCCGTCGGCGAGCAGCTCCGGCGGTGTCGCACTGACCAGCAGCCGGGTCGAGGGACCGTAGCGGGTGTCGAGCTTCTGACCGGCCGGGGCCTGGAAGACCACCTCCAGCCGCAGCGCGCCCGGAGCGACCTCGGTGGCCGCGCGCTGGGTGCGGTGCGCCACCGACTCGACGCGGATCGCCTCCTCCGGCAGCCGCAGCCGGGTCAGCCGGTGCCGGGCCGACTCCACCACCACGATGTCTCCGTCGACGAGCACCGCGTCGGACGGTTCGCGCAGATCCTTCGCCAGCGTCGTCACCTCGCCGCTCGCGGGGTCGAAGCGGCGCAGGGCGTGGTTGTAGGTGTCCGCGACGGCGACCGAGCCGTCGGGCAGCGCGGTCACTCCCAGCGGGTGCTGCAGCAGCGCCTGGCCGGCGGCGCCGTCGCGGTGCCCGAAGTCGAACAGGCCGGTGCCGACGGCCGTACGGATGACATAGCCGTCCCCCGCTTCGGCCGGCTCCACCCAGCGGACCGCGCTGGTCTCCGAGTCCGCGATCCACAGCCGGTCGCCGGCCGCCGCGAGCCCGGACGGCTGGGCGAACCACGCCTCGGCGGCCGGGCCGTCCACCAGGCCCTCGTTGGTGGTGCCGGCCGCGACCTGGACCGTGCCGGCTTCCGGGTCGTACGTCCACAGCTGGTGCACCCCGGCCATCGCGATCCACAGCCGGTCCTGCCACCAGGCGATGTCCCAGGGCGAGGAGAGATCCACCTCGCGTGCCGGGCCCGAGGTCGGCGAGCCCTGCCACCACTGCTTGCCGGTGCCGGCCACGGTCTCCAGCGCTCCGGTGCCGGGGTCGAAGACGCGGATGGCGTGATTGACCGTGTCGGCGACGGCCACCCTGCCGTCGGGCAGCAGCGCCAGGCCCTGCGGTTCGTTGAAGGAGTCCGCGGTCAGCCCGCGCTCGCCGCTGCCGATCCGGCGCAGCACCTGCTCACCGTCCGCCGCCAGCTCCACCAGCTGGTGCCGGGTGGTGTCGGAGACGAGGAAGCTGCCGCCCGGCAGCCGGACCGCCTTGCCGGGGAACCGCAGGTCGGTGGCCACCGGCTCCGGCGGTACGTAGGGACCGTCACCGCGGCGCAGGGTGCCCTTCGCCGTGTGCTCCGTCTCCAGCTCCTCGACGAGCTTCTCGATGGCGTGCGCATGGCCCTCGCCGGCGTGCTGGGCGACGACATAGCCCTCGGGGTCGATCACCACGAGCGTCGGCCAGGCCCGCACCGCGTACTGCTTCCAGGTGGCGAGCTCGGGGTCGTCGAGGACCGGGTGCTCGACGCCGTACCGCTCCACGGCGTCCACGACGGCCTGGTGCTCGGCCTCGTGCACGAACTTCGGGGAGTGCACACCGATGATCACGACCGTGTCGCGGTGCCGCTCCTCCAGCTCCCGCAGCTCATCCAGGACATGCAGACAGTTCACACAGCAGAAGGTCCAGAAGTCCAGGACGACAATGCGTCCTCGCAGGTCGGAGAGGGTCAGATCCTTGTTGCCGGTGTTCAGCCAGCCGCCCTTGCCGGTCAGCTCGGGGGCGCGGACGCGTGCACGTGAAGCCATGTGCACATTCAACGTCACTCCGGTGCGTGCACATTCCGCAGGTCCCCGGGGGAACACGTCAGCCATGCAGCCATCTCCCGGGGAGGCCTCCCCGCGCCCGAGCAAGTACCTGGTACGCGACCGCATCTTCGGCATCGGCGACGACTACTGGATCGAGGACGAGCACGGACGGCACGCCTTCCTCGTGGACGGGAAGGCGCTGCGGCTGCGGGAGACCTTCGAGCTGAAGGACCCGGAGCGACGGGTGCTGATCACCATCCGCAAGAAGATGCTCAGCCTGCGCGACACGATGACCATCGAGCGGGACGACCAGCCGCTGGCCACGATCCGGCGCAAACGGCTCTCGCTGCTGCGCAACCACTACCGCGTCGAGCTGGTGGACGGCACCGAGCTGGACGTCAGCGGAAAGATCCTGGACCGGGAGTTCGCGATCGAGTACGAGGGCGAGCTGCTCGCCGAGATCTCGCGTCGCCTGCTGACCGTGCGCGACACCTATGCGGTCAACGTCGTACGGGAGGACGCGGATCCCGCGCTGCTGATCGCCCTCGCGGTGTGTGTGATCCGGCTGGCCGAGCGGGAGCGCGGGGAGGACTGAAGCACGCGTTCCGGGCGTACTGCGCACCCCTCTGCGGCCGGGGGACATCGGCCTACGATGGTCGTCCGAAAGCACTGCCGGGGTGCCCGTGCGCAGCGTAACTTAACTGCACAGACAGCAGCCCGCGTACGAACCGTCCGAGGGGTCCCGTGACCGTCCATCCCAGCCTTCAGTCCTCCATCGATGCCTGGACGCACTCCATAGAAGCGATAACCGAGCTGGTGACTCCGCTCGTCGAAGGCGAGTGGAGCAGGGCGACAGGCCTCCCAGGATGGTCCGTGCGCGATGTGGTCTCGCATGTCATCGGCCTGGAATGCGAAATGCTGGGCGACCCGCGGCCGATCCACACCCTGCCGCGCGACCTCTACCACGTACGCAGCGAGTCGGCGCGACGGATGGAGGTGCAGGTCGACGTCCGGCGGCACCACACCGCGCCGGAGATGCTCAGCGAGCTCGAATACACCGTCATCCGCCGCTCCCGTCAGCTGCGCAACGAGTCCCGCCAGCCGGACGCGGTGGTGCACAGCCCGCTCGGCGAGGACCGTTCGCTGGAATTCGTGCTCCAGCAGCGGGCGTTCGATGTCTGGGTGCATGAGCAGGACCTGCGCCGGGCGCTCGGCAAGCCCGGCAATCTCGACTCCCCCGGCGCGCAGGTGACGCGCGATCTGCTGGTGAAGCTGCTGCCCGGCATCGTCGCCAAGCGGGCCCAGGCGCCCACCGATTCGGCGGTGGTCTTCGACGTCAGC
The DNA here is from genome assembly GCF_042746015.1 of Streptomyces sp. NPDC058773. Classification (NCBI taxonomy): domain Bacteria; kingdom Bacillati; phylum Actinomycetota; class Actinomycetes; order Kitasatosporales; family Streptomycetaceae; genus Streptomyces; species Streptomyces sp. NPDC058773. Next base: position 24,666 of record NZ_JBHYPE010000001.1, read on the forward strand.
GGGCCGCTGGAATTCCTGCGTACGGTCCGCATCGACGGCGAGGGCAAGGCCACGATCGACGGCAGCGTCTCGCTGGGCCCGACCCTGACGCTCGCCCTGGACTGGGACACCTTCCACCAGCTGGCCTGCGGCCGGGTGCGCCCGTCGGCCGTCACCGAGCAGATCAAGATCGACGGCCACGCCGAGCTGGCCGCGGCGGTCCTGGACAACTTCGCGGTCACGCCGTAGCCGAAGCGCAGGGCGGACGGCGCCCCGGCGGGCATCCGCCTCTCCGCGCTTCCCGTCGCACGGCCGGAGAACGACAACCGGCCCGGAGCATGAGCCGTTTCACGTGAAACAGCCCTGTCCGTTCCACGTGAAACGGACCGGCCCCCGACCGCCTCAGGCCGGAACGTGAACCGCCTCGACCCGGCTGACGACCAGCCGTTCCCGCTCGCGTCGTGCCGCGCTCCGGCGCAGCCGCAGGATCTGTGCGACGCCGAGGGCCTCCACGACGAAGATCGAGGCGAAGGCGATCCGGTAATTGTCCCCGGTGGCGTCCAGCAGCACACCGATGGCGAGCAGCGTCGTCATCGAGGCGGTGAAGCCGCCCATGTTGACGATGCCGGAGGCGGTGCCCAGGCGCTCGGGCGGGTTGGCGGGCCGCGCGAAATCGAAGCCGATCATCGAGGCGGGGCCACAGGCGCCCAGCACCGTACACAGCACGATCAACAGCGTCATCGGCGCATGATCGGCCGGCCAGGACAGCACCAGCGCCCACATCAGCGCCGTGACACCGACGGTCCCCAGGGCCAGCGGGGTACGGGCCGCGTGGTGACGGGCGATGACCTGTCCGAAGATCAGGCCCACCGCCATGTTGGAGAGCACCACGAGGGTGAGCAGTTCACCGGCGGTGCCGCGGGACAGCCCCTGTGCCTCGACGAGGAACGGCAGGCCCCAGAGCAGCAGGAACACCATCGCGGGGAACTGCGTGGTGAAGTGCACCCACATGCCCAGCCGGGTGCCGGGCTCCCGCCAGGCGTCCGCGATCTGCCGGCGTACGAAGCCGGCGCCGGTGTGCCGGTCGGAGGCGGGCGGCGGAGCAAAGCCCTCGGGGTGGTCCTTGAGGAAGAGCAACAGCACGATCAGCACGACGATCCCGCCGGCGGCACTGGCGGCGAAGGTCGGGGTCCAGCCGAAGGAGTGCAGGAACCGGGCGAGGACGAGCGTGGAGACGAGGTTGCCCGCCATGCCGACCAGCGCGGCGATCTGGGCGATGATCGGGCCGCGGCGGGCCGGGAACCACCGGGAGCCCAGCCGCAGCACGCTGATGAAGGTCATCGCGTCCCCGCAGCCGAGCAGCGCCCGCGAGCCGAGCGCCATGGCGTACGACGAGGAGAGCGCGAAGCCGAACTGGCCGACGGTGTAGAGCACCACGCCGAGCGTCAGCACCTTCTTGGCGCCGAGCCGGTCGACGAGCAGGCCGACGGGGATCTGCATCCCCGCGTACACCAGCAGCTGGAGGATGGAGAACGTCGACAGCGCCGAGGCGTTGATGTGGAAGCGTTCGGCGGCGTCCAGCCCGGCCACGCCGAGGCTGGTGCGGTAGGTGATCGCGACGAAGTAGACCGCGACCCCGATGCCCCAGACGGCCATCGCCCGGCGGCCGCCGGGCGGGTCAGCGGGCAGCAGCCGGGCGGCGCCGCCTATACCGGAGCCACCGCCGTCCGGCCCGGGAGAGCCTCCGGCGCTTGCGCTGCCGGCCGTCATCGCACGTCTCCCTGCGCGAGGTTGCGGACCCAGCTGACGTGCCGCTGCACGACGTCGGTCGCGGCCTCCGCGTCACCGGCCCGCAGCGCCTCAAGGATCTCCGCATGCTCGGCGATGTTCTTGGCGATCCGGTCCGGATGGGCATGCATCACCGCGACCCCCATCCGCAGCTGACGGTCGCGCAGTTGCTCGTAGAGCCGGTCCAGGATCTGGTTGCCGGCGTTGCGCACGATGGCGGCGTGAAAGGCGCGGTCGGCGACGGAGACGGCGGCCAGATCGCCGGACGCGGCCTGTTCCCGCATCGTCTCCAGCAGTTCGGTCAGCTCACCGATCAGCGCCGCGCCCGAGGGCACCGCCTTGGCCGCGGCGTGCTTCTCCACCAGCAGCCGGGTCTCGACGACATCGGCGATCTCCTGCGCGGAGACCGGCAGCACCAGCGCGCCCTTCTTGGGGTAGAGCCTGATCAGCCCCTCGACCTCCAGCCGCAGCAGCGCCTCACGCACCGGCGTCCGCGACACCCCCACGGCCTCGGCCAGCTCCCCCTCGGTGAGCAGCATTCCGCCTTCGTAGCGGCGGTCCAGGACGGCGTCCTTGATGTGCGCATAGACCCGCTCGGCGGCGGGCGGCTGCTTGGCGGCGGATTCTCTGGCAGGAGCGGTGGACGTGGACGCTGAAGGCATGCGCACAGGATAGATACAACAGGTATGCGTCGGATACCTCGTTCCGCGATGCGGACAGGAGGAGCCCTGTTTGCCCTGGTAGCGGCGTTATGTGCCAGTCATGAGCGACACTCCGTCGGCCGGACGGCCGGGTGTCCCCCGACCCGTCCGCCGGTCCCGAGCACGCCCCGGACCGCCCGCCCCCGACGGTGCTCTCAGCCCGGCATCCGCCCCTGGGCGACCAGTCGGCGCACCACCTGCGCATGGGCGGGCGCGCAGCGCTCCCGCGCTTCCTGGCGGTCGAACCAGGCGCACTCCTCGATCTCCCGGCCGGGGGCCGGTGCGATGTCCTGGGGCCCGCCGGTGAAGCAGGTCATGTGCAGTCGCCGCCCGTTCTTCCCATGGGCGACGGCATGGATGACGAAGGCCTCCGACAGGTCCTCGGCGGGCACCACCAGGCCGAGTTCCTCGCCGAGTTCGCGCGACAGCGCCTCCCGAGCGGTCTCCCCGGGCTCGTACTTGCCGCCCGGGAGATAGAAGGTGTCGTTCCCGCGCGTCCGTACGCTCAGCAGCCGCCCCTCGCGCAGATGCAGCCAGCTCACCGACTTCAGCGGGGCGGCGCGCTCCAGGGCGATCAGCGGGTGGCCGGTCTCCCCGTCCGTCCGCCGCCCCCGTTCCGTGAAGCCCAGGTGCTCGCAGAAAGCGCGGGCCGGGGTGTTGTCCTCGAAGACCTCCAGGGTCAGCGCGCCGTGCCGCGCCGCCACATGCTCCAGCAACTCCCGCCCGGCGCCGCATCCTTGGGCCTCGGGCGCCACGAACAGTCCGCCGATCTCCGCCCCGGTTCCGTCGCCGTTCCCGGGCCCGCCGGCCGGCAGTCCGAGCAGCCCGATGACCCGGCCGGCGCGCTCGGCAACCCAGTTCTCGCCCTGGACGAGGTACACCTCGCGGAGGAGCCGGGCCCGTTCGCCGGTGCCCTCCCCGTCGAGGAACGGGTGTGCCTGCCGCGCCGCGCGGGACCACAGGTCGGTGACAACGTCCTGGTCGGACGGGTGGTAGCGCCGGATGATCATTTCACTGCTCATTTCGCCGACCGTAAACAGCCCGGCAGAGCGCCGCAAACCCTTTCTCGGCCACCGTGGGAGGCGAGACCCCAGAGGTATGTCGGGTCCACCTCAAGTCGGACAGGAGTCCGTACCTGCCGCGTACGGACCGCCGTGAATCTCATGGGTGAATGGAGGCAGGGAGCCGGGGAGGCTCCGACACCCAAGGGGAGTTGACCATGCAGTCCAGGACGAACGCCGGCCGTCGTACGCGGAACACCGTCGTGCTGGCATTGATCGTCGCCGGCCTGTGGGCGGGCGTCGCCCTGACCCGTGGTGCCGCACGCGCCGACGGGTCCGGCCCGGCCGGGCCGGTGGGCCACTTCAGCCGGGCGGTGGAGCTCATCCGCGGCTGACCGCCCGCCGGCCCGGTCGACCGGGCCTACGCCGTGCGCGGCTCGCCGCGATAGGTGCCGAACCACCAGAGGTTGCCCTCGGGGTCGCGGACCCCGAACTCCCGCGAGCCGTAGTCGGTGTCGGTCAGCTCTTTGATGATCTCGGCTCCGGCCGCTCTGGCGCGGGCACACAGCTCATCGGGGCGGCCGGTGACGGCATAGCCCCCGAACGTCCCGGGCCCGCGCCGCCCGCGCCCCCGCCGCCGTGGACGTTCCGGAGCTCCGCGGCGAACCACCGGCTCGGCGGACAGCCGGCCGGCGAGCGGAACTCCCGGGCGGGATACGCCCGGTCGACGTGGCGTCCCGCTGCCCGGTCCACCGGCCGAGGCGGCCCCGAGGCGGCGTTTCACGTGAAACGCCGCTCCGAACCGCCCGGTCCCGCAGCCCGGCTCATCCCCAGGTGATGAGCCGCTTGGGCCGCTCCAGCACCGCCGCCACATCCGCGAGCAGCTTGGAGCCCAGCTCGCCGTCGATGAGCCGGTGGTCGAAGGACAGCGCGAGGGTGGTGACCTGACGCGCTTTCACCTTGCCCTTGTGGACCCAGGGCTGGAGCTTCACCGCGCCGAAGGCGAGGATCGCCGACTCCCCCGGGTTGAGGATCGGCGTACCGGTGTCGACGCCGAAGACGCCGACATTGGTGATGGTGACCGTGCCACCGGTCATCGCCGCCGGCGAGGTCTTGCCCTCGCGTGCGGTGGCGACCAGATCGCCCAGTTCTTCGGCGAGTTGGGGGAGCGTCTTGGACCCGGCGTCCTTGATGTTCGGGACGATCAGCCCCCGCGGGGTGGCCGCCGCGATCCCGAGGTTCACATCGTCCTTGTAGACGATCTCCTGCCGCGCCTCGTCCCAGGCCGCATTGACCTCGGGGTGGCGCTTGAGGGCCACCAGGAAGGCCTTGGCGACCAAAAGCAGCGGGTTGACCCGCAGCCCGGCCATGTCCGGGTCCTGCTTGAGTTCCTGGACCAGCTTCATCGTGCGGGTCACATCGACGGTGATGAACTCCGTGACATGCGGCGCGGTGAAGGCGCTGGCGACCATCGCCTGCGCGGTGGCCTTGCGTACGCCCTTGACCGGCACCCGCCGTTCGCGGGCCGCGGTGTCGACGGCAACCGCCGGGGCGGCCGCCTCGGCGACGGCGGCCGGTGCGGGCGCCGCTGCCGGAGCCGCGGCCGCATGAACGTCCTCACGGGTGATGATGCCGTCCGGCCCGCTCGGCACGATGGTCGCCAGATCGATCCCGAGGTCCTTGGCGAGCTTGCGCACCGGCGGCTTGGCCAGCGGACGGCCGGAGGCCCCGGCACCCACGCCGTTCGCCACCGGAGCAACGGGAACCACCGGAGCGGCAGGTGCGGCTGGAGCCACCGGTGCGGCCGCCGCCCGTCCGTTCAGCTCCGCCTGGAGCGCGGCGCTCACCGGCTCCGGCTGGGCCGGCACCGCCTGGGGCTTGCGGGCCCGGCGCTTCGTCGACGACGGCGCGGCGCCGTAGCCGACCAGTACCGCCTGCCGGCCCTGCGGCTCGGCCTCCTCCTCGGCCTTGGCGGTCTCCTGCGCAGCCGGAGCAGCCGCCGGTGCCGCGGCCGGCCCGGCGCCCGGGTCGGTGTCCACGGAGATGATGACGGTGCCGACGTCGACGGTGACGCCCTCGCCGAAGTTCAGCTCGTGCACCACCCCGTCGAAGGGAATGGGCAGTTCCACGGCGGCCTTGGCGGTCTCGACCTCACAGACGACCTGGCCGTCGGTGACGGTGTCGCCGGGCTGGACGTACCACTTGAGGATCTCGGCCTCGGTCAGCCCCTCGCCGACGTCGGGCATCTTGAACTCGCGGAAGCGCTGAGCCTTGGCGGTACTTGCAGTCATGGTCACGAACTCTCCTCAAACCCTCAGTACGCCAACGCACGGTCAACGGCGTCGAGCACCCGGTCCAGCCCCGGAAGGTACTCGTCCTCCAGACGGGAGGGCGGATACGGGGAGTGGAAGCCGCCGACCCGCAGGACCGGGGCCTCCAGGTGGTAGAAGCACCGCTCGGTGATCCGGGCGGCGATCTCGGCCCCCGCGCCGAAGAAGACCGGGGCTTCGTGGACGACGACCAGCCGGCCGGTCTTCTGCACCGAGGACTGCACGGTGTCGAAGTCGATCGGGGAGAGCGAGCGCAGGTCGACGACCTCGAGCGACTTGCCCTCCTCGGCCGCGACATTGGCGACGTCCTGGCAGACCTTGACCATCGGCCCGTAGGCGGCCAGCGTGAGGTCGGAGCCGGTCCGGGCGACCCGGGCCTTGTGCAGCGGGTCCGGGATCGACTCGGTGTCCAGCCGCGACTTGTCGTGGTAGCGGCGCTTGGGCTCGAAGTAGATGACCGGGTCGTCGCCGGCGATGGCCTGCTGGAGCATCCAGTAGGCATCGGAGGAGTTCGAGGGAGTGACGATCTTGAGACCCGCGACGTGCGCGAAGAGCGCCTCGGGGGACTCGGAGTGGTGCTCGACCGCGCCGATGCCGCCCGCGTAGGGGATACGGATGACGACCGGCACCTTGACCTTGCCCAGCGCGCGGGCGTGCATCTTCGCGAGCTGGGTGACGATCTGGTCGTAGGCGGGGAAGACGAAGCCGTCGAACTGGATCTCGACGACCGGGCGGTAGCCGCGCAGCGCCATACCGATCGCGGTGCCGACGATGCCGGACTCGGCGAGCGGGGTGTCGATCACCCGGTCCTCGCCGAAGTCCTTCTGCAGCCCGTCGGTGACGCGGAAGACGCCGCCGAGCTTGCCGACGTCCTCGCCCATGACGAGGACCTTGGGGTCGGCCTCCATGGAGGCCCGCAGCGACTCGTTGATCGCCTTGGCGATGGTGATCTTCTCGAAGACGGCCATGGTCAGTTCCCCTCCGCGACAAGATCGGCGTCGGCGAACGACGCCTGGTACGCGGCGAACTGCGCGCGCTCCTCATCGACGAGCGCATGCCCGTCGGCATAGACATTCTCGAAGATCGCCATGGTGTCCGGGTCGGGCATGGCGCGTACGGCTTCGCGGACCCGCTTGCCCAGGGCCTCGCTCTCCTCGTCGATCGAGGCGAGGTACGCGTCGTCGACGAGGCCCTCGGCCTCCAGGTAGGTCCGCAGGCGCAGGATCGGGTCCTTGGCCTCCCAGGCGGCCCGCTCCTCGTCCGCCCGGTACTTCGTCGGGTCGTCGGAGGTGGTGTGCGCGCCCATGCGGTAGGTGAACGCCTCGATGAGCATCGGGCCCTGGCCGGTACGTGCCCGTTCCAGCGCCGCTTTGGTCACCGCCAGACAGGCCAGCACGTCATTGCCGTCGACCCGGACTCCGGGGAATCCGAAACCGCGTGCGCGCTGGTAGAGCGGCACTCGGGTCTGCCTCTCGGTGGGTTCGGAAATCGCCCATTGGTTGTTCTGGCAGAAGAACACGACCGGGGCGTTGTAGACCGCGGAGAAGGTGAAGGATTCCGCGACATCTCCCTGGCTGGAAGCGCCGTCACCGAAATAGGCGATGACCGCGGAATCCGCGCCGTCCTTCTGCACACCCATCGCATAGCCGGTCGCGTGCAGCGTCTGCGAGCCGATGACGATGGTGTAGAGGTGGAAGTTGTTGCTGTTGGGATCCCAGCCACCGTGATTGACACCGCGGAACATGCCCAGCAGGTTCGTCGGGTCGACTCCGCGGCACCACGCCACACCGTGCTCGCGGTAGGTCGGGAAGACGTAGTCGTCGTCGCGCAGCGCGCGGCCGGAGCCGATCTGGGCGGCCTCCTGGCCCAGCAGCGAGGCCCACAGGCCCAGTTCGCCCTGGCGCTGGAGGGTGGTCGCCTCGGCGTCGAACGTCCGCGTCAGCACCATGTCGCGGTAGAGCCCGCGCAGTTCGTCGGCGGAAAGGTCGATCGAGTAATCCGGGTGCTCGATCCGCTTGCCTTCGGGCGTCAGCAGTTGTACGAGCTGGTCGTGCTCCGCCTGCTCGCCCCGGCCGGAGTTCCGGGCCTTGGCCGGGGACGTCTTCTTTGCCGACGTCGCCTTTTTGGCGGTGGTGCGCTTGCTGCTGGCGCGGGCGTTTTTCCGCTGCGCAGTGCCTTCCACGGTCACGTGCTGCTCCTCCGTCTGTCCGGCCCCCGGGGTCCGCCGGTGGCCGTATTGCGGCTCACCCGGTATCCGATACGGCGCACGGGGTGTGTGCGTTCGCGGCCCGGATCCGGGTGGAACAAAGCTCCCGGACAGTGGCCTGCTCATTGCACGTTACCCATTGTCAAAGCCGAAGTGGAAACGGCGTTGACCTGCGATTTTGCTTGGGTTTCCAAGTAAATCGCGAAGGCTTGGAACAACTCCTGGTCACAGCGTTGCAGGCCGCCGGGACAACGGCACGTTATATCGGTGACCTGGAGCACGGGAAGGGTTGATGTGTGAGACTGGTGGGGTGCGCGAAGACGGAAAAATCACGGTATTCCTGCTCGATGACCACGAAGTTGTCCGGCGCGGTGTCCACGAAATGCTCTCGGTCGAGGACGACATCGAGGTCGTCGGCGAGGCGGGCACCGCGGCAGATGCCCTGGTCAGGATCCCGGCGACCCGTCCGGACGTCGCGGTGCTCGATGTCCGGCTGCCCGACGGGAGCGGCGTCGAGGTCTGCCGTGAGATCCGTTCACAGGACGAGGACATCAAATGCCTGATGCTCACCTCGTTCGCGGATGACGAGGCCCTTTTCGATGCGATCATGGCCGGTGCGGCCGGTTATGTCCTCAAGGCCATCCGGGGGAACGAACTCCTCTCCGCGGTGCGCGAGGTGGCGGCCGGGAAGTCCCTGCTCGACCCGGTGGCGACCGCCCGGGTGCTGGAGCGCCTGCGCGACGGCAATGCCGCGAAGGGCGACGAGCGGCTGGCGAGCCTCACCGACCAGGAGCGCAGAATCCTCGATCTGATCGGCGAGGGAATGACCAATCGCGCGATCGGCGAGCGGCTCCATCTCGCCGAGAAAACGATCAAGAATTATGTCTCCAGCCTGCTGTCCAAGCTCGGAATGGAGCGCCGTTCGCAGGCCGCCGCCTATGTCGCCCGTATGCAGGCGGAACGGCACTGACCGGCAAGGGGGGCGCCGAGCGCCCCCCGGCGCGCACTCTGCGTAAGGCCTTCCGGCACACCCACTCTGACGGGCGTAGTTGATCTAACATCTGGCGGGTGCTGCGCTCATCTGTAGTCCGAACGGCGGCGACGCCCGACAGAGACACCCTCGGACACCTGCTCCGCCACTACGCAGGCGCCGGTACACCGCTGTCCTGTGAACCCGTCGCCGAGGGCCTGCTCAACCACGGCTACTTCCTCGCCACCACCCGCGGCCGCTACTTCCTCAAACACCACCTCGACGGCGACCGCGCCGCCCTCACCCGCCAGCACCGCGCCACCTACCGGCTCGCCGCGCTCGGCCTCCCGGTCGCCCCGCCCGTCGCCCATGAGGACGGCTGCACCGTCACCGTCCTCGACGGCCGCTGCTACGCCCTGCACCCCTGGGTCGAAGGCCGCCATCTCGGCGGCGCCGCGCTGACCCGCGGCCAGTCCCGGCGGCTCGGTGGCCTGCTCGGGCTCGTACACACCGCGCTCGCGGAGGTCATGGCGGACGAACCGCATCCGCCCCGGCCGCCCTGCGCGGACGCCGGCGCCGACCCCGAGCGGACCTTCGAGACGATCGACGAGCTGCTGGCCCTGGCCCGCGGCGCCCGGCCGCGCACCAGCTTCGACGAACTCGCCGAACACCGTCTGCTGGAGCGCCGGGCCCTGCTGGCGGAGCAGGCGCACCGCCGCCCGGCCCCCGGGGCGGAGCCTCCCGCGGGCTGGGTGCACGGCGACTTCCACCCGCTGAACGTGCTCTACCAGGGCAGCGAACCGACCGCGATCGTCGACTGGGACCGGCTGGGCGTCCAGCCGCGCGCCGAAGAGGCGGTACGCGCCGCCGCGATCTTCTTCGTACGCCCCTGCGGCACGCTGGACCTCGCCAAGGTGGCGGCGTACGCGGGCGCCTACCGCAGTGCCTGCGGGGCCGGTGCCGAGGAACTCGCGGCGGCCGTCCACCGGGTGTGGTGGGAGCGGCTGAACGACTTCTGGATGCTCACCTGGCGCTACCAGCTGGGCGACCGCCGCACCGACCCACAGTTTCCGGCGGCGGCCGCACTGGCCGTGTGGTGGACCCGCGAGTACCGCGCCGTGCGGAACGCCTTCACCCGCTGACCCGGGGACGGGCCGGCCGTCAGCCGGTCGCACCCGCCGTGATGCCGGTGTCCGAGCCGCCGTCGGCGGCGCCCCCGTCGGCGGTCCCGCCACTGGGGTCGGCCGGGTCGGTGGGCTCCGTGGGGTCGGTCGGCTCCTCGGACGTCGGCGGCTGGGACGACGGCGGCTCCGAGGACGGCGGCTGCGAGGACGGCGGCTGGGACGACGGCGGGGTGCTGGGCTCCGCGGACGGCGGCTCGGAGTACGTGCCGCTGTCACCGCCCGTGTCATCCGGCTCGGTCTCCGGAATGCTCGGCTCTTCCGTCGGCGGCTCGCTCGTCTTGTCGTCCTTCGACGGCTTCGGCGACTGCGAGGTGGGCGTCTCCTGCTTCTTCTCCTGGCCGCCGCCGTTCTGCAGCGCGAAGGCCACACCCACCGCGATGGCGATCACCGCCAGCGCCGCGATCAGCCAGACCTTGCCGCGGCCGCCCTTGGCCGGCCGGGGCCCGCCGTCGAAACCGCCGTCGTCGTCCCGCATACCGGACAGAATCGGCTGCGCCGTGGTCTGGCCGGCGTCGGAATGCGGCATCGCCGTGGTGGCCGCGGTGCCCATGGACGGGGTGAGGCCGCCCTCGTGCACGGCGACCGGGCCGGTGTTCCAGGTGCCGGTGTGGCCGCCCTGCTCGTGCAGCATCTGCAGCGAGTACTGGACCAGGCCGCGCATCTCCTCGGCGGACTGGAAGCGGTCGTCGGGGTCCTTCGCCAGCGACCGCATGACCAGGCCGTCCAGCTCCGGCGGCACCGCGTCGTTGGTCAGGGACGGCGCCACCGGCATGTCCTGCACATGCTGGTAGACGACCGAGAGCGGCGTCTCGCCGGTGAACGGCGGCCGCAGCGTGAGGAGTTCGTAGAGCAGACAGCCGGTGGCGTAGAGGTCGGAGCGGGTGTCGACGGTCTTGCCGAGCGCCTGCTCCGGGGAGAGGTACTGGGGGGTGCCCATGACCATGCCGGTCTGCGTCATGGTCGACTGCGCACCGTGCAGGGCACGGGCGATGCCGAAGTCCATGACCTTGACGGCGCCGCTGTTGGTGATGATCACGTTCGCGGGCTTGATGTCACGGTGCACGATGCCGTGCTGGTGGCTGTAGGCCAGCGCCTCCAGCACACCGGAGACGATGATCAGCGCCTGGTCCGGCGGCGGGGCGTCGGCGTTGAGCAGCAGGTCACGGATGGTGTGGCCCTCGACCAGCTCCATCACGATGTACGGCACGGTGTTGCCGCCGACCAGGTCCTCGCCGGAGTCGTAGACCGCCACCACCGCGTGGTGGTTCAGGCCGGCCACGGACTGTGCCTCACGCGTGAAGCGGGCCTTGGAAACCGGGTCCTCGGCGAGGTCGGCCCGCAGCAGCTTCACGGCGACGGTACGGCCGAGCCGTACGTCCTCGGCCGCGAACACCTCCGCCATACCGCCGCGACCCAGCCGTCGCGTGAGCCGGTAGCGGCCGTCGCCGACCAGCCCGCCGTTGCCCCACATCTCCGGTGCGTCGGGGATATTGGAGCCGGTGGCGTCAGGTTCGGACGGGCCCTGGGGGCTCTGCGTCGGTGCCATCGGTCCTCGCCGTCGAATCGATCCGCATGAAAGCGGTAAGGTCATCGGTCTTCGCTAGAGCACGCTACAGGTTCCGCGGCACCCACCGGTCCGTCGTGGACCGGCCATCAAACCCGCCGGAAGTCAAACCTCGCAAGTTCACCAGGGGTAATCGGGCGCCAAAACGTCCCACGGCCGTGACGGGATCTTGCACATCTGGTCACGGAACGGGCACACGGCTTGACGTGTCCGAGGCCTGGGGCAGACTTGGCTGCGAAATTGCAGATTTTGATCGCTATACGTACGGGTAGTGCGCCTAGGGGGAAGCGGAACGATGAGCCAGGACGGCGCTCAGGGCCAATACGAGGGCCGTTCGGTCGGCGGAGGACGTTACCAGCTTCGTGATCTTCTCGGCGCGGGCGGTATGGCGTCCGTTCACCTCGCGTACGACAGCGTGCTGGACCGCGAGGTCGCGATCAAGACCCTGCACACCGAGCTCGGCCGCGAGCAGGCCTTCCGTGAGCGCTTCCGCCGTGAGGCGCAGTCCGTGGCGAAGCTCACGCACACCAATATCGTCTCCGTCTTCGACTCCGGTGAGGACGAGCTCGACGGCGGCATGGTGCCGTACATCGTCATGGAGTACGTCGCAGGTCAGCCGCTGCGCTCCGATCTGGACAGCGACATCGCGCAGATTGGCGCGATGCCGACGGACAAGGCTCTGAAGATCACGGGCGATGTCCTGGCCGCACTCGAGGTCAGCCATGAAATGGGCCTGGTCCACCGGGACATCAAGCCCGGCAACGTGATGCTGAACAAGCGCGGCGTGGTCAAGGTCATGGACTTCGGCATCGCCCGTGCCATGCAGTCCGGTGTGACGTCCATGACGCAGACCGGCATGGTCGTCGGCACCCCGCAGTACCTGTCGCCCGAGCAGGCGCTCGGCCGCGGTGTGGATGCCCGCTCCGACCTCTACTCCGTCGGCATCATGCTCTTCGAGCTGCTCACCGGCCAGCTGCCGTTCGACGCGGACTCCCCGCTCGCCATCGCCTACGCGCATGTCCAGGAAGAGCCCCCGGTCCCGTCGAGCATCAACAGCTCGCTGCCGCCGGCCGTGGACGCCCTGGTGGCCCGTGCACTGAAGAAGAACCCCAACGAACGGTTCCCCACCGCCGAGGCGATGCGGGACGAGTGTCTGCGGATCGTCGGGTCGGGGCAGTCCGGTGCAACGCCGCTGATCATCGGCGAGGGCCCGCGGGCGCGCACCAGCGGTGCCTCGGTCTCCTCCGCCGTCTTCCCCACCGCCACCGGCAACCCGCACACCCCGGCACCGCCGAGCGTGCAGCAGCCGTACCAGCCGACGCAGGCGGCCTTCGGCCCCTCCACGCCCCCGCCGCCGCCGAACAGCACCTACCCGACGCCCGCGCCGGGCCCCGTTCCGGGCCCGGCGCCGTTCAATGCGGGTGGCTACCAGCCTCCGGCGTACACCCCGCCGCCGGTGCCGGCCCCGATGCAGTCGGCCGGCCGTCCCGCCCCGCGGAAGAGCAACTCCGCGGTGATCGTCGTCTCGGCGATCGTCGGTGTCATCGTGGTCACCGCGATCGCGATCGGCATCGGGCTGAGCGCCGGTGGCAGCGACGATCCGGACCCCGACCCGACCTCGACCTACTCGGCGTCGCCCACCCAGAGCGTCATGCCGGAGGACAAGACGAAGACGGTCGCCACGACCGAGTGCACCAAACCGGACTCGCTCTACAGCGATCCGAAGAAGATCTACTTCCCGTTCCTCACCTACAAGAACCTGGACTCGGTGAAGGCCTGCCTCGACGCGGCGGGCTGGAAGTACAAGGTCACGGAAGAGAACCGCGGCTACACGGCCAAGAACACGGTCATCGAGACGAAGCCGTCGAGCCTTGAGCGATGGGACCCGAAGAGCGGCGACACGATCGAGCTGACCGTCTCGACGGGTCACTACTAAACCCGGGGACGAGAAGGGGGCCGGCACGCGCGCTGTGTGCCGGCCCCTCTGCTTGCCGCGGGTCGCTGGAGAACAAGCCCGGGTCAGAGGTACGGGCCCGAGCGGGCGCCGCCGTGACCGGGTGCGCCCTCGTCGCCGTCCATCGGAACGGCACCGGGCGGCAGCGCACGACGCATCGATTCCAGCTGGGCACGGGCCGCCATCTGCTGGGCGAACAGCGCGGTCTGGATGCCGTGGAAGAGGCCCTCCAGCCAGCCGACCAGCTGGGCCTGGGCGATCCGCAACTCCGCATCCGTCGGCACCGATTCATCGGTGAACGGCAGCGACAGGCGCTCCAGCTCCTCGACCAGCTCGGGCGCCAGACCGTCCTCCAGCTCCTTGACCGAGCTGGAGTGGATCTCCTTGAGGCGGACCCGGCTCGCCTCGTCCAGAGGCGCGGCCTTCACCTCCTCCAGCAGCTGCTTGATCATGCTGCCGATGCGCATGACCTTGGCAGGCTGTTCGACCATGTCCGTCAAGGGGGTCTCCCGGGACTCTTCGCCGTCTTCCCCGCCGCCGGAGGCGCCGCCGCCGAGCGCCATGCCGTCCGGGCCGACCACCAGGACGTGCGGATTCTCCTGCGACCGTTCGTTCATCGGCATATCCATGCCGCCATTCTCTCGTACCTGGGCTCCAGACAAGTGGTGCCCCTGGGAGAAGGTGATCCACCATGCCGCGCGGATCCGGCGATCGCTGTTTCACGTGAAACAGCGGATTCTCGCCGTTTCACGTGAAACCGTCGAAATCATCAGCCCCGGCGCAACCGCAGGGCGAAGAAGGCCAGCCCCAGACCGGTGAGAGCCAGCCCGGCGCCCATCGGGAGAACCCGCTCGACCGGTGCACCGGGCGTCTCCATGGCGTACGGGGCCGCCGAGGCGTCGTCCACGCCCCCCGGTGCGGAGGGAGCCGTCTCCGGAGCGGACGTCGGGAGGGGCGGCAACGCCTCGTAGGGGCGCCGGGTGAACCGGTCCGCGACGTCGTGGCGATGCGAGGTGGAAGGTCGTGACGAGGGAGCCGCCGGCCCATGGGACGCCGACAACGAAGGCTTGCGGTGCTTCTTCTTCGGGGCACGCCGGCCGCTCCGCGAGTGCGCGCGGTCGGAGTCGGACGAGCCCACCGAGGCGGCGGGCCGGTGCCTGCCGTGCCTCGGGAACTCGGCGCTCCCCCCGTCGGCGTACGGGGGGCCGGGCGGGGAGAAGCCGGGCCCGAACGGGTGATGCCGGTGGTGGTGCCGGTACCCGTACCCGCGGAACCCGAAGTGGTGATGCGACGGCCGGTGCGGGAAGCCCGGCAGGGCGTACGGCGGCAGGCCAGGGAAGTGGTCCGGCAGCTCCGGGAGGCGCGCCGGGGCTCCCGGGTGGCCGGGGTGTCCGGTGCGCGCCCGGCCCTTGGACCCCTCGGGCGGCTGCGGTCCGGCCGCGAAGTCGTCGGCCCCGTACCCGTCGAGACCGAAGCCGTCGGCGTCACCGGGGACGTCATCGGGCCGGTCGCCGGGACGGGCGAGCTGCGGGGGACGGTCGACCGGTGTGGCCCGCCGGTCCGCTGCCACCGCGGAGGTGGCCCCTATCGGAACGGGCAGCACGACCGCAGCCACCAACAGACCGGTGGCGATGCGCGAACGGAGTCCTGGAGCGACCACAGTGCCCCTCCCGTGCCGAGCCGTCGAGTGACCTGACCAGCGTCACATGTGACTAGATTCACGGCATCTTGGACATGTCGGCCGGGTTACCGGGCGCAGACGCGGGAGAGGCGGCGCGGACGACGCGGGTCGCGGGAGGGGCGGGTGTCGGTTCAGACGGTCAGCAGGACCTTGCCGACATGCGCGCTCGCGTCCACGACCCGGTGCGCCTCGGCGGCGTCCGCCATCGGGAGCAGGCGGTCCACGATCGGCCGGACCTGACCGTTGGCGATCAGCGGCCACACGTGCTCGCGTACCGCGGCGACGATGGCCGCCTTCTCGTTCAGCGGGCGGGCGCGCAGCCCGGCGCCGGTGATCGCGGCGCGCTTGGCCATCAGGGCGGCGAGGTTCAGCTCCGCCTTCACCCCGCCCTGGAGCCCGATGATCGCCAGCCGTCCGCTGACCGCCAGCGCCTTGACGTTCCGCTGCAGGTACTTGGCGCCGATGATGTCGAGGATGACATCCGCGCCCTTGCCGTCGGTGGCCTTGCGGATCTCCTGGACGAAGTCCTGCTCGCGGTAGTCGATGAGGATGTCCGCCCCCAGCTCGGCACAGCGGGCCAGCTTCTCGGGGCCGCCCGCGGTCACCGCGACCCGGGCGCCGACGGCCTTGGCAAGCTGGATCGCCATCGTGCCGATGCCGCTGGCACCGCCGTGCACCAGCAGCGTCTCGCCCGGCCGCAGGTGCGCGATCATGAAGACGTTCGACCAGACCGTGCAGGTCACCTCGGGCAGCGCGGCGGCCGTGATCAGGTCCAGGCCGGCCGGCACCGGCAGCAGCTGTCCGGCCGGCACGGCGACCTTCTCCGCGTATCCGCCGCCGGCCAGCAGCGCACACACCTCGTCACCGACGGCCCAGCCGTGCACACCGGGGCCGAGCGCGCTGATCCGCCCCGCGCACTCCAGACCCGGATAGAGGGAGGAGCCGGGCGGCGGATCGTAGAAGCCCTGGCGCTGGAGCAGGTCCGCGCGGTTCACGGCGCTGGCCGCGACCTCGATCAGGACCTCGCCCTCGGCGGGCTGCGGATCGGGGACGTCCGCCCAGACAAGTGCTTCGGGGCCACCGGGCTCCGGGATAGTGATCGCTCGCATGGGCGCGAGGCTACTCGCCGTCCGCGTACGGGGCGAAGGTGTGGGGGCCGGTGGCTGTCGCCGGAGCGGCCATCAGCCCCCGCACCACGTGCGGTTATTCATCCGCCCGGCGCATCGGGGCGACACCGGTACCGGGGAGGGTCGGCTTGCCCGACGGCTTGCCGGAGGGGTCCGCAGCCTCCGCCGCGGACGCCCGCACGATGGTGATCAGACGGTCCGTGCTCTGCAGCGGACTGGCCTCCGGATCGTCGTAGCCGAGGAGCCGGTGGCCGCGCAGCACGGACACGACCAGGTCGTCGGTCTCCCGTACGGACTTGCCGACCTCCGCCTTCACCACCGTGCGTTCGACCAGGTCGAGGCCGCTGCCCTGCTGGATCAGGTCCTCCATGACGGTGCCTGCGCTGGGACTGTGGACGGAGAGCCCGAGCAGCCGGCCGGCCGCACTGGCCGAGGTGATCACGGCGTCGGCGCCGGACTGCCGCAGCAGCGGAGCGTTCTCCTCCTCCCGCACCGCCGCGACGATGTTCGCCCGCTTGTTGAGCTGACGGGCGGTCAACGAGACCAGCACGGCGGTGTCATCGCGCTGTGTGGCGATCACGACCTGGTGGGCGCGCTGCACCTCGGCCCGGAGGAGCACGTCGCTGCGGGTGGCATCCCCGACCACGCCCGCGAACCCGTCGGCCACCGCCGCGTCGATCACCTTGGTGCTGGGATCGACGATGACGATGCGGTCGCGGTGCAGCCCCGTCGCACACAGAGTCTGGGCGGCGGACCGGCCCTTCGTCCCGAAGCCGACGATGACGGTGTGGTCGCGCAAGGCGTTTCTCCAGCGTTTCAGTTGCCACTGCTCACGGGTGCGCTCGGTCAGCACCTCCAGTGTGGTGCCGACCAGGATGATCAGGAAGAGCACCCGGAGCGGCGTGATGAGCAGGATGTTCAGCAACCGCGCGCTGTCGCCGTACGGGACGATGTCGCCGTATCCCGTGGTCGAGAGCGTGACGGTCGCGTAGTAGAAGCAGTCGAGCAGGTCGACCTTGCCGTTGGCGTTGTCGTGGTACTCGTCGCGGTCCATCCAGACGATGAGGACCGTCGCGAGCAGCACCAGCAGCGCCATCAGCAGCCGGCGGGCCACCTGCCGCAGCGGCGGCTTGGGGGCGCGGCGGGGCAGCAGCACCCGGTGCGAGCGGTCCTCGGGTACCTCACGTGCCGCGGCGTCCTGGGACGGGAGCTTCACGCGCGGCCTCCGGTGGCCTCAGTGGGGTCGTCCCCGGGGGCCGACCCGGGCGTCCAGCCCGCCGACCACCCCGCCGACCAGGGGAGTTCCAGGATTTCGAGCTCGGTGCCGCGCCGCGCGCCTCCGGGCGGGACGACGGCCAGCGCGTCGGCGGCGGCGATCCCGCGCAGCATGGCCGGGCCGTGGAAGCGCAGCGGCACCACTGTCAGGCCGTGCCGCAGGTCGTCGCGGTAGGCCACCGGAACGAGCCGGGTGTCCTGCGGATGCCCGTGGACCGCGGCGGCCAGCGGGGTGCGGTACGGCTCGGCGGGACGGCGTCCGGCGAGCGTACGGAGCAGCGGTTCGGCGAGGGTGAGCAGACCGGAGACGGCGGCGAGGGGGTTGCCCGGCAGGCCGACGAGATGCCGGCCCGGGGCCAGGCGGGCCAGCAGCATGGGGTGCCCGGGGCGTACCGCCACCCCGTCCACCAGCACCTCCGCGTCGAGCCGGCGCAGCGTGGGGTGCACATGGTCGACCGGGCCCGATGCGGTGCCGCCCGTCGTGATCACCACGTCGGCGGTGGAGTCCGCGAGGGCGGCGTACAACGCGTCGGCATCGTCGGCGAGATGGCGCGGTGCCGCCGCCTCGACACCCAGCGCATGCAGCCAGGGGGCGAGCATCGGGCCGAGGGCGTCACGGATCCGGCCCTCCCGCGGCAGCCCGCGGTCCAGCAGCTCATCGCCCAGGACGAAGACTTCGGCGCGCGGCCGGCGGTAGGCGGTCAGCTCGTCGTAACCGGCCGCGGCGGCCAGGCCGAGGACGGCGGGGGTCACCAGGGCGCCCGCGGGCAGCAGTTGGTCGCCGTGGCGGCACTCCTGGCCCCGCGGGCGGATGTCCTGGCCGGGCGGCGCGGGCCGCGGCGCGTACAGCCGGCGGCCGCCGTCGCTCAGCGTCCGGACCTCGCCGTGCTCGCTGCGCAGTACGGCGGTGGCACCGGACGGGACGCGTGCGCCGGTGGCGATCGGGATCGCATGGCCGTCGAGGAGGCCTTCGGTGACGTCGTGACCGGCGAGGATGCCGGACCGGGGGCCCGCCCGGCCCGGCTCGGCGGCGTCGGCGGGCGGGTCCAGGAGCCAGGGGCCGGGGCCGGAGACCGCCCAGCCGTCCATCGCCGAGGTGTCGAACGACGGCAGGTCGGTGAGCGCGGTCAGGGGCGCCGCGAGGGTACGGCCGAGCGCCTCGCCGAGCGCGGAGGTCTCGGCGGCGGGCGGGCCGGGGACGGCGCGCTCGGCGAGTTCGCGGGCGCGGTGCCAGGGGACGGCGGCCGGGGCGGGGCGCGGCCCGGGGCCGGTGGGCGGCGCGGGGTCCGCCGGGCCGGAGGGGCCGGAGGGGCCGGAGGGGCCGGAGCGGCTCCGGGCGGCGGCCGGGTCGTCAGGGGCGAAAGGGTCGTCCGGTGTGTAGGGGACGTCGCCGCCGTCGCGCGCGGCGGAGGTGGCCGCCGCGGCTCCTCCGGCGGCGTAGGGCACGGTGACGGTCGTGGACTCGGGCCCGGAACCGGGCCGTCCGCGCCTCGGCGCCGTGCCGTTGGCCAGCGCGAGCGCGTCGTCGAAGGGGTCGCCGCCGGGTTCGCCCCAGGTCGAGCCCGCCATGCCGGGCTCCCCGCCCCATTCCCCGTGGGTCATTCCGCGGGCTTCGCTTCGGCACCCGTGGCGCGGCCGGCGCCGGGCGCGCGCTCGGACTCGGCCGCCCAGCGCTTGGCCAGCGCAGCGGTCCGGTCGGCCAGTTCCTGCACGTCACGGCCCTGGCGGCCCGCCGCGTAACCGATCAGAAAGGTCGTCAGCGGCGCGGCGGGGCGGGTCACGCCATGGGCCGCGTCCCGCGCGAGGTCGAGAAGCGCCGCCGTGTCGACATCGAGCTCGATGTCCAATTCGGCCTTGACTGCGGTGATCCATTCATCCAACACGTTCCCATGCTCCCTGATGCGGGCGCGTGCTGCGCTGATGTCTTCCCAGGTGTCGCAGTCGAAGGAGGCCGTGGCGCCGGGGTCCGGGACCCGTTCGAGCAGCAACTCGGCCGACAGCGTCCGCAGCGGGAGTCCGGCCAGGCCGCCGTGCGCGGACCGGATCCGCGCCAGGGCACGGCGCAGCGGCCCGGTCCGGTAGGCGGCCACGAGCGGCTGGTCCCGCCCCGAGGCGTCCCGGAGCATCGCCCCGTCGCGGGGCGCGGGGCTGCCGTCCGGTCCGACAGCGCCCGCCGTGCGCGTCGCCGCCGCCAGGAGGCTCCGTACGGTGCCTGCCGTCAAAAACGGGAGATCGGCGGAGAGGACGAGCACCGTCGGTGCGGTGGTGTGCCGCAGGCCGGCGTCCAGTGCGGCGAGCGGGCCGCCGCCGGGCGGGTCCTCGAGGGCGTGCACGACGGGGCGGGTGGTCGGGCGGACGGGGCCGACGACGACCGTGGTCGCCGCGTCGGGGCAGGCGGCGAGCACGCGGTCCAGCAGCGGGCGGCCGCCGACGGACACGGCGGGTTTGTCCGCCCCGCCGAGCCGCCGGGCCGCACCGCCGGCCAGCACCACGGTGTCGTGGTCGGTGAGGTCGTTCACCCCCTGAGTATCGCCGGGGGCGGCTGGTTCACACCGCTGCCGGAGGGGCGGCAGCTGTCAGCTCGCCCACAACGGGGGTCGGCGGGGCTTCCGGGCCGCCCGCACCGGCGGTGCGGCCGGGCTCCGGTATCGCCCCGGTCACCGGAGTCACGGCCGCCACCGGGCGCACAACCGTCACAGCGTGCGGAGCAACAGCGCGGGCTGCTCCACACAGTCGGCGACGAACCGGAGGAAGCCGCCGGCGGTGCCGCCGTCGCACACCCGGTGATCGAAGGTCAGCGAGAGCTGGACGACCTGCCGGACGGCCAACTCGCCCTCGTGGACCCAGGGTTTGGCGGCTATCCGGCCGACGCCGAGCATCGCCGCCTCGGGGTGGTTGATGATCGGCGTGGAGCCGTCGACGCCGAAGACGCCGTAGTTGTTGAGGGTGAACGTGCCATGCGTCAGCTCGGCCAGGGAGAGCCCGCCGGCCCTGGCGGTCCCGGTGAGCCGGGCGATCTCGGCGGACAGGTCCTCGACCGTACGGGCATGGGCGTCCCGTACGACCGGCACCACCAGGCCGCGGTCGGTCTGCGCCGCGAAGCCCAGATGGACGGCGGGCAGCCGGACGATCTCCTGGGCCTCGGTGTCGACGGTGGAGTTGAGCGCCGGGAACCGCGCGAGCGCGGCCGTACAGATCCGGGCCAGCAGGGCGAGCAGTGACACCTTGGGGGCGTCCGGCACATTCATCGCCTTACGGGCGGCGAGGAGCTCGGTGGCATCGGCCTCCACCCAGCAGGTCGCCTCGGGGATCTCCCGGCGGCTGCGGCTGAACTTCTCGGCCGCCGCGCCGAGCATCCCCTTCAGCGGGATTCGCTCCTCACCCGCCGTGCCGGCTCCGCCGGTCGCGGTCCCGGCGGCCTCGATCCGCGCCCCCGCCGCCCCGGCACCGGTCGGGCCGCCGGCCGCGACCGGGGTGACCGCCGCCGTTTCCCGTTCCCGCAGCTCCCGGATCGCGCACTCGACGTCCGTACGGAGGATCAGTCCGTCCCGCCCGGAGCCCGTCAACTCCCGCAGATCCAGGCCGTGCTCCCGCGCCATCCGCCGCACCAGCGGGGAAATGACGGCCACCGTACGGCTGCTGTCGGCCACCTCGCGGGTGCCGGCCGGACCGGCCGTGCCGGTGGGAGCCGCCGCGCCCATGGCCGTCCCCCCGGTGGCAACCGCCTGTGAGACACCGGGCGCACCCTTGTCCGCGGCGGTCCCGGCCGAGCCGTCCGTTGCCCGGCCGGACGGCCCCGGCGCTCCTGTCCCGGGCCCCGCTCCGGTCCCCGGCCGGATGCGGCGCCGCCGCGCCGCCGCCGCGCTCGTGCCGTAGCCGACCAGCACGTTCCCGGATCCGGAATCTGCCGTACCGCCCGCGGACGCCCCGGGGGCCGGACCCGCAGCCGGCACACCCGCCTCGGGCGCACCGCCATCCACCCCGGCGCCGGGCCCCGCCCCGGGAGCGGCCCCCGCCAGGTCATCCGGTACGGCCCCCACTGCGACCGTCACCAGCGGTGCCCCCACCGGCACCTCGGCCCCCTCCTCCCCGAAGCGGGCGGTCACCACGCCCCCGTACGGGCACGGCACCTCCACCATCGCCTTGGCGGTCTCGACCTCCACCACCGGCTGGTCGACGGCGACCACTTCGCCGACCTCGACCAGCCATTGCACGATCGTCGCCTCGGTGAGGCCCTCGCCCAGGTCGGGCAGGGTGAACTCGCGGACCACGGCCATCACTCACCACGTCCCTCGGTCCAGTCCGACTCCCACTGGAGACGGGCGACAGTGTCCAGAATCCGGTCCACGCCCGGAAGGTGGTGCCGCTCCAGCATCGGCGGCGGATACGGGATGTCGAAGCCTGCAACGCGCAGCACCGGCGCTTCCAGGTGGTGGAAGCAGCGCTCGGTGATCCGTGCGGCGATCTCCCCTCCGGGACCGCCGAACCCGTTCGACTCGTGGACCACCACGGCCCGCCCGGTCCGCCGCACCGAGGCGCAGACCGTCTCGTCGTCGAACGGCATCAGGGAGCGCAGATCGACCACTTCCAGGTCCCAGCCCTCGGCGCGGGCGGCCTCGGCGGCCTCCATACAGACCGGGAGCGACGGGCCGTAGGTGATCAGCGTGGCGCTGCTGCCCCTGCGCCGGATCTCGGCGCGGCCCAGGGGGGCGACCTCGGTGGGGGCCTCGGGCGACCAGTCGGCCTTGGACCAGTACAGCCGCTTGGGCTCGAGGAAGACCACCGGGTCGTCGGAGGCGATCGCGGCACGCAGCAGCCCGTAGGCGTCCTCGACGGTCGCCGGGGTGACGACCTGGAGTCCCGGGGTGGCGAGGTAATACGCCTCGGAGGAGTCACTGTGGTGCTCGACGCCGCCGATCCCACCGCCGTACGGGACGCGGATGGTCAGCGGCATCGTCAGCGCGCCGCGGGTGCGGTTGCGCATCCGGGCGACGTGGCTTACCAACTGCTCGAACGCCGGGTAGGCGAACGCGTCGAACTGCATCTCAACGACCGGCCGCAGCCCGTACATCGCCATACCGACGGCGGTGCCCAGGATGCCGGCCTCGGCGAGCGCGGTGTCGGTGCAGCGGTCCTCGCCGAATTCCTTGGCGAGGCCGTCGGTGACCCGGAAGACGCCGCCCAGGGCGCCGACGTCCTCGCCCATGACATGTACGGACGGGTCATCGGCCATGGCGTCGCGCAGCGCGCGGGTCAGCGCCTGCGCCATCGTGGCGGGCTTGCGCGAGGTCGCCGGAGCGGTGGTCGTCATGGCCTGGCCTCCTCGGCGGACCCGTCGGCGCCCGCTGCGTCCTCGGTGTGTCCGGCGGCCTCGGCGTCCAGCTCGGCACGCAGCTGTGCGGCCTGTGCACGGAGTTGGCCGGTCTGCTCGGCGAATACATGGGTGAACAGGTCCATCGGGTCCAGCTCCGGGTCGGCGTTCATCCGCTCCCTGAGGTCGGCCGCCAGGTCCTCGGCCCCGTCCCGGGTGGTGGCGACGAAGTCGTCGGTCAGCAGGTCGCGGGCGGCCAGCTCACGCTCCAGGAGGGCTATCGGGTCGTGTGCCTTCCAGGTCTCGACCTCGGCATCGCTGCGGTAGCGGGTGGCATCGTCGGCATTGGTGTGCGCCTCGATGCGGTAGGTGACGGCCTCGATCAGGGTGGGGCCGCCGCCCCTGCGGGCCCGCTCCACGGCCTCGGTGAGCACCTCGTGCATCGCGGGGGCGTCGTTGCCGTCAACGAGGCGGCCCGGCATGCCGTATCCGACCGCCTTGTGGGCGAGGGACGGCGCGGCGGTCTGCTTGGCGAGCGGCACCGAGATCGCGAAGCCGTTGTTCTGGACGAGGAAGACGACCGGGGCCTGCCAGATCGCCGCGAAGTTCAGCGCCTCGTGGAAGTCGCCCTCGCTCGTGCCGCCGTCGCCGACCATGGCCAGCGCGACCACCTCGTCGCCCTTGAGGCGCGCGGCGTGCGCCAGGCCCACAGCATGCGGGAGCTGGGTGGCGAGCGGGGTGCACAGCGGGGCGATGCGGTGTTCATGGGGGTCGTAGCCGGTGTGCCAGTCGCCGCGCAGCAGGGTCAGGGCCTGGACGGGGTCGAGGCCGCGGGCCACGGCGGCGAGGGTGTCGCGGTAGCTGGGGAAGAGCCAGTCCCGGTCCTCCAGGGCCAGCGCCGCGGCGACCTCACAGGCCTCCTGGCCGGTGGAGGACGGGTAGACCGCCAGGCGTCCCTGCCGGGTCAGGGCCGTGGCCTGGGCGTTGTACCGGCGGCCGCGGACCAGCTGGGTGTACAGCCGGGTCAGCAGTCCGGAGTCGAGCCGGGCGGCGGCGTCCGTGCCCAGGAGGCGGTACGGCTCCGCGTCGGGCAGGAGGGGCGCGGGGTCGACGCGCGGATGCCAGGCGGGCGGCGGACCGGCCAGGCTGCTTGTGTTCCTGCTGCTGCCGGGCTGCTCTAGGACCGTCATGTCGAGCACCTCCTCGGATCGAAGGGGGTGGCGCGATGCGCCGCATGTGGGGTGGTGGGGGGCGGCGGATGGGCAGGATGGAATCGGCCAGGGCGGGTACGCCCTGCCCTACCGATTGTTCGGTCGCTGATGCATTTTGGCTACAGGCGGGCTCAGCCTGTGGACAAACGGTTCTCCACAGCTTGAGATGAAGCCAGGGCGTCCACAAAGGGGAGGCGGGACCACATGCCGGACGAACAGATGGCCAATTCCGGCGGGCAACCGGCGACGTCAGCCGGCCCGCCACCGGCGGCCCCCGCCCCGCCCGCGCCGGCCGCGCGCCCGCTGGACACCATCGACCGCTCGATCCTGCGCATGCTGCAGACCGACGGCAGGGCGTCGATACGCTCCGTGGCCGAGCGGGTCCATGTCTCGCGCGCCAATGCCTACGCCCGGATCAACCGGCTGATCGACGATGGGGTGATCCGCGGCTTCAGCGCCCTGATCGACCAGGAACGGGCAGGTCAGGGCGCCTCCGCCTACATCACGCTGAAGATCGTGCAGAACTCCTGGCGGACCGTGCGCAAGCAGCTCACGGCACTCCCGGGGGCCACCCACATCGCCCTGGTCAGCGGCGACTTCGATGTGCTGCTGCTGGTCCACACGAAGGACAACCGCGAGCTGCGCGAGCTGGTCCTCACCCGTATCCAGTCGATACCGGAGGTCCTCAGCACCCGCACCCTGCTGGTCTTCGAGGAGACCGATCTCGGCCCCGAAGACGGATGACCGGCTCCGGCCTCACCACTGCACTGCCTCTCACCGGGCACGGGCGCCCCGGCGCCTGCCGGGCTCACGCCTGGCCGCCCTCGGGGCCGGGGGCCGCTCAGGGCTTGCGCAGTCCCGCGAATGCCGTCCGCACCACGGCCTCGGCGACCTCGTCACGGCTGACCGCGCCGCCCCGACCCGGCCGGTACCACTCCACAATCGAGTTGATCATGCCGAAGAGCAGCCTCGTGGCCAGCCGGATGTCCACGTCGTCCCGCAGGTCGCCGTCCGCGGCGGCCTGCTTGAGCAGGTCGGACACCTCGTGGTCGAACTCCCGGCGGCGCTCCATGGCCCACCGCTCGGTGTCCGTGTTTCCGCGGACCCGCAACAGCAGCGTCACATAGGGGAGTTCGTCCATCAGCACCTCGGCCACCCGCCGGGTGACGTGCTCCAGGCGCTCGATCGCCCGCCCCTGGACGGCGGCCGGCTCCTCCAGCACGCCGAACAGGCCGTCCAGGGCCCGGCTTATGGCCCGGCGCAGCAGCTCTTCCTTGCTGCGCACATGGTGGTAGATCGAGGACTTCGAGATACCGGCTGCCTTGGAGAGGTGCTCCATGGACGTGCCGTCGTAGCCGCGCTCGTTGAACACCTCGACGGCGACCGCGAGCAGCGAATCGGGCGTATAGGTGTCGCGCTTGGCCATGGTCATGATTAGAGCACCAATTCCTCGAGGTCTGCACGGCGCCGCAGCGCCCGGGACGGTCCATAGCGTCCCCCGCCGTACTGGTGGTGCAGCGCATCCAGCAGATCCCGCACCCAACGGGCGCCGAGCCGCTCGGCCCATTCCATGGGACCGCCGGGGTAGTTCACGCCCAGCCGCATCGCCGTGTCGATGTCCTCGGGAGTGGCCACCTCGCGGGCCGCGGCGTCCACGGCGAAGTCGATGATCATGGAGATGGTCCGGGCGACGATCATTCCCGGGGCGTCCTCGATCACGCTGACCTGCTTGCCCAGCGCCTGGAACAGCCCGACGGCCTCCGCGAGGTCCGCCTCGGAGACCGCCGCCGAGGCCGCCAGCGCGATCCGGGTCGCGGCGCGGTAGTCCAGGGAGAGGTCGAAGCGGATGTCCTTCTCATGGCCGGCGGCCGTGGCCGGAGAGCCGTTGGTGAGCGCCAGACAGGCCCCACCGGGAAGACGGATGAAGCCCTCCGGCGCCCCCGGGGTGCGGTCGCGGGTGACCTTGATCCCCGCCTCCTCGATGAGCTCGCCCAGCACCGCCGCGGGTCCGGGCAGCTGCGCGTGCAGGCCGACGGAACCAGGCGCCGGGCAGGGCTCCGCGGTCCGCGGTTCCGGCCGGCGGGCGCCCTCGGAGTAGTCGAACCATCCGCGCCCCGCCTTACGGCCGTGCAGCCCGGACTCGACCAGCCTGCGCTGCGCCAGGGAGGGGGTGAACTTCGGGTCCTGGAAGAAGGCCTGCCACACGGAATGGGTGACCGCCTCGTTCACGTCCTGCCCGATGAGGTCGGTCAGCTCGAAGGGCCCCATCTTGAATCCGGTGCCGTCGCGTAGCACCGCATCGATGGTGGCGGGGTCGGCGACCCGCTCCTCGTAGGCCCGCAGGGCCTCGGCGTAGAAGGGACGGGCGATGCGGTTGACGATGAAGCCGGGGGTGTCGGCGCAGCGCACCGGCCGTTTCCCCCAGGCCGCGGCGGTGTCGCAAGCGGTGGTGGCGGCCGCCTCGTCGGTGGCGAAGCCGCTGATCACCTCGACCAGGGGGAGCAGCGGCGCGGGGTTGAAGAAGTGCAGGCCCACGCAGCGGCCCGGGTGACGCAGCCGGCCCGCGACCGCGGTCACCGACAGCGAGGAGGTGTTGGTGGCCAGCAGGCAGTCCGCCGCCACGATGTCCTCCAGGGCGGCGAACAGCTCCTGCTTGGCGGGAAGTTGCTCCAGGATCGCCTCGATGACGACGGCGGCGTCGGCCAGCTCCGCGAGGGCGGTGGCGGGGGAGAGGCGCGCGCGGGCGGCGTCCCGCTCGTCCGCCGAGATCCGGCCCTTTTCGACGAGCCGGCCGAGCCGCCCCGCGATCGCCTCGGCGGCCTGCCCGGCGCGCCCGGGTGCGGTGTCATAGAGGCGTACGCGATGGCCCGCGACCAGCGCGACCTGCGCGATTCCCTGTCCCATGGTGCCGGTACCCACCACTGCCACGGTGCTGCTGGTCCCGATCTCCGTCATGCCAGCTGATCCTCCCCGACCGACTTTTCCACAGGCTCGCCGGGCCCTCTCGCCCCGACCGATCGTTCGGTTACTCTAACTCCGTTGCCTTGTCCGCTCCCAGCCCTTATCCACTCTCCGCCCGGCTCGACGAGGAGTTGGTCATCGATGGCCGCCGAAATGACCGCAGCGCAGTTGATCGAGAAGCACCGCCCGACCCTCGACCAGGCACTGGAGGCGATCCGCACCCGCGCCTACTGGTCCCCGCACCCCGAGCACCCCAAGGCGTACGGCGAGACCGCCGCAGCCGACGGGCAGGCCGCTTTCGAGGCGCTGCGCGGCAAGCGGTTCGAGCTGGACCAGCCCGGCACTGACGACTGGACCGGCGAGGAAGTTTCGCCGTACGGACCGGAGTTGGGCATCAGCTATCCGCACCCGGACGTGGACGCGCTGCTGCCGGCCATGCGCGCCGCGCTTCCCGTCTGGCGGGACGCCGGCCCCGAGACCCGGGCGGCGGTGTGCCTGGAGATCCTGGCCCGGATCAGTGCGCGCACCCATGAGTTCGCCCAGGCCGTGATGCACACCAGCGGCCAGGCCTTCATGATGGCGTTCCAGGCGGGCGGGCCCCATGCCCAGGACCGCGGCATGGAGGCGGTGACATACGCCTACGCCGAGCAGGTCCGCACGCCGGAGCAGGCGCCGTGGTCCAAGCCGCAGGGCAAGCGTGACCCGCTCGAGCTGGCCAAGAGCTTCACGGCCGTGCCGCGCGGTGTCGCCCTGCTGATCGGCTGCAACACCTTCCCGACGTGGAACGGCTATCCCGGCCTGTTCGCCTCCCTGGCGACCGGCAACCCGGTGCTGGTCAAGCCGCATCCGCGCGCCGTGCTGCCGCTGGCGCTGACCGTCAAGGTGGCCCGTGAGGTGCTCACCGAGGCCGGTTTCCCCGCCGACCTGGTGTGCCTGGCCGTGGACAGGCCGGGCGAGGGTCTGGCCAAGACGCTGGCCGTCCGTCCCGAGGTCCGCATCATCGACTACACCGGCTCGACCGCCTTCGGCGACTGGCTGGAGACGCACGCCCGGCAGGCGCAGGTCTTCACGGAGAAGGCCGGAGTCAACACCGTCGTCATCGAATCCACCGACGACTACAAGGGCATGCTCAGCAACCTCGCGTTCTCGCTGTCGCTCTACAGCGGCCAGATGTGCACCACCCCGCAGAATCTGCTGATCCCGCGCGACGGCATCACCACGGACGCCGGACCGAAGTCGTACGACGAGGTGGTCACCGATCTCGCGGGCGCGGTGAGCGGCCTGTTGGGCGATGACGCGCGGGCCAACGCCCTGCTGGGCGCCATCGTCAATCCGCAGGTCAAGGAGCGGATCGCCGCGGCGGCCGGGCTCGGCGAGGTGGCGCTGGCCTCGCGTGAGGTGGCCAACCCCGAGTTCCCCGGGGCGACGGTCCGCACGCCGGTGATCGTCAAGCTGGACGCCGCCAAGCCGGACGACGAGGCGGCCTACATGTCGGAGTGCTTCGGCCCGGTGTCCTTCGCGGTGGCCGTCGATTCCGCGGCCGACGCGGTGGATCTGCTGCGGCGCACGGTCCGCGACCAGGGCGCCATGACGGTCGGCGCGTACACCACCTCGCCCGAGGTCGAGCAGCTGGTGGAAGCGGCCTGCCTGGAGGAGTGCGCCCAGCTGTCGCTGAATCTGACCGGCGGGGTCTATGTGAACCAGACCGCGGCGTTCTCGGACTTCCACGGCTCGGGCGGCAACCCGGCGGCCAATGCGGTGCTGTGCGACGGAGCCTTCGTGGCGAACCGCTTCCGGACGGTGGAGGTACGCCGCCCGGCGTGACCGGTGCGGGCCGGGCCCGGGAGCCGTTCCCGGGCCCCGTCGGCCACCGTCGGAGCCCGGGGCCCGTCAGAGGGCGCCCGGCGCCTCGATGTGCGCATGGCGGCCGATCCAGGCATGCATCGCGATGGCGGCCGCGGCCCCCGCGTTGATCGAACGGGTCGAGCCGAACTGCGCGATCGAGCAGACCAGCGAGGCGTGCCGGCGCGCTTCCTCGGTCAGCCCCGGCCCCTCCTGGCCGAACAGCAGCACACAGCGGCGCGGCAGCGCGGTCGTCTCCAGCGGTACGGAGCCGGGGAGATTGTCGATCCCGATGATCGGCAGCTCCTCGGCCGCAGCCCAGGCGGTGAGCTCCGCGCTGTCCGGGTGGTGGCGGATGTGCTGGTAGCGGTCGGTCACCATCGCGCCGCGCCGGTTCCAGCGGCGCTGCCCGACGATATGGATCTCCTTGGCCAGGAACGCATTCGCGGTCCGGACGACCGAGCCGATGTTGAAGTCGTGGCCCCAGTTCTCGACGGCCACATGGAAGTCATGGCGGCGGGTGTCGAGGTCCGCGACGATCGCCTCGCGCGTCCAGTAGCGGTACTGGTCGACGACATTGCGGCGGTCGCCGTGGGCGAGCAGCTCGGGGTCGAACCGCTCGTCCTGCGGCCAGGGCTCCGGGTGCGGTCCGACGCCGATCTGCGGCCCGTACCCCTCGTCGTACTGGAGGGGCTCGGCGGGGGCGGTGTTCTCGCTGCTCACCCCACGAGCGTATGGCCACCGCCGCTGTGGTCCGTACGGGCATCCGGCTCTCCGCCGTCGGCTCCGCCGGCCGTACGGGCCGGTCCACCGCGCGGGAACAGCCGTCCGCGCAGGCCGGAGAGGCGGGCGGCGAGCCAGGTCAGGAAGTTCGTCGGCAGGAAGACCGCGTCCGCAGTGATCATCGCGAGCGAGAAGAACGGCAGCCCCAGCAGGAACGCGATCGAGAGGTGCTCACAGATCATCACGACCAGCAGCACATTCTTCAGCCGCCGGTTGGCGAGCGTGAACGGGAACGCGACCTGGACGATCACGGTGCCGTAGGTGATCAGCATGATCATCACGCCGTTGCTGCCCAGCAGCTCGGACAGCGACGGCCAGGGGGAGAAGTAGTCCAGGTGCATCGGGAAGTAGACCGCGGTGCCGTCCTGCCAGCGACTGCCCTGGATCTTGTACCAGCCGGCGGTGGCGTAGATCAGGCAGACCTCGACCATGATCACCAGCAGCGCACCGTTGTGGGCGAGCTTGGTGAGGGTGTCCAGGACGATCCGCGGCTCGCCGGGCGCGTACCGCTGCACCGCCCACCACAGACCGTGCGCCGCCCACAGCCCCCAGAGCACCGGGCTCCAGCCGATGTGCGGGAACGGGCCGTTCTCGATCCAGTCGAGGCCGTAGTTGCCGCCGAGCTGGGCGACGGCCAGGGCGAGGCCGAGCACGGCCCACAGGATGACGCCGGGCAGATCACGGGAGCCGCCGGGCGCGCCGCCGGCGGCATCCGCGGCCCGCTTCGCGCGTCGCGCGTCCAGCGACCAGACCTGCCCGCACCGGGTCAGCACGAGATACATCGACATCAGGTGGATGACGTTGTCGCCGCCGTCCCCTATGAAGACGCTGCGGTTCTGCAGCGAGATCACGCCGATCATGAAGAGCACCGACATGGTGCGGGTGCGCCAGCCGAGCATCAGCAGCGCGCCGGCCACGATGGCCAACAGGTAGACGCACTCGAACCAGCCGCGGCCGTCGGACCAGGGCAGCACCGAGAAGGCGTGGTTGCCGTCCAGCAGCCGGCGCGCCATGTCCAGACTCCAGGGGCTGTCGGGCCCGTAGAGCACCGCGCGGTGCGGCCATTCGCGCAGCAGGAACAGCAGCCAGGTCGCCGAGAAGCCGATCCGGATCACGGCGGTCTGGTACGGGGCCAGCGCCCGCTCCGTGGCGTACCGGAAGCCGCGGCCGATGACGCGCTCGATACGGGTCTCTTCGTACGGGGCGGACTCCTGGGGACCCTGGGGCACCTGCGTTTGCCGGGGCACGTCGGTCGGGTCCGTGGGGTGCGCGGGCTGCTGTGCGCCGGGTGTCTGCTGAGGCTGCCGGGGCGTCGGTGAAGTCACTGGTTCTTCGCCCCCTCGGGCAGGTCGGCTGCGGTGACCTGCCACCAGGGCAGCACGCGGAACACGGGCTTGACGCTGATCTTCTCGGAGCTCCACGGCGGCGGGCGGACCGCCGTCGTCTGCGAGCGGACCTGAATCCGCTCGACCCGGGCACCGCCCCGGGTCCACTCGCCGTCCATCCGGAGCATCACGAGCCGCCGGAGGTAGCGCTCGGACAGCTCACCACGCAGGCCGACCGGGCGGTTCTGCGCGTTGTGCGTGTTGAGGAAGAGCTCCCACCCACGGCGCAGCTGGTTCTGCTGGGTGTGGCTGGGCACCGGGTTGTGGCGGATGGCCTGGCCGTCGCGGGCGGTCAGATCGGTCCAGCCGGTGGTCCGCTGGGCGCCGTCCTCGGTGCGCAGCTGTGCGCGGACCTGGACCGCGCTGTTCTGCTGGAGCGGGTTGGGTGCGAACAGCTTCCAGTTCTGCTCGTACTCGGGATAGACATAGTCGCTGATCAGGGCGCCCTGCTGCTTGCTGAGCGTGTTCGACGGCGCCACGTGCAGGAACATCATGGCGAGATGGATCGCGACGATCACCGCGATGGCACAGGCGGCCACTCCTATGACGATCCGTGAGGGCAGCGAGAGCGCGGCCAGTGGCCGCGATTCGTCCCCGTATGACTGCATTCCCGCCCCGTTCCCAGAATCCAAGGTCTGACTCCGCTCCGGAACCGTACCTACGCGGCACCACCGGGCACACCTTCCCCGGGTTATCCACAGGCTTGACACCCGAGGTCCGCCCACTCACCATTGAACCGAACGATCGGTCGGTCGGGAGCAGCGAGGGGGCACCACATGACGACGATCGCGCCGGAAGAGACGGCCCGAGAGGCCGCATTCGACGCCACCGTGGCCGCGGAAGAGCGCATCGAGCCGCGGGACTGGATGCCGGACGCCTACCGCTCGACACTCGTGCGGCAGATAGCGCAGCACGCCCACTCCGAGATCATCGGCATGCAGCCGGAGGCCAACTGGATCACCCGGGCGCCGTCCCTGCGCCGCAAGGCGATCCTGATGGCGAAGGTGCAGGACGAGGCCGGCCACGGCCTGTATCTCTACAGCGCCGCCGAGACCCTCGGCACCGGCCGCGACGAACTGCTCGACAAGCTGCACTCCGGCCGCCAGAAGTACTCCTCGATCTTCAACTACCCGACCCTGACCTGGGCGGACGTCGGAGCCATCGGCTGGCTCGTGGACGGCGCCGCGATCACCAACCAAGTCCCGCTGTGCCGGTGTTCGTACGGCCCCTACGCCCGCGCCATGGTCCGCATCTGCAAGGAGGAGTCCTTCCACCAGCGCCAGGGCTACGAACTCCTGCTGACCCTCAGCCGCGGCACCGAAGCACAGCACGCCATGGCGCAGGACGCGGTGAACCGCTGGTGGTGGCCGTCCCTGATGATGTTCGGCCCGCCGGACGACGAGTCGTCGCACTCCGCGCAGTCCATGGCCTGGAAGATCAAGCGGCACTCCAATGACGAACTGCGCCAGCGCTTCGTGGACATCTGCGTCCCGCAGGCGGAGAGCCTCGGGCTGACGCTCCCCGACCCGGACCTGACGTGGAACGACGAGCGCGGCCACTGGGACTTCGGCCCGATCGACTGGGCCGAGTTCCGCGAGGTCCTCAAGGGCAACGGCCCCTGCAACGAACAACGCATCAACCGCCGGCGACAGGCCCATGAGGACGGCGCCTGGGTGCGCGAGGCAGCCGCCGCCCACGCGGCCAAGCACGGGAAGGCCACCCGATGACGACACCACGCCCCACCGAAGCCGCCACCGCCCAGGTGCCCACCGACTGGCCCCTGTGGGAGGTCTTCGTCCGCAGCCGCCGCGGTCTCTCACACACCCACGCCGGCAGCCTGCACGCACCGGACGCCGAGATGGCGCTGCGCAACGCCCGCGACCTCTACACCCGCCGCTCGGAAGGCGTCTCCATCTGGGTGGTGCCCTCGGCGCAGGTCACCGCCTCCTCACCGGACGAGAAGGACGCCTTCTTCGAGCCGGCCGGCGACAAGCCCTACCGCCACCCGACCTTCTACGAGATCCCGGACGGGGTGCATCACCTTTGATGAACATCACCGCCACCCCGGCCCTTCCGCTCGGGGACGACGCCCTGATCCTCTCCCACCGTCTGGGCGAGTGGGCCGGCCACGCCCCCGTCCTGGAGGAGGAGGTCGCCCTGGCCAATATCGCGCTGGACCTGCTCGGCCAGGCCCGGGTGCTGCTCTCCCTGGCCGGTGACGAGGACGAGCTGGCCTATCTGCGCGAGGAGCGGCAGTTCCGCAATCTCCAGCTCGTGGAACAGCCCAACGGCGACTTCGCCCACACCATCGCCCGCCAGCTCTACTTCTCCACCTACCAGGAGCTGCTGTTCGACCATCTCGCCGCGGCCGAAAGCGAGTTGGCGCCGCTGGCCGGGAAGGCCGTCAAGGAGGTCGCCTACCACCGTGACCACGCCCACCAGTGGACACTGCGTCTGGGCGACGGCACGGACGAGAGCCACGCCCGTATGCAGCGCGCCCTGGACGCCCTGTGGCGCTTCACCGGCGAACTCTTCGAACCGGTGGAAGGACTGGAAGCGGTGCCCTGGTCGGCGCTGCACGACACCTGGACCATCCGCATCACCGCCACCCTGGAGCAGGCCACCCTCACCGTCCCCGAGGGCCCGGGGCACGGCGCCTGGCGGGCCGGCGCGGGCCGCCAAGGCCTGCACACCGAATCGTTCGGACGGCTGGTCGCCGAGATGCAGCACCTCCACCGCAGCCACCCGGGGGCGTCATGGTGACCACCACCGCCCTCGAAGAGGAACTGCTGGCGCTGGCCGGCTCCGTTCCCGACCCCGAGCTGCCCGTGCTCACCCTCGCCGAGCTCGGCGTACTCCGCGGGGTCCAGCTCATGTCCCCCGGCCGGGTCGAAGTACTGCTCACCCCGACGTACACCGGCTGCCCCGCGATAGAGGCGATGACCACCGACATCGAGCGGGTGCTGCACGACCACGGCATACCCGAGGTCGAGGTCCGTACAGTCCTGAGCCCGCCGTGGACCACGGACGCGATCACCGCCGAGGGCCGCCGCAAGCTCGCCGAATTCGGGATCGCCCCGCCACGCCCCACGGGGCCGGCCGGCGGACCGGTCGCCGTCGACCTCACCATCCGCTGTCCCCACTGCGGATCGACCGACACCACCCTGCTGAGCCGCTTCTCCTCCACGGCATGCAAGGCACTGCGCCGCTGTGAGTCCTGCCGCGAACCCTTCGACCACTTCAAGGAGTTGTGATGTTCCACCCGCTCCAGGTCCGGGAGATCGAGCGGCTCACGGACGACGCGGTGGCCGTCACCTTCGAGGTCCCGCCCGAGCTGCACACGACCTTCCGGCACACACCCGGGCAGCACATCGCGCTGCGCAGAACGGTCGACGGCCAGGAGATCCGCCGTACGTACTCCATCTGCACCCCGGCCACCGACCGGCCCGTACTGCGTGTGGGCATCCGGCTGGTCGAGGACGGCGCGTTCTCCACATATGCCCTCAAGGAACTGGCGGTCGGCGACACGGTGGAGGTCATGGCCCCGGCCGGCCGGTTCACCCTCGAACCGCGCCCCGGCCACTTCGTCGGAATCGTCGGCGGCAGCGGCATCACCCCCGTGCTGTCCATCGCCGCCACCCTGCTCGCCCAGCAGCCGGACGCCCGCTTCTGTCTCATCCGCAGTGACCGGACGGCGGCGTCCACGATGTTCCTGGAGGAGGTGGCCGACCTCAAGGACCGCTATCCGCAGCGCTTCCAGCTCATCCACACCCTCTCCCGCGAGGAACAACAGGCCGGCCTGCCGTCCGGCCGCCTGGACGAGGCCCGCCTCCGCTTCCTGCTGCCCGCGCTACTGAAGACCGACTCCGTTGACGGCTGGTATCTCTGCGGCCCGTACGGCCTGGTCCAGGGCGCCGAACGCGCCCTGCGCGCCCTCGATGTGCCCCGCACTCACATCCACGAAGAGATCTTCCACGTCGACAACGGTGCCCCCACCGCCCCCATACCCGCCACCCCCGCGCACAGCACCGTGACCGCCACCCTCGACGGCCGCTCCGGCAGCTGGCCCGTCCACGACGGCGAGCCGCTGCTCGAAGCGGTCCTGCGCAACCGCGCGGACGCCCCGTACGCCTGCAAGGGCGGCGTCTGCGGCACCTGCCGCGCGTTCCTGGTCTCGGGCGAGGTCCGCATGGACCGCAACTTCGCCCTGGAATCCGATGAGGTCGACGCGGGTTACGTCCTGGCCTGCCAGTCGCATCCGGTCACGGAGAATGTCGAGCTGGACTTCGACCGGTGAGACCGCCCCGAGCGGTCCGGGTTCACGGGCCGGGCGCGCGGATGCCACACCGGCCGCCGCCCGGCCGCCCCACCAGGGCAGCGTCCCAGCCCCGGGCGGCACCGTACGGAGCCTTCCTGCCGCGACCGGCCTGAACTCCGGGAGGCTTCGGCTTCGTTGCGGCAGGCTGACCGGAACCGGACCGGCACCGACGCCGACACCGCACGGCCGCCGACACGGCGGCAGGCTCCGACGCCGAGGCCGGTCGGAGTGCCCGAACGCCCCTCCCACTCACTCACCGATCGCTCCGGACCCGTCCCGCTTCCCCAGTTCCCTCGCTTCCACCATTCCCAATTCCTGCAACCTGTTCTATTTTGACGCTCCGTCAGTTAGTGGTGCCGCGTGGAAGGACAGAGCTGTGGACTTCACCTTCACCGAGGAGCAGCAGGCCGCCGTCGAAGCGGCGCAGGCCGTCTTCTCGGCGGTCGCTCCGGACCGCGTGCCCAGCCCAGCGCTCACCCCCGGCGCGGTTGCCGACGACTTCGACCGCGCGCTGTGGTCCACGCTCGCCGAAACCGACCTGCTGAGCCTGCCGATCGCGCCCGAGCACGGCGGCGCGGGCCTGGACCCGATCGCGCTCTGCCTCGTACTCCGCGAGTCGGCCAAGGTGCTGGCACGGATACCGCTGCTGGAGTCCGGAGCGGCCGCCCTCACCATCCAGCGCTATGCGGCCGACGCGCTCAAGACGGAGGTGCTGCCCCTGATCGGCGCCGGGGACCTCGTCGTGACCGTCGCCGCCCACGGCCGCACCGGGCACGAGCCGGCCCACCTCGCCGTGGAAGCCCACCAGGAAGACGCGGACTGGATCCTCAACGGCGTCCAGACCGCTGTCCCCTGGGCCCGGACCGCGGACCGGATCCTGCTCCCCGCCCACACTCCCGAAGGCCACGCCGTACTCGCCCTCGTCCCCCGCACCCACCCGGGCCTCACGCTCGACGACCAGATGTCCACCAACGGAGAGCCGTACGCCGAGGTCCGGCTGGATTCCGTACGCATCAGCACCCGGGAAGCGATCACCGATCCCGCGGCCTGGGAGTCGCTCAGCAACGTCCTGACCATCGGAACCTGCGCACTCGCCCTGGGGCTCGGCACGCGCGTACTGGCCATGACCAGCGACTACACCAGCAAGCGCGAACAGTTCGGGTTCCCGGTGGCCACCTTCCAGGCCGTCGCCTGCCAGGCCGCCGATCGCTTCATCGACCTGCGCGCCATGGAGGCCACGCTCTGGCAGGCCGCCTGGCGCATCACCACGGAAGCAGCCGGCCCGCTACCGGCCGCGGGTGATGTCGCGGTGGCCAAGATCTGGGCCTCGGAGGGCGTGCGCCGCGTCGTCCAGACCGCCCAGCATCTGCACGGCGGATTCGGCGCCGACACCGACTACCCACTGCACCGCTACCACGCCTGGGCCAAACAGCTCGAACTCTCCCTCGGCCCTGCCGCCGCCCATGAGGAGTCCCTCGGCGAGCTGCTGGCTACACATCCGCTGGGCTGAACCGGGAGCGGGGACTGGAGCGGGTGCCGGGGAGCGGCACGGGCTGGGCGGGGGCGGGTGGCCCCGTACGGCAGCGGGCTCCGGGCTCGGGCACGGGCACGGTCCACCGCTCATCCCCGTGATCGGGCGGCGGTGCCGACTACGACTTCTGCGTCCCGGACGATCATCGAGTGCGGACTCCGACAGCCACACGGGAGGCAGAGGCTACGACTGCCGGGTCTGTTGGCTGGTTTCCGGGGGAGCTGACTCCACCCCCGGGTCGGATGACGGCCGTCCGCTGACGACCGCCGCCCGACTGGACACCCCTCCCCGGCCGACCGAACGCCGGGCAGCGCGACTCCGCACCACTCCCCGGCGCTCCGGCTAGATGACCGCCCCGGAGCCGCCCTTGCCATCCGAAACGGGGCGGCCGGCGGCCTCCCACGCCTGCATGCCGCCCGCGACGTTCACCGCGTCGACACCCTGCTGGATCAGGTATTGCGCCACCTGCGCCGAGCGTCCACCGACCCGGCAGAGCACATACACCTTGCCGCCATCGGGCGCGACATCGGTCAACTCCCCATAGCGGGCGACGAATTCACTCATCGGGATGTGCAGCGCGCCCTCGGCGTGCCCCGCCTCCCACTCGTCGTCCTCGCGCACGTCCAGGAGGAAGGCCTCCGGGGTGAGGGCGTCGACACCGACCGTGGGCACAGAACCAAATTGCATGGGTCTGACGCTACCCGACCAGCTGCGCGAGGTAGGTCTCACGTTCCGCGACGTCCGCGAGCAGCTTCTCGGCGATCTCGTCCAGCAACGCGTCCGGGTCCTCCGGCGCCATCTTGATCATCGCGCCGATCGCGCTCTCCTCCAGCTCGGCGGCCATCGCGGCCAGCAGCTCCTTGCGCTCGGCCAGCCACTCCAGCCGCGCGTAAAGCTCCTCACTCTCGCTGAGCCGCTCCTCGACCGGCGCAGGACCGGCCTCCCACTCCCGCGTCAGCTCGCGCAGCGTCCCCTCGTCACCCTGGGCGTACGCCGTGTTGACCCGTGCGATGAACGCGTCCCGGCGCGCACGCTCCGCGTCGTCCCGCGCCAGGTCCGGGTGGGCCTTGCGCACCAGGTCGCGGTAGACCTTGCGGGCCTCTTCGCTGGGCCGCACCTTCTGCGGAGGCCGCACGGACTGCTCAGTGAGCATCGCCTGAGCCTCGGGAAACAGGCCGTCCGACCCCATCCAGCCGTGGAACAGCTCCTCGACCTCCGGCATCGGCAGCACCGACGCCCGCGCCTCCCGCGCCTTACGGATGTCCTCAGGATCGCCGGTACGCGCCGCCACCGCCTCGGCGATCTGCGCATCCAGCTCGTCCAGCCGCGCGTACATGGGGCCGAGCCGTTGGTGGTGCAGGCGGGAGAAGTTCTCCACCTCCACCCGGAACGTCTCCACCGCGATCTCGAACTCGATCAGCGCCTGCTCCGCGGCCAGCACCGCCTTCGCCAGCCGCCGGGTCGCCTCGTCCTGAGCTGCGGTCGCCGCGTCATCCGGTGCCCCGTCCGGCTCGGCGCCTGCCGCAGACTGACCGAGCCCCGGGAGCTCAGTCCCCGCCGCAGCCTGACCGAGACCCGAAGCAGCCTGCTCACCGGCCCGGCCTGCGCCCGGCTCGGCGCCTGCTGCGGCCTCGTCCGCGGGGCGATCGCCCCGGTCCTCGTGGCCGACGTGCGACTCCTCCGAGCCCGCGACCTGATCTTCCGGTCTGCCGTCGTGCCCGAGCCGGGCGCTCTGCCCGCCGCCGCGGGCGTCCGGTGCCTGCGGGTCGGCCTGGGCGTCGGGGGAGCCCGGTACGTCCGGTCGGTGCTGGCCGTCCTGCGCGTTCTCCGCGTGCGAGTTCGTCACCCGGCCAGCGTACGGCCCCGAGCGGTGCGGCCTTCCACGGCCATTCGACCGCTTGGGGTGCTGCTCTTGGGGGCCTCCCCCCCCAGCCCCCCACCCCTCCCTCCTCCACCCCGCCTCCAACGAACCCCACGCCCCCAAGGGCCCCACCCCCGGCCCAAGCACCCCGAGCCCAAGCGCCCCCAAGCGACCAATCTCCACGCCGCGACGCCGCGACGCCGCCCAGCCCGCCAACCGCCCCACCCCGGCGCCGACCTCAGAGCTGGCCTGGGAGAACCGGCCCAACGGAGCCGGACCAGGCCGACCTCAGAGAGCCACCTCAAGGCGATCCGGCCTCAGGGAGCCACCCCCAACGCCCTCCTCACCCCGCCCCCAGCCTCCCGCCCGCTCTCCTCACACCCCCATCTCTGCCTCGATCCGTCCGTTCTTCACCGCGGTGGCCAGTGCCGCGTGGTCCGCTGCCGTGCGGTCCGCGTAGGAGACCGCGAAGGCCGCTATGGCCTCGTCCAGCTCTTCGTTCTTGCCGCAGTAGCCGGCCAGCAGGCGGGGGTCGGCGCTGTGTGAGTGCGCCCGCGCCAGGAGGGCGCCGGTCATCCGGGCGTAGTCGTCCATCTGGTCACCGCACAGCTGCGTCGGGTCCACGCTGCCCTTGCGGTTTCTGAACTGGCGGACCTGGAACGGCAGTCCCTCCCGATGGCCGCCGTCCGCAGCCGCGCCGCCCCTGCCCGACGGGGCCACGCCCTGCACCGTCGTCCAGCCCAGCAGGATGTCGCTGACCACCTGCATCCGGCGCTGTCCGAGCACCACCCGGCGCCCCTCGTGCGCCACCGACGGAACCGGGAAGCCGGCCTTCTCCACGAAGGGCGCCAGTACCGAACCGCGTGCCTCCTTCACCTGCAGGACCAGCGGCTCGCCTCGGTGGTCCAGCAGCAGCACCACATACGACCGCAGTCCCACGCTGCCCGTGCCGACCACGCGGAAGGCGACATCGTGCACCGCATACCGGGCCAGCAGGGGAAGCCGGTGTTCGGCGATCGTGTCCAGATAGCCGGTGAGGGACTCGGCCACCACTGCCGCCTCCGCATCCGGCACCCGCCGCAGTACCGGCTGCGCGTCCACGAACCGGCGGCCGCCGTCCGCCGTCGCCTCCGTCGCCTTGGCCGCGAACCGCGCGCTGGTGTTCTTACGGGCCTTCTCCGCGACCTGCTCCAGCGTTCCCAGCAGGTCCCGCGCGTCGGTGTGGGAGACCAACTCCTCATCGGCGATCGCGTTCCACGCCTCGATGGCCGACCGCTTGGCCAGCAGCCGCATCGTGCGCCGATAGGAGCCCACCGCATCACACGCCGCCCTGCGGCAGTCGTCCTCGTCGGCGCCCGCCTCCCGGCCGGCCAGCACGACCGACGTCGCGAGCCGCTTCACATCCCACTCCCACGGCCCGTGCAGGGTCTCGTCGAAGTCGTTGAGGTCGATGACGAGGCGGCCGCGGGCGTCGCCGTAGAGGCCGAAGTTGGCGGCGTGCGCATCTCCGCAGATCTGTGTGCCGATGCCGGTCACCGGGCCGGTGGCCAGGTCGTACGCCATCAGACCGGCGGAGCCGCGGAGGAAGGCGAAGGGACTGGCGGCCATCCGCCCGACCCGTATCGGTGTCAGCTCGGGCAGCCGGCCGGCGTTGGACTCCTCGACCGCCGCGACCGCGTCCGGCCGCCCGTCCGCGATCGGCAACACGGCCTGCCCGGAACGCGGGAGCCGCTCCCGCAGCGCCCGCCCGACGGCCTTGGGCGACAGCCCCTGTGCATCCGGATGGGCAAACCCCGGTACGTACGGCACTCGCGGCATAGCGGGCCACCTCCCCCTTCACAACCTGCGTTCTTGATGTCCCTGCGCTGCAGTGACTCGTCGGTGCATTGTCCGTGTTCAGTGCCTTGGTGCGTGCGCTGCTTCTGTGCGGTTTCTGTGCGGTGTCGCTGCGCGGTGCGTACATCCGCGCGCCGGGCGGTTCCGGCCTGCCGACATCCATGACGTTACCGAGAGCCCGGCACGGCCCGCAGAGGCCTGTGGATAACTCCCCGGACCGCTATACGCCCACCGCCTCCTCCATCTCCTCCGTCTCCCCCGCAGCCGCACCCCCGGCGCCATCCGTGGCTCACCGCGAGGACTCCGTCGAGACCATCCAGCAGAGGATGACCGCGTTCGCCCGCCGGGCCCGCGCCCGCCGCCGCCCGGATGCATCCCGAGCTGTCGCTGGTCTCCTACACCCTGCTTGCGCACCTCGATGACCAGCAGGGATGCCGCGCCACCGACCTCGCGGCGCACTACTTCCTGGACACGTCCACGGTCAGCCGGCAGATCGCCGCACTGGAGAAGCTCGGCTTCGTCGAGCGCCGCGTCGACCCGGAGAACCACCGGGTCCAGGTGCTGCACCCCACAGAGAAGGGCGCTCAGGTGCTCGCCAACGTGACCGCCAGCCGCGCCGGTCCTTCCATGAGCGGATGGCCGACTGGGACGAGGACCACCTCGACCGCTTCGCGACCTATCTGCGCCGCTACAACACCGCCCAGGAACAGCTGGGTTGAGACGCCCGGCCACACCACCCACCCGAGCACTCCCGCAACAACGGACACGACCGCGCAGCCCGCCGAAGGCGCCCGCTACACCTACTTCCGGAACCGCTCCGGACACTGCCCGCCCTCGGCCAGATAGGTCTCCGCCCAGCGCCCCAGCTCCTTGAGCGCGGGGTCCATCGCCTGCCCCGCCTCCGTCAGCCGGTACGAGACGCGCAGCGGCGGTCCCGCGTCCACCTCACGGACGACCAGGCCGGTCGCCGCCAGCTCCATGAGGCGGTCGGAGAGCATCCGCTCACTGATCCCGGGGATGGCCCGCCGCAGATCGGCGAAGTGCACCGGGCCCGGCATCAAGGTGGCGACGATCAGGCCCGTCCAGCGCTTCCCGAACAGCTCGAAGACGCGTGTCATACCGCCGTCGACCTGCCTGCACATCGCCTCGCCGTGGTCCGCCATAAACCCAGCGTACCGCCTTCCCGTTGGCTACTGCGGAAAAGTAAGCTACTGTGCTAACAATAGTGACGTACGGAAATTAACCAACGGTCGAGCGCCGCCCGGCCGCCTACTGAAGGACCGATCCCCATGGCCACGCTTCTGCTCATCGACTCCTCCCTGTTCCCCGAGGGCGGCTCCGCCTCCCGCTCGGTCACCGCGGCCTTCCGCAAGGCCTGGGAGGAGCAGCACCCCGACGGCACGGTGATCCACCGCGACCTGGCCGCCGATCCGCTGCCGCACCTCGACGGCGCCGGCGCCTCCGCCGCCTTCTCCGACCCGGCCACCCACACCCCGGAGCAGCAGGCGGCGTTCGCCCGGCGCATCAAGCTCATCGAGGAGCTGGAGCAGGCGGACGCGGTCGTCATAGGTGCGCCGATGTACAACTTCACGATCCCGTCCACGCTGAAGGCGTGGCTGGACCAGGTGATCATCATGGGCCGTACGTCGGGTGCGCAGCAGTCGGCCAAGGGCACCCCGGTCACCGTCGTCGCCAGCCGGGGCGGTTCCTACGCACCGGGCACGCCCCGTGAGTCCTTCGAGTACGTGCAGAACTACCTGGAGGCCGTGCTGAACGGCGGGCTGGGCCTCGAGGTCGACTTCATCGTTCCCGAGCTGACCATGGCCCCGAACAACCCGGCGATGGCCGAGCTGATCCCCCAGTACGAGACCTCCCGCGAGCAGGCCCACAAGGACGCGGCGGCCAAGGCCAAGGCCCTCGCCGAACGCCTCGCCGCCTGAGCGTCCCGAGACAGGCCCGGCCACCCGAACCGGGGCGCGGCTGCCGGCACGGCCTCCCACGGCCTGCCGCAGCCCCTCCCGGCGGGCGGCCCCCTACGGCGCGGCTCCCCGGCCACCCCGCCCACGCCCAGCCCAGTCGCCCCCCCCCGCACGCACACGCCGGGAACACCGGCCACGCGCCCGCCCGGAGGCATCGGCCACACACCCGCCCGGCAAACCGCCCGCATCCGCACCATCCGTACGGACATGACGGAGATCGCCGGGTGACGGAGATGGCAGCGAGGACGGGACCAGGCACCACGCGGGCGGTGGAGGGCCGCAGCGGGGTGTGGGCGCCGGGCGAGGAGACCGCAGGCATGTGACGTAGGCCTCAACAGCCCGGCCGAGGACGGCCGTAGGGCACCCACGGCCGCGGCCGTGACGCAGACAACAGCGTGATGAAGACAACGAAAGACCCCCGGTCCGGATTTCTCCAGACCGGGGGTCTCATCTGTGCGCGAGGGGGGAGTTGAACCCCCACGCCCTTTCGGGCACTGGAACCTGAATCCAGCGCGTCTGCCTATTCCGCCACCCGCGCATGGGTGCTGCCGGTTGATTCTCTCACGTGATCCGGGCTGTTCCGTCCGGGTCTGCTGCGAGCGCCTTCCGACATCCAGAACACTAGCACGCTGTCGGGGGTGCCTTCACACGCCTTTCCCCCGCTCCGCGCCCTGCGGCAACCCGGGCGGCACCCCGTCTCACCCCGGGCATTCGCCGAGCACTGCCCAAAGGGTCCACACTCGCGGTAGTCGCAATCGGGGTGCCGGCCACCCGGTCCGCCTCCGGGCCGGGCGGCACCGCGCCGTGTCCGACTCCGGCCCCCGCCCGGCCGGAGCGGTCGACGGTTGCGGGACACTGT
Source organism: Streptomyces sp. NPDC058773 (assembly GCF_042746015.1). Lineage (NCBI taxonomy): Bacteria > Bacillati > Actinomycetota > Actinomycetes > Kitasatosporales > Streptomycetaceae > Streptomyces > Streptomyces sp. NPDC058773. The sequence continues at coordinate 68,303 of NZ_JBHYPE010000001.1, forward strand.
CTTCGGGGCACATCTACGATCGCAGTGCACAAGCAGTGGACAAGGAGCAGACAAGCACCGGGCAACCCTGTGAGGGGCGACACTCGTCCTCAAGGCGGGAAAGGGGAACCAGCCGATTTCCCGACGCGTGGATACGATCAGTAAGCAGTATCAGGACGACTCGATCAGGACGACCCCGACGAAGACTGAGGAAGGAGGTGCCCCGTGGGAGTACTGAAGCGTTTCGAGCAGCGTCTCGAAGGTCTCGTCAACGGCACCTTCGCCAAGGTGTTCAAGTCCGAGGTGCAGCCCGTTGAGATCGCCGGCGCCCTGCAGCGCGAGTGCGACAACAACGCCACCATCTGGAACCGCGACCGCACGGTCGTCCCCAACGACTTCATCGTCGAGCTGAGCACCCCCGACTACGAGCGGCTGAGCCCCTACAGCGGGCAGCTCGGCGACGAGCTCTCCAGCATGGTCCGCGACTATGCCAAGCAGCAGCGGTACACCTTCATGGGCTCGATCAAGGTCCATCTGGAGAAGGCCGACGATCTCGACACCGGTCTGTACCGCGTGCGCAGCCGCACGCTCGCCTCCAGCTCGTCCCAGGACAACCCGGGCCCGGCGGCCGAGCGGCGCTCCGCCGCGCCCCGCGGCAACCAGGGTGGCGGCCATGTGAGCCCGCCCCCCATGCCTTCGTCCCCGCCTCCCGGCGGCGCGCAGTCCGTACCCCGTACGGCACCGCCCGGATCGCAGCCCCACGCACAAACCAGGCGCTGGATCGAGATCAACGGCACCCGCCACCAGATCTCGCGCCCCACACTCGTGCTGGGCCGCAGCACCGACGCTGACGTACGGATCGACGACCCGGGTGTCTCCCGGCGTCACTGTGAGATCCGGGTCGGAACGCCCCCCCTGATCCAGGATCTGGGTTCCACGAACGGCATCGTGGTAGACGGGCAGCACACCACTCGCGCTAATCTCCGCGACGGCTCGCGGATTGTCGTGGGCAGTACCACCATCGTTTACCGGCAAGCCGAAGGGTGAAGCGGGGGCAATGTCAGAGCTGACCCTCACGGTCATGCGGTTGGGTTTCCTCGCCGTACTGTGGCTGTTCGTCATCGTGGCCGTTCAGGTCATCCGCAGCGATCTGTTCGGCACGCGCGTCACACAACGCGGTGCCGCCCGTCGCGGCGGGCAGGAAGCGCGTGCGCAGCGGCAGGCCGCCGCGCCGCCGCAGCAGCAGCGCCGCCAGGAAGGCGGCCGCGGCAACAACAGCCGGCAGCGCCGCGGAGCGCCCACCAAGCTGGTGGTCTCCGAGGGCTCGCTGACCGGCACCACCGTCGCCCTCCAAGGCCAGACCATCTCCCTGGGCCGTGCGCACGACTCCACGATCGTGCTGGACGACGACTACGCGTCCAGCAGGCATGCCAGGATCTACCCGGACCGTGACGGCCAGTGGATCGTCGAGGACCTCGGTTCCACCAACGGCACGTACCTGGACCGGAACCGGCTGACGACCCCGACACCGATTCCGCTGGGAGCCCCGATCCGCATCGGCAAGACCGTCATCGAGCTGCGGAAGTAGTACGACAATGAGCGAGCGGAGCGAGCGAGCCGCGGCGGTCCACCCGGCGGACCCGGGCGTGCTCCCGACCGGAGGGTGGGCAGTGTGGCTCGAAGAGACCGGCTGTACCCCGAGCCGACGGGAGAGGTGCGCATGAGTCTGTCACTGCGCTTCGCCGCCGGATCGCACAAGGGCATGATCCGCGAGGGCAACGAGGACTCCGGCTACGCCGGGCCGCGGCTGCTCGCCATCGCCGACGGCATGGGCGGCCAGGCCGCCGGTGAGGTCGCCTCCTCCGAGGTGATCTCCACCCTCGTCCAGCTCGACGACGACGTCCCCGGCTCCGACCTCCTCACCTCGCTGGGCACGGCGGTCACACGCGCCAACGACCAGCTGCGGGTGATGGTCGAGGAGGACCCGCAGCTGGAGGGCATGGGCACGACCCTGACCGCCCTGCTGTGGACCGGGCAGCGGCTCGGTCTCGTCCATGTCGGCGACTCGCGTGCGTATCTGCTGCGCGACGGTGCGCTGACCCAGATCACCCAGGACCACACCTGGGTGCAGCGGCTGGTCGACGAGGGCCGGATCACCGAAGAGGAAGCAACCACCCATCCGCAGCGGTCGCTGCTGATGCGGGCGCTGGGCAGCGGCGATCACGTCGAGCCCGATCTGTCGATCCGCGAGGTGCGGGCCGGCGACCGGTATCTGATCTGCTCGGACGGGCTGTCCGGGGTGGTCAGCCACCAGACGCTGGAAGAGACCCTCGCCAGCTACCACGGTCCGCACGAGACGGTGCAGGAGCTGATCCAGCTCGCGCTGCGCGGCGGCGGACCCGACAACATCACCTGCATCGTCGCCGACGTCCTGGACGTGGACGGCAACGACACGATGGCCGGCCAGCTCAACGACACCCCGGTCATCGTCGGCGCCGTCGCGGAGAACCAGCACCAGCTCAGCGACCCGAGCACGATGCAGACCCCCGCCGCGCGGGCCGCCGAGCTCGGCAGGCCGGGTGGGCACCCCCAGGCACCCGGTGGCGCCTTCGGGCCGCCCGGCAGCGGTGACCAGGAGTTCGACGGGCCGCCGCAGGGCTCGTTCGGCGCGTTCATGGACGAGGACTTCGTCAAGCCGCGGCGGCGCGGGCGGTGGCTCAAGCGGTCGCTGTTCATCGCGCTGGCCCTGGCCGTCGTGGGCGGCGGCTGCTACGCGGGCTACAACTGGACGCAGACCCAGTACTTCGTCGGTGCCAAGGACGACCACGTCGCGCTCTACCGGGGCATCAGCCAGGACCTCGCGTGGATCAGGCTCAATGACGTGGACGAGGACCACCCCGAGATCGAACTCAAGTACCTGCCGCCGTACCAGCGCAATCAGGTCAAGGAGACGATCGCGGTCGACAGCCGCACGCAGGCGGGCGAAAAGGTCACCGAGCTGAGCAAGCAGGCCAACGCCTGCCGCAGCAAGGAGCAGCGGGAGGCCGCCGAGCGTGATGCGGCGCGCCACCCGGGCAGCGGCCAGTCGGGCACGCCGAGCAAGCCGGGTTCCCCGTCCTCCTCGCCGAGCCACCGGCCCGCCACCACCGACAAGGACAGCGGTACCGGCACCGCCGGCACGCTGGCGGCGACCACGTCTCCGTCTCCCAAAGCCACTCCCAGCCAGGCCCCTTCCCAGGAGCAGCAGAAGCTGGAAAAGAATTGCAGCACCCAGCAGTGAGGGCGTAGGGGGCCGTAGATCTCATGAGCAGCAGCACCACCAACACCACCACCATCGGCACCATCGGAGCCCCGAGCCGCCGCAACACCGAGCTGGCGATGCTCATCTTCGCGGTGCTGGTTCCGGTGTTCGCGTACATCAACGTCGGCCTGGCCAAGGACGGTACGGTGCCGGCCGGTGTGCTGGGCTACACCCTCGGGCTGGGCCTGCTGGCGGGCGTCGCGCATCTCGTCGTCCGCAAGTGGGCGCCGTACGCCGATCCGCTGATGCTGCCCATCGCCACCCTGCTCAACGGGCTGGGACTGATCTTCATCTGGCGGCTGGACCAGGAGCCGTCGCTGGGCAAGGCGATGGCGCCCAACCAGCTGATGTGGTCGACTCTCGGCGTCGCCTTCTTCCTCGCCATCCTGATCTTCCTCAAGGACCACCGCGTCCTCCAGCGCTACACCTACATCTCGATGGTGGTCGCGCTGGTGCTGCTGGTGGCGCCGATGTTCTTCCCCGGTGTGAACGGCGCGAAGATCTGGATCACGATCCCGGGTCTCGGCTCGCTCCAGCCCGGTGAGTTCGCGAAGATCATCATCGCGATCTTCTTCGCCGGCTATCTGATGGTGAAGCGGGACGCGCTGGCACTGGCCAGCCGCCGCTTCATGGGGCTCTACCTCCCCCGCGGCCGCGACCTCGGCCCGATCCTCGTCATCTGGGCGCTGAGCCTGATGATCCTGGTCTTCGAGACCGACCTGGGTACCTCGCTGCTGTTCTTCGGCCTGTTCGTCGTGATGCTCTACGTCGCGACCGAGCGGACCAGCTGGATCGTGTTCGGTCTGCTGCTCAGCGCCGGCGGCGCGGTCGCGGTGGCCACCTTCGAGTCGCACGTCCAGACCCGTGTGCACAACTGGCTCAACCCGCTGGAGCTGCTCAACGGCGGTGTCACCGAGACCGCCCAGGCGATGTACTCCTTCGGCTCCGGCGGCATCCTCGGCTCCGGTCTGGGACAGGGCTACTCCCGCCTCATCCAGGGCATCGCGCCGAAGAGTGACTACATCCTCGCCACGGTCGGCGAGGAGATCGGCCTCGCCGGCCTGATGGCCATCCTGATGCTGTACGGCCTGCTGATCGAGCGCGGTATCCGTACGGCGCTGGCGGCCCGCGACCCGTTCGGCAAGCTGCTCTCGATCGGCCTGTCCGGCGCCTTCGCGCTGCAGGTCTTCGTCGTCGCCGGTGGTGTGACGGGCCTGATCCCGCTGACGGGTATGACCATGCCGTTCCTCGCCCAGGGTGGTTCGTCCGTGATCGCCAACTGGGCACTGGTCGCGATCCTGCTCCGGATCAGCGACACCGCGCGCCGCCCGGCGCCGACCCCCGCCCCGTCCACCGACGCCGAGATGACCCAGGTGGTCCGCCCGTGAACAAGCCCCTGCGCCGGGTCGCCATCTTCTGCGGCCTGCTCGTCCTCGCCCTGCTGATCCGCGTCAACTGGGTGCAGTTCGTCCAGGGCGACGAGCTCAAGAACGACCCGCACAACCGCCGGGTCGCCATCGAGCGCTACAGCACCCCGCGCGGCAACATCATCGTCGACGGCAAGGCCATCACCGGCTCGACGACCACCGACAGCGGCGACTTCAAGTACAAGCGGACGTACAAGAACGGCAAGATGTGGGCGCCGGTCACCGGCTACGCCTCGCAGGCCTTCGACGCCAACCAGCTCGAGAAGCTGAACGACGGCATCCTCACCGGCACCGACGACAGGCTCTTCTTCAGCCGCACGGTCGACATGTTCACCGGCAGCAAGCAGAAGGGCGGCAACGTGGTCACCACCCTCGATGCCAAGGCCCAGAAGGCCGCCTTCGACGGTCTCGGCAAGCAGAAGGGCGCGGTCGCCGCGATCAACCCGGAGACCGGTGCGATCCTGGCGCTGGCCAGCACCCCGTCCTACGACCCGTCCACCTTCGCGGGGATGAGCAACAAGGACGCCGAGGCGTACAACGGGCTGCAGAAGAAGAACAACCCCGATGAGCCGATGCTCAACCGGGCGCTGCGCCAGACCTACCCGCCCGGCTCCACCTTCAAGGTCGTCACGGCCGCGGCGGCCCTGGAGAACGGCCTCTACGACGACGTCAACACCCCCACCCGGTCGCCGCTGCCCTACACGCTCCCCGACACCTCGGGCGTCGAGCTGAAGAACGAGGGCAACATCCCCTGCAAGAACGCCACGCTGCGCGAGGCGCTGCGGGTGTCCTGCAACACCGTCTTCGGCAAGATCAGCGCCGACCTCGGCAACAAGAAGATGAAGGCCGAGGCGGAGAAGTTCGGCTTCAACAACCCCGGGATCAACACCCCGGTCCGCGCCTCGGAGTCCATCTTCCCCAAGGACAACCGGCCGCAGAACGCGATGGCGGGCATCGGCCAGGCCTCGAACCGCGCCACGCCGCTCCAGATGGCCATGGTCGCCTCGGCGGTCGCCAACGGCGGCAAGCTGATGAAGCCGTACATGGTCGACAAGCTGGTGGCGACGAACCTCAATGTGGTCCAGCAGCACACTCCGCAGGAGATGAGCCAGCCGCTCAGCCCGGAGAACGCGCAGAAGATCCAGAGCATCATGGAGACCGTGGTCAAGTCGGGTACGGGTACCAACGCCCAGATCCCGAGCGTCACCGTCGGCGGCAAGACGGGTACCGCACAGCACGGCGAGGACAACAAGGACAATCCGTACGCCTGGTTCATCTCCTACGCGAAGACCGACAAGGGCACGCCGGTCGCGGTCGCGGTCGTGATTGAGGGATCCGACACGCTCCGCGACGACATCGCCGGCGGCAGGCTCGCAGCTCCGATCGCGAAGCACGTCATGCAGGCCGTACTCGAAGGCGAGAAGTGACGCGGATCATGCCAATACCGGTCGCGTATCAGGTTGCGGCTCCGGCCCGGTCCGGTAAGACGCGACGGGTACGGTATGCCCGGACAGCACACCGCCGGACCACACACCGGTGCGGTCGGGACTGACGGAGAGGGCTGGAGAAGCTTATGGAAGAGCCGCGTCGCCTCGGCGGCCGGTACGAGCTGGGCTCGGTGCTCGGCCGCGGTGGCATGGCCGAGGTGTACCTCGCGCATGACACCCGCCTCGGCCGCACCGTGGCTGTGAAGACGCTGCGGGTGGACCTCGCCCGTGATCCGTCCTTCCAGGCCCGGTTCCGCCGTGAGGCCCAGTCGGCCGCCTCGCTGAACCATCCGTCGATCGTCGCGGTCTACGACACCGGCGAGGACTATGTCGACGGTGTCTCGATCCCGTACATCGTCATGGAGTACGTCGACGGCTCCACGCTCCGTGAGCTGCTGCACTCCGGAAGAAAGCTGCTGCCCGAGCGCTCGCTGGAGATGACCACCGGTGTCCTCCAGGCGCTGGAGTACTCCCACCGGGCCGGCATCGTCCACCGCGACATCAAGCCGGCCAACGTCATGCTGACGCGCACCGGCCAGGTCAAGGTCATGGACTTCGGCATCGCCCGCGCCATGGGTGATGCCGGTATGACGATGACGCAGACGGCCGCGGTCATCGGCACCGCTCAGTACCTCTCGCCCGAGCAGGCCAAGGGCGAGCAGGTCGATGCCCGCTCCGACCTGTACTCCACCGGCTGTCTGCTCTACGAGCTGCTCACGGTCCGGCCGCCGTTCGTCGGTGACTCACCGGTCGCGGTGGCCTATCAGCATGTCCGCGAGGAGCCGCAGAAACCGAGCAACTTCGACCCCGAGATCACGCCGGAGATGGACGCCATCGTCCTGAAGGCGCTGGTCAAGGACCCGGACTACCGCTATCAGTCGGCGGACGAGATGCGGGCCGACATCGAGGCGGCGCTGGACGGCCAGCCGGTCGCGGCGACCGCCGCCATGGGCGCGGCCGGCTACGACCAGGACCAGCCGACCACCATGCTGCGTCCCCAGGACCCGGCCGGCCAGACCTCCATGCTTCCGCCGATGAACCCGGACGACGGGGGCTACGGCTACGACGACCGCGGCGACCGCCGCCGCGGTGGCGGTCAGAAGAAGAGCAACACCTCGACGATCCTGCTGGTGATCGCGGCCGTCCTGGTTCTGGTCGGTGCGATCTTCATCGGCAAGGCGATGTTCACCAACAGCAAGACCGGCGGCAAGACGCCGGTGCCCAACCTCACCGGCAAGAAGCTCGAGGAAGCCGAGGCGTACGGCCGCAACGGCGGCTTCAAGGTCTCCGAGGGCGGCAAGAAGGCCTGCGACAACGCCAAGAAGGGCGAGGTCACCGAGCAGGAGCCGAAGGCCGGCACGAAGATCGACAAGGACGAGACGGTCACGGTCACGCTGTGCACCGGGCCGGTCAAGGTCACCGTTCCCGATGTCGAGGACCTCTCGTACGAAAAGGCCAAACAGCGCCTTGAGCGCAAGGGCTTCACGCGCATCCGGCAGGTCAAGAAGGAGTCCGACCGGACCCCGGGCCTCGTGCTCAGCCAGACCCCCCGGCCCCAGAGTGAGGCGGCCAAGAACACGGAGATCGTCCTCACCGTTGCTCAGGAGTCCCCGAAGACGACCGTCCCGCCTGTCACCGGACAGGACTTCGCGACGGCCCAGAACCAGCTGAAGGGTCTGGGCTTCGAGGTCGCCAAGAACGAAGAGGATGTCACCGACCCGAACCAGGTCGGCAAGGTGATCCGGCAGAGCCCGGACGGGAACACCCCGGCCAAGAACGGTTCCACGGTGACCCTCACGGTCGGCAAGGCGGGCGCACAGACCCCGATGCCGGACGTGCGGGGCCGGAAGCTCAAGGAAGCGCAGCAGATGCTGCAACAGGCCGGCTTCACCAACATCCAGATCGCCGGCGGCGGCCCGCAGGACGACAACGCCCGGGTGCTCAACCAGGACCCGGCGCCGCAGACGCCGTCCGACCCGAAGACCACCACCGTGACGCTGACCACCGTGGGTGGCAATGACAACGGCGACGACGGCGGTGGCTTCCTCGGCGGAGCCTTCGGGGGCAACAACTAAAGCTGTCGCCTGATGATCGAAGTGTCCCGGTGCCCCATGGGCACCGGGACACTCTGCTTCTACTCGGCTTCTACTTCAGTTCCTTCGGGGGAGTCCGCTCCGCGTCGACCTTCTCGGTCCGCTCCAGCTCGCCCCAGACGATGTAGCGGTAGTTCGAGGTGTAGACCGGGGTGCAGGTCGTGAGGGTGATGTAGCGGCCCGCCTTGCGCTTGCCGGATTCCTTGGGGATGTCGTCGAGGACGTCCACGTTGTACTTCGAGGTCTCCGGCAGGGTCGCGAAGACCTTGTAGACGTACCAGGTGTCCTTGGTCTCGAAGACGATCGGGTCGCCGTCCTTGAGCTTGTCGATGTTGTGGAACTTCGCGCCGTGGCCGTCGCGGTGCGCGGCGAGCGTGAAGTTGCCCTTCTTGTCCTTGGGCAGCCCCGACTTGACCGGCTTGGTGTAATAGCCGGCCACCCCCTCGTTGAGGATCTTGGAGTCGGTGCCCTTCTCGACCAGCACCTCACCGTTGTCCATCGCCGGTACGTGCAGAAAGCCGATGCCGTCCTTGGTGTCCAGCTCGCCGGGCCCCTTGGGACCGCTGCGCGCCCAGTGCTTCCGCACCTGGTCACCCTGCTTGTGCGCTTCGCGGTCGGCGAGGACGTTGGTCCACCACAGCGAGTAGGCGACAAACAGGCCCAGGATCAGTCCGACCGTGATCAGCAGTTCGCCGATGACGCTGACGGTGGAGGCGATGGCCCGGCGCACCCGGCGCGGTTCGAGTGGCGGCGCGGTCCGGTCGCATGCCTCGTCGTTTCCGGTGGCAGTCACCGCGTAGCACCCCTCTTGTGTTTGCTCAGCCGGCGAGCGCGTCCGGTTTGCCCTTGCTTCGCGGCCGCTCGTCGACCATCTTGCCCCAGACGATCATCCGAAAGGTACTGGTGAACTCCGGGGTACAGGTCGTCAGGGTGATGTAGCGGCCGGGCCGGGTGAACCCCGAGCCGGGCGGCACCGGGCCGATCACGCTGGTGTTGCTCGGAGACGTCTGCGGGAGGATGCTCTCCATCTCGTAGGTGTAGTACGAGCTCTTCGTCTCGACGATGATCTTGTCGCCCTTGGTCAGGCGGTTGACGTAACGGAACGGCTCGCCATGCGTGTTGCGGTGGGCCGCCACCGCGAAGTTGCCCTTCTTGTCCCAGGGCATCGCGGTCTTGATCCCGCTGTTCTTGTCGTAGTGACCGACCATGCCGTGGTCCAGCACCTTGTGCTTGTCGATCCCCTCGGCTATCGGCGCCTTCACGTCCAGCTTGGGGATATACATGATCCCGAAGCGTTCGCCGTCCGCGAGGTTCTTCTTCTCGCTGCCGCCGCTGTCCCACTCGTGCTGAAGGGTGTTGGCGGCGCCGCCCGCCTCTTGTTCGGCCCGCACGTTCGTCCACCACAGCTGATACGTGACGAACAGCAGCATCAGCACGCCGAGGCTGATGAACACCTCGCCCAGCGCACGGCTCGCGATCAGGCTGAGGCTGTCCTTGGCCGCGCGTGCGGCCTGCCGGGCCTCCAGCCGGGTCATGGGGGCGGAAGCCGGTTCGGAGGCGGTGTCAGCGGCCGTTGTCTCGGCGGCAGCGCCACCGCGGCGTCCGCGTCTGCCGCCCCGCTTGGCGGCCTCCTGAGCGGCCTTGCGCCGGGCGGCCCGTCCTCCGGGCGTCGGGGTCGCCGTCGTTTCACGTGAAACCGTGGTGCCGGTTTCACGTGAAACGTTGTCCCCGTCGGCCTTCTCGGCCTGTCGCAGCGCCATGGTCTCGTCGTCCTGCCAGGGCGCGGAGGCGGCGGCCGTGGCCGGAGCGGGGCTCACGGCCGGGTCATTGGGGCTCACGCGCGGCACGGAGGCCGACGGCGCCGGTGTTTCCGGGGCGGCTTCACGCGGGGCTATCGGTTCGGAGGCGGCGGGGCGGGGGACGGAGCGGTACGCCGGGCCGTAGGCGGCCGCCTGCGGTCCGTACGACTGCCGATCCGGCCGGGTGGGCCCCTCGGGCTCCAGATGCGGACGGAACCACGGTGAGCCCTGTGGTCCGCCCTCCTGAGCGGGTTTGCCCCGTCGGCGTCCCCGGCCCGGCTGCCCGTACGTCCCGGGTGCGGGCGCCTGCGGCGTCTGGCCGGGCAGCGGATCGGTCAGCGGGTCGGCCAGACGCTCCACTGCCGCCTCGAACGCATCGGGCTGTCCGTGCCGGTCCTGCCGTGGGTAGGACCGCTCCGGCTCGTCCGGTTCGTGGGATCTTCCTTCACGTTCGGGGCGCAGGGCGGTCACCCGCCGGCCTTGCCGACCACCGGGGCCAGCCCCGTCGAGCGCTCCACCGCCCCCTTGTCACCGCATTCGACGAGCCAGTTGGCCAGCATCCGGTGCCCCCACTCCGTCAGCACCGACTCGGGGTGGAACTGGACGCCCTCGACCGGGAGTTCGCGGTGCCGCAGCCCCATGACGATCCGTCCGCCGGGGACGTCCTCGGCCTCCGTCCAGGACGTGACGACCAGTTCGTCGGGGACGGTGTCCGGCTCGACCGCGAGGGAGTGGTAGCGGGTGGCGGTGAAGGGGGACGGCAGCCCGGCGAAGACACCGATGTCCTCGTGGTGGACCGGCGAGGTCTTGCCGTGCAGCAGCTCCGGGGCGCGGTCCACCACGCCGCCGTACGCGACCGCCATCGACTGCATGCCCAGGCAGACGCCGAAGACCGGGACGCCGGTGTCGGCGCAGTGCCGGACCATGTCGACACAGACGCCGGCCTGCTCGGGCGTACCGGGACCGGGCGACAGCAGCACCCCGTCGAAGCCGTCCTGGGCATGCCGCGTCGCGACCTCGTCGTTGCGCAGCACCTCGCATTCGGCGCCGAGTTGGTAGAGGTACTGGACGAGGTTGAAGACAAAGCTGTCGTAGTTGTCGACGACGAGGATCCGTGCGGTCATCGGGTGGCTGCCATCCCTTGATCGACAGTGACGTCATTGAAGGGGAGCAGGGGCTCCGCCCACGGAAAGACGTACTGGAAGAGTACGAAGACGACCGCCAGCACGAGCACCAGGGAAATCAGCGCCTTGATCCATGTGTTGCCCGGCAGATGCCGCCAGATCCAGCCGTACATGCTGTCGCTGTCCCCTTGCCGATGACGATGACGATGTCGAGTGCGACACCAGAGTAAGGGGCGAGGGCGGGCCCGGGTGGGTCAGCCGGTCAAAGCCGATGGCCTTCCCTGCGCCACGGGTTGGGTGGAATCCAGGTGTGCCCAGGCGATCAGCCGGTGACTGTGGCCCCATTCCGGCTCGCAGGTGGTCAGGGTCAGATAGCGCCCGGGCCCGTTGAAACCGGATTTCCGCGGTACGGGGTCGATCACCCCGATGTCGCCCGGCAGCGTCGTATAGGGACGGTTGTCGATGCGGTAGGTGAACCAGGTCGTGCCGTCGCTCAGTACCACGGCGTCTCCGGGGCGCAGCCGTGGGAAGTCCTTGAAGGGGTCGCCATAGGTGCGGCGGTGCCCGGCGACGGAGAAGTTGCCGGTCTCGCCGAGCCGGGCGGTGCGGGCGTAGTGGCCGAGGCCGCGCTTGAGGGTGTCGGTCGCGGTGCCCTGCAGGACGGGCTTGGTCCAGTCGGCGCCCAGCCGGGGGATGTACATGACGGCAAAGGGAGCGCCCGGGGCGTAGCGGCGGGGCCGCCCGGCCGGGGTGGAGTCGCCGTCCGGGGCCGGGGTGCGGTCGGGTGCGGCGTCCGGGGCTCTGGACCACTGCTGCCGGAGCTTGCCGAGCTCACCGTCCATGGCGCTGTCGGCGCGTACCCCGGTCCAGAAGAGGAGGTAGGCCACGAAGAGCACGATCAGCGCCCCGGCGGTGACACAGACTTCGCTGAGCGTCCGCACGATCCACCGCACCGTCGTCCCGCCCCGCACCGTCATCCGGCCCCGCCCCTCCCCGGTGCCCGCGGCGTGCGGGCTACGGCTTCACAGGCTGTGCGTAGTGGAGATCCACTGTGCCGGAGTAGCCGGGCAGAGTCACCGCCTCGTGCTGGTCTACTTTCCAGCCCAGGCCGTAGGCGTTCACGTACTGGAGGTAGTTCTGGATGGCGGGGGCCGCGGTCAGCGCGTTGATGAGGGCCTCGCGGTTGCCGACGGCGGTGACCTTGTACGGCGGGGAGTAGACCCGGCCCTGGAGGATCAGGGTGTTGCCGACGCAGCGCACCGCGCTGGTGGAGATCAGCCGCTGGTCCATCACCTTGATGCCCTTGGCGCCGCCGTGCCACAGGGCGTTCACCACGGCCTGCAGGTCCTGCTGGTGGATGACCAGGTCGTTGGGCTGCGGCTCGGGCACCCCGGGGATCTTGGCGGTGGCGTTCGGCGGGGCGTCGGTGAGCGTGACCGTCACGCCCTGGCCCTTCAACGGCTTGGTGCCGGCGTTCTTCTCCAGGGCCTTGAGCTTGGACTCCTCGGCCCGGGAGCTGCCGTTGTCGCGCTGCGCGAGGGCGTCGACCTCGCCCCGCAGAATGGCGATACGGTCGTCCTGGCCACCGTTCTTGTGGCTGCGTTCCTGAATGAGGTCGGACAGCCGCAGCATCGAGTCGTCCGAGCGCAGATTCGTGCCCCGTGCGGTGTCGAAGCTCAGCCAGAACAGCAGTCCGGCGAGTGCGAAAACGACCAGGGTGAGAAGGCGCACAGGCCGCAGGCGTGACCGGGCGGGGCGGTCGGCGGAGTCAGCGGAATTACTCAACGTACCCTTACTCCTTACGGCGCCACGGAAGCACTACGCTAACGGACGCCCGGGAAAGGAATCCGCTCCCCACCGCGTCCGCGCCCAGGCGCACCTCGTACCTCCCTCGCGGATGGGGGCACCGCCCGCTCGAACGATGCCGCGAGCGGGGGAGCAGCGCATCGACAGGAGAGTTCCTCGTGCCGAAGTCACGGATCCGCAAGAAGGACGACTTCACGCCGCCGCCGGCGAAGACCACCAACCTGAAGATGAGCTCAGGCCGCGGGTGGGTGGCGCCGTTGATGCTGACGATGTTCCTGATCGGGCTGGTGTGGATCGTGATGTTCTACGTCTCCGAGGGCGATCTGCCGATCGCGGCCATGGGCAACTGGAACATCGTCTGCGGCTTCGGATTCATCGCGGTGGGCTTCGGCGTATCCACTCAGTGGAAGTAGCGCAAGCCCTGCCCAAGGCCATCCACACGGTTATCCACAGCCGGGGAAAACTTCAGAAGATCTGTGGATAACCCTCCGGAGGTTGACGCCGGTGTGATCGGCGGCACCGTCGTCCGGCCGCCGGCTCCCCCGCTGCTTACTGGGGAAACGCAGGCCGGAGCGGACCGGAACGAGGGTTCCGCACAGCTTGCACAAGAGCGGCCACGCACTGTGGACAACATGCCGGAACGGACTCTCAGCCCATCAGCTGCAGAGTCCGTACCCACACCAGGGCGATGATCGCCAGCAGCGCCACCACACAGGTCGCGGCGTGCACCAGCGTCCGGCGGTCGCGCGGCGCGTGCACCATCCCGAACGCCACCGCGGCGCCCACCACCAGGCCGCCGACATGGGCCTGCCAGGCGATGTGCGGCCACAGGAACGTGAAGGCCAGGTTGAGGCCGAGCAGGATCAGCACCGGCTTCATGTCGTACTTCAGCCGCCGCAGCAGCACCGCGGTCGCGCCGAGCAGCCCGAAGATCGCGCCGGATGCGCCCAGCGAGGGCTGGTTCTGCGCGGCGAGGAGATACGACAGGGCGCTGCCGCCCAGACCGGCGAGCACATACAGCGCGATGAACCGCAGCCGGCCGAGCGCCGCCTCCAGCGGCGGGCCCAGCCACCACAGCGAGAGCATGTTGAACGCGAAGTGCGCGATCTGCTGGTGCAGGAACATCGCGGTCAGCAGGCGGTACCACTCGCCCTCGGCGACGCCGACCAGCTGATACCGGCTCGGGTCGGCGGCGAGCCCGAGCAGATCGAGCCGGCCGACCAGTGGGCTGAGGTCACCGCCCGTCGCCAGTACGGCGAGGAACACGGCGGCGTTGATGCCCAGCAGGATCTTGGTGATCAGCCGCGGATCGGCCGCGATCGTGCCGCCCGCGATCGTGCGCGGTGCGGCGGCCTGCGGCGGATGTCCGGTGCCGCCACCGCTGCGCACACAGTCCGGGCACTGGAAACCGACCGCGGCGCTGACCATGCACTCAGGGCATATGGGCCGGTCACAGCGGGTGCAGCGGATGCCGGTGGGGCGATCAGGGTGGCGGTGGCAGCCCGGCAGGCCATCGTCACTCCGCTCGTCCTGCGGCTCCTTCGGGCTGCCTGGCACCTGATCCATCCGTCCCTCGTCCTCTTCTCCGCCGGGGTGCGTCAGCGCTTCGTCTTCTCGCCCGGCCCCGGCCGCGTGGACGAGCGTCGCGCCCCGCCTGATGTACGACCGGGCGGGGCGCAATGGTTCCCCGGACCGGGCCGGGGCTGATGACGCGGGTCAGCGGGTCTCGACGGTCACCGACTCGATCACGACGTCCTGGAGCGGACGGTCGGTGCGCGGGTTGGTCTGCGTGGCGGCGATGGCGTCCACGACCTTCTTGCTCGCCTCGTTGCTGACCTCACCGAAGATGGTGTGCTTGCCGGTCAGCCAGGCGGTCGCCCCGACGGTGATGAAGAACTGCGAGCCGTTGGTGCCCGGTCCGGCGTTGGCCATGGCCAGCAGGTACGGCTTGTTGAAGGCCAGGTCGGGGTGGAACTCGTCCCCGAACTCGTAGCCGGGGCCGCCGGTGCCGTTGCCGAGCGGGTCGCCGCCCTGGATCATGAAACCGCTGATCACGCGGTGGAAGACGGTGCCGTCGTACAGCCGGTCCGTGGACTTCTTGCCGGTGGCCGGGTGGGTCCACTCCCGCTCACCCTTGGCGAGCTCGACGAAGTTCTTGACCGTCTTCGGTGCGTGGTTCGGCAGGAGCCGAATCTCGATGTCGCCCTGGTTGGTCTTCAGGGTGGCGTAGAGCTGCTCAGCCACGATCTACCTTCCATAAGTCTTCGCTGACGGTTTCCGATCCTCGCACGGACCGGCCCGCCGAAGTCCCCGGCGCCGCGTGCGCGCGCCGTCTGACCCGCACTTCTTCACGGATTTCGTATCGATTTCCTGCCCTCGGAGCGGCAATTCATGGCATTGTCATCAACAAGACTCCGGAACGTCCGTAATGACCCGGATGCCCGCTCGCACATGCCATGCGCCCCATGAGCGGGCATGATCTTCAAACGGGTGGACAGGCGACAGAGAAGACACGGGGGAACAACCCCCAAGCCCCGGACACGCCACCGAGGAGGAGGATCCCGTGACCCGCAAGAAAAGCGTGCGCGCCGCGACCGATACGGCCAAGGACAGCGTGCGGCACGCCGCGGAGGTGGTGGCTCCGTATGCCGGTACGGCCAAGGAAGCCGCCGTGCACTTCGCGCACGAGGCCCGCACGCGCGCGGCTCCCAAGATGGCCGAGGCCGCTCATCAGGCCCGTGCGCAGTACGACGCGCATCTGCTGCCGCGTATCGAGCACGCCCGTGGCACGCTGCCGCCCAAGGTGGACGCCGCCGCGACCCGGGCTGCCTGCCGGACCCGTAAGGCGGCCCGCCAGGCGGCCGACTACACGGCACCGCGGCTGGAGCACGCGGTGACCCACGCCCGTGCCGCGGCCGAGCCGGTCCGCGACGAGGCACTCGCCCGCGGAACCGCCGCGCTCGCCGCACTCCGCGGCCAGGTGACGGCCGCCGAGATCGCCAAGCTCCAGAAGAAGCACAGCCGGCGGGCCAAGTGCGGCAAGGCCGCCAAGCGCCTCACCGTGCTGGGCATCCTGGCCGGCGCCGCGATCGCCGCCTGGAAGTGGTGGGACAAGCAGGCGAACCCGGACTGGCTGGTCGAGCCGCCGGCGCCCACCGAGGTCAGCGACCGCGGTCGGCTGAGCGCGGTCGACGGCAGCGAGGGCGCGGCACTGGACCCCGACGTCCAGGCCAAGCAGGCCGACGCCGACGAACGCGGCCGCAACGCCTGACCCCCGAACACCGGCAACGCACGGGCCGGGCCCGTCACCCCGAGGAGGGGCGGCGGGCCCGGCCCGGTCACATACGGCCGACGGCTGCGGCGCCGAGCGGGGCCAACACTCCGTCAGAAACCTGAAAAGCCCTCCTGACCAGCGATTTCGCCGATCGGGAAGGCTTTTGGGAGTGGAGCCTAGGGGAGTCGAACCCCTGACATCTGCCATGCAAAGACAGCGCTCTACCAACTGAGCTAAGGCCCCTTCGCGGACCAGGGTACCCGGTGTCCGGCCGCTTTCCCGACCGGGTATCGCCGCACACCGTCGCTCTCCGTAGGATGCTTCGCGAGATTCGCGGCAGCGAAGCGATCGGGGAGACAGGGGAGAGGGTATGGACTCGGCACAGCAGGAAGCCACCGCGCGGGCCCGGGAGCTACAGCGCAGTTGGTACGGGGAGCCTCTGGGTGCGCTGTTCCGCCGTCTCATTGACGATCTCGGGCTGAATCAGGCCCGGCTGGCCGCCGTGCTCGGGCTGTCCGCCCCGATGCTGTCCCAGCTGATGAGCGGGCAGCGCGCCAAGATAGGCAACCCGGCCGTGGTGCAGCGGGTGCAGGCGCTGCAGGATCTGGCCGGCCAGGTCGCCGACGGCAGCGTCAGCGCCGCCGAGGCCACCGACCGCATGGAGGAGATCAAGAAGACGGCAGGGGGCTCGGTGCTGAACAACACCGCGCAGCAGACCTCGTCGACGGGGGCGACCACGGTGCGGCGCGTGGTGCGCGAGATCCAGTCGCTGCTGCGGTCGGTCTCCGACGCCGGGGACATCATCGATGCGGCGAACACCCTCGCCCCGGCTCACCCCGAACTGGCAGAGTTCCTCCGGGTCTACGGTGCCGGCCGCACCGCGGACGCGGTCGCCCATTACGAGGCGCACCAGAGTTAGCCACAGGGGACGTCGCGACTTCAGAAAGCGGACGGGGCGCAATGGGTGAGGTCTTCGCCGGTCGGTACGAGCTGATCGACCCGATCGGGCGGGGTGGGGTCGGCGCGGTCTGGCGCGCCTGGGACGCCCGGCGCCGCCGCTACGTTGCCGCCAAGGTGCTGCAGCAGAGCGACGCGCACACCCTGTTGCGCTTCGTCCGCGAACAGGCGATGCGGATCGACCATCCGCATGTGCTGGCCCCGGCCAGCTGGGCCGCCGACGACGACAAGGTCCTGTTCACCATGGACCTGGTCAACGGCGGCTCGCTGGCCCATCTGATCGGGGATTACGGCCCGTTGCCGCCGCGTTTGGTGTGCACCCTGCTGGACCAGCTGCTGGCCGGGCTGACCGCGGTGCACGCGGAAGGTGTGGTGCACCGCGACATCAAACCGGCGAACATCCTGCTGGAGGCCACCGGTACCGGGCGGCCGCATCTGCGGCTGTCCGACTTCGGCATCGCGATGCGCAAGGGCGAGCCACGGCTCACCGAGGCCAACTACGTGGTGGGCACGCCCGGTTACTTCGCCCCGGAGCAACTGCTCGGCGCCGAACCGGACTTCCCCGCCGACCTGTTCGCCGTCGGCCTGGTCGCGCTCTATCTGATCACCGGGACCAAGCCGGACGCCGAGGGGATCGCCCGGCACTTCGGCCCCTGTGGCATCCCGAACGCGCCCGAGGACGTCCCGGAGCCGCTGTGGCAGGTGCTGGCTTCCCTGGTCCACCCGGACCCGGATGCGCGCTTCAAGACGGCCACCGGGGCACGTAAGGCGATCCTGTCGGTGGTCGAGCTGCTGCCGGACGCGACCATCGAGGACGAGATCGTCGAGGTCTTCGATCACATAGGGCCGCTGCCGGCCGGCTTCGGGCCGGACGGGCCGCTGCGTACCCGGGACGCGGCGGGACCCGCGACGTCCGGCGCCACCAGCGGTACGGGGACCACCGGGCAGATCTCCATGTCGGACACCGGCAGCTTCCAGCTCGCCCCGCCGGAGCCGAGCACCCCGCCGACGCCGGCCCCGGCACCGCCGGCCTCGACACCCACGCCGGCCCCCGCACCGCCGGCCCCGAAGCCGCAGGCACCACCGACCGGTACACCCACCGGCCACGGCAACGCCCTCACGGGCCACGGCGGCACGCCCACCGGCCACGGCGACGCATCCACGGGCCACGGCGGCACCTTCACCGGCCACGGCGGTCCGCCCACCGGCCAGGGCACCCCGGCCGGCCCCCCGCCCGCACCGTCCGGTCTGCCGCATACGCCTACGCCTACGCCGACACCGCCCCCGGCGCCGGCGTACGAGCCGACCGCCGCACACCCGGAACACTCCGCGACCCGCCCCTACACGGCGGGCCCGCTCCCGGTCCCCGGACAGGCCCCGGCGGGCGCCGCCGGCACCGTGCCGGGCAGGGCACGCCCCGCGCCGCACCGAAAGCCGGGACCGCCCCCGAAGGTCGCGGTCCCGGTGCTGATCGTGGCGCTGCTGTGCATCGCGGTCGGCGTCTGGGCCCTGATCGCCGCCTGACGGGCCGCCACGGGGCCGTTCGGGCTGGGGCCCGGGGTGGGCAGCACCCGGCCCGCAGAGGCCCGCTACCAGCCCTGTGGGGGCCCGAACGGGGGTTTCTGCGGCGCCTGTTGGGTGGTGTCCGTCGGCTGCCCCGGCAGCACGGGCGGTCCGCCCGGCCCACCCGCGACCCCCGGCCCGGCCGACGGGCGCCCCGCGGCGGCCGCGGACCGCCTCGCCACCAGCGTCCAGGCCCCCAGTCCCACCAGCAGCAGCACGCCCGTCCCGATCCCGGCGTAGGCCACCGTCATCAAGGTGCCGTTCTTCCCCGCCTCCAGTGCGGTCCGGCCCTTCTGTGCCGCGTCCCGGTCCTCGGGCGTGACGGAGAAGATGCCGGCCGGCGCGGCGTAGCCGGGTCCGGCCTTGGCGGTGCCGCGGACATCCACCCGGAGGGTCAGTTCCGCGCCGTGGGAGAAGTACTGCGCGGCATCGGGATGGAGGCTCACCGCGAGGTAGTACCAGCCCGCGAACCGCATCGCGCTGACCGCGTCGGTCGAGTCCAAGCGGTTGCCGTAGTCGACGGGCGCGGTGAACAGCTTCACGGCGGCCGGCTTCCCCGTGTACGGGACGAAGCGGGGGTTGCCGACCGCGCCGCGCGCGGGGTTGTAGACACCCAGCCCGAGCATCCTGGCGAGGAAGGCGGAGGCACGGGTCGACTTGGCGTTCGGCAGCTCGGCGCTCAGGTTGAGCCGCTGTCCCCAGTCCACCGGTACGCGGTAGAAGCGGGTCTCGCCCGGCCTGATCCGGTCCGTCCAGATCCCCGTGGCGACCGGGCCCGCGTCATTGAAGCCGGTGCCGCCCCTGGCCTTGCGCCTGGTGTGGTCCGTAGGCGGTGCGGGGGTCTCGGTGCTCCAGGTGCCCTTGCCGGGCTTGGCGGGCGTATTGCCCTTGAGCGGGGGCTCATTGACGTAGTCGAGCTCCAGCGGCCAGGCGGCGGCGCCGGACGTCTTCGTTCCCTCGCGGCTGATCACGAGGTAGTACGGGCCGGCTTCCTGACACTCCGTACGGTCGGCGCCGATGCGGCGGGAGGCGTAGTCGGCGATCGGATACGCCATACCGCCGCCGCTGAACGACGGCCGGGCCTCCGAGCCGCAGGTCGCGCCGCTGCTGTCCTGGACGGTGAGGGTCAGCTTGTCGCCGTAGTCCGCGACCTTGGTGCCGGGTGTGGGTGCCGCAACGGCCGAGAAGTACGCGCTGGTCCTGGCGTCCAGGGTGACGGCGTACCACTTCTGTTCGCCGCGCTTGATGGAGTCGGTGTGCAGTCCGGGCCTGAGCCGCGGTGCGTGCGAGGCGTCCGGCTTGCCGTGAGTCGCCGTGGCGCCGGCCGCCATGCGGTAGTGGGGGACGTCATCGGCGGAGGCCACCCCCACCGTCCCCGGCAGGACCGGCACCGCGGCGAGCGCCGCCAGCACGGCTATGCCCCTGTACGTCGTGCGCCCCGTCACCACGAGCCACCCCTCATCGGATTCGAATTCCCGCCACCGGTACGCGGCTTGCCGTGCGCCTGCCCGTCACGTCCTGTGGACCATCCTCCACCGCCATCCGGCGTCCCGTACCCCGAGGGCCCGGACTCATTGGCGAACTCCTCGTCACAGCACGGCTGATGGCGACGGCCGCCCGGCCCCTTGCACCCATGGGTCTGCGCGGACGTGACGCCCTTCCGCAGCGGATGTTCCACGTGAAACGTCAACTCCACCGGCCACCGGCCGACGGCCGACAGTGGATGCCACCACCCCCGGCAGGGTCGTCACCACGCCGTGTCCGGTGCCCCTGGCGCCTCATCGGCCCCACGGCCGACGGAGCCTTTGCTTTTGCAAGCTAATGATGTGCTATAGCAAACCCACAAGGGTCCTGGATGCACGAAACCCCGACCGCCCGGGGGCAATCGGGGTCCGTACGAACCTGCTGTGCGTGTGGGGGGTCTCAGACACCCGAACCTGCGGGCACGGAGTCGGTCGCCTCCGTCCACAGATCCTGCTCGGCGCGATCCGCCTGGATCTGGCGGTACACGAGGAGCCCGCCGATGGCGGCCAGTGCGACCAGGAGAAGCTTCTTCACCGCGCGACCTCGTCTTTCGTTGACGTAGGGGACCTATGTCGGCCGATGATACACACCGACCGATACCGATCGGTTACCTAGCCCGCGGTCGGCAACACCTCTTCCGGGGCGCCCGTCGCGAGCCAACTTCCGCGTCCGTACAACGAATCGGCCCGGCCGGGGAGTTCCCCGGCCGGGCCGATTGTGCAGTGCGGCTACCAGGACTTGAACCTGGGGCCTCTTCCTTATCAGGGAAGCGCTCTAACCGTCTGAGCTATAGCCGCGCGCTCGCTGCACCAGAAGATTAGCGCACTTCAGAGGCGTTCCCAAAATCGGTTCCCGGAGCCTCCCGAGCGACCTCCCCCGAGGACTCATTCGTCCTCGGCGAGCGTGAGCTCCACTCCCCCGACGAAGCCCGCGGACAGGTTGTAGATGAAGGCCCCGAGCGTGGCCAGCGCCGTCGCCAGCACCACGTCGATCACCGCGATGATCGAGGTGAACAGCAGCACCCGCGGCAGCGACAGGAACGCCTGGAGATCGAAGCCCGCGCCGTCACCGGAGCCGGTGGCCTCGCTGATCGTCCCGCCGACCGTGGAGAAGACGCCCATCGCGTTCATGACCATCCACAGCACCGCGACGGCGACCACCGTGCAGATGCCCAGCGCGATCGAGAGCAGGAAGCTGACCTTCATCACCGACCACGGATCGGCGCGGGCCACCCGCAGCCGGGCCTTGCGGGTCCGCGGGGCCGTGGTGGCGCCCGTACGGGGCCGGCGGACCGCCTGCCCGTCCTTCTGCCCGTCCTCGGTGGGGTACGCCTGAGGCGGCTGGTACGGCTGCTGTGCGCCGCTCCCGGCCTTCCCCTGGGGTTCCGGCCGGGGCTTCGGCTGCGGCTGTCGGGTATCGGTCACGGCTTCCCCTTGCTGCCCGCCCTCGTCCCCGGGGCCGGTGCCGGAAACGGCAGAGCCACGGGCGCTGTCCTCCGTCACGGTCGCGGGTCCGGACGAGGAGCCCTTCTCGGCTCCCTGTCCACCCGCCGCAGCGCCCGTGGCTCCACTCACGATCTACTCCTCGTGTTACTCCGCGGGCTGCTCGCCCTCGGTCTGCGCGGGCACGGTCTCCGCCGCCTCGGTCTCGTCGGGCTCCGCGCCCCCGTCGACCTCTTCGGCTTCGCGACCGGCCTCGGCGTTCCATGCGATGCCGACGACGGCATCACGCTTGCCCAGGTTGATCAGTTGGACGCCCATGGTGTCACGGCCCGTCTCACGCACCTCGTTGACCCGCGTACGGATCACGCCACCCCCGAGCGTCACCGCGAGGATCTCATCCGTCTCCTCGACGACCAGCGCGCCGACCAGCGAGCCCCGGTCCTCGACGATCTTGGCGGCCTTGATGCCCAGACCGCCGCGGCCCTGGACGCGGTACTCGTCGACCGCGGTGCGCTTCGCGTACCCGCCGTCGGTGGCGGTGAACACAAAGGTGTTGGCGCGAACCACGTTCATCGAGAGCAGCTCGTCGCCCTCGCGGAAGCTCATGCCCTTCACACCGGACGTGGCCCGGCCCATCGGGCGCAGCGCCTCGTCCGTCGCCGTGAACCGGATCGACTGGGCCTTCTTGCTGATCAGCAGCAGATCGTCGTGCTCCGACACCAGCTCGGCGCCGATCAGCTCGTCGTCCGTACCGTCTTCCTGCTCGCGCAGGTTGATCGCGATGACACCGCCGGAGCGCGGCGAGTCGTAGTCCTTGAGCGGCGTCTTCTTCACCAGGCCGGCCTTGGTGGCGAGCACCAGATACGGCATGGCCTCGTAGTCGCGGATCGCCAGGATCTGCGCGATCTGCTCGTCCGGCTGGAAGGCGAGCAGATTGGCCACATGCTGGCCCCGCGCGTCCCGTCCGGCGTCGGGGAGTTCGTACGCCTTGGCGCGGTAGACCCGGCCCTTGTTCGTGAAGAACAGCAGCCAGTGGTGGGTCGTGGAGACGAAGAAGTGGTCGACGATGTCGTCTTCCTTGAGCTTGGTGCCCCGGACGCCCTTGCCGCCGCGCTTCTGCGAGCGGTAGTCGTCCGTCTTCGTCCGCTTCACATAGCCGCCACGGGTGATCGTGACGACGATGTCCTCCTCGGCGATCAGGTCCTCGATGGACATGTCGCCCTCGAAGGGCACGAGCTTGGAGCGCCGGTCGTCGCCGAACTTCTCGACGATCGCGGCGAGTTCCTCGCTGATGATCTGGCGCTGCCGCTCCGGGGAGGCCAGGATCGCGTTGTACTCGTTGATCTTGCGCTGCAGCTCGTCGTGCTCGGCGGTGATCTTCTGGCGCTCCAGGGCGGCCAGCCGGCGCAGCTGCATCTCCAGGATCGCGTTCGCCTGGATCTCGTCGATCTCCAGCAGGCCCATCAGGCCCTCGCGCGCGACGTCGACCGTCTCACTGCGCCGGATCAGCGCGATGACCTCGTCGATGGCGTCCAGCGCCTTGAGCAGACCGCGCAGGATGTGGGCCCGCTCCTCGGCCTTGCGCAGGCGGAACTTCGTCCGGCGGACGATGACCTCGATCTGGTGCGTCACCCAGTTACGGATGAAGGCGTCCAGCGAGAGCGTGCGGGGCACCCCGTCGACCAGCGCGAGCATGTTCGCACCGAAGTTGGTCTGCAGATCGGTGTGCTTGTAGAGGTTGTTGAGGACGACCTTGGCGACCGCGTCCCGCTTGAGGACGATGACCAGGCGCTGGCCCGTACGGGAGGAGGTCTCGTCGCGGACGTCCGCGATGCCGCCGATCCTGCCGTCCTTGACGAGGTCGGCGATCTTCTGCGCGAGGTTGTCCGGGTTGACCTGGTAGGGCAGCTCGGTGACGACCAGGCACTGGCGGTTCTGGATCTCCTCGACCTCGACCACCGCGCGCATGGTGATCGAGCCGCGGCCGGTGCGGTAGGCCTCCTCGATGCCCTTGCGGCCCACCACCAGCGCACCGGTGGGGAAGTCCGGGCCCTTGATCCGCTCGATCAGCGCGTCCAGCAGCTCCTCATGGGAGGCCTCCGGGTGCTCCAGCGCCCACTGGGCACCGGCCGCGACCTCGCGCAGGTTGTGCGGCGGGATGTTGGTGGCCATACCGACGGCGATACCGGCCGAGCCGTTGATCAGCAGGTTGGGGAAGCGGGCCGGCAGGACCGTCGGCTCCTGGTTACGGCCGTCGTAGTTGTCCTGGAAGTCGACGGTCTCCTCGTCGATGTCCCGGAGCATCTCCATCGACAGCGGCGCCATCTTGCACTCGGTGTACCGCATGGCGGCCGCCGGGTCGTTGCCCGGGGAGCCGAAGTTGCCGTTGGAGTCGACCAGCGGCATCCGCATCGACCAGGGCTGGGCCAGGCGGACCAGGGCGTCGTAGATCGAGGAGTCGCCGTGCGGGTGGTACGTACCCATGACGTCCCCGACGACGCGGGCGCACTTGTAGAAGCCCTTCTCGGGGCGGTAGCCGCCGTCGTACATCGCGTACAGGACGCGGCGGTGGACGGGCTTGAGGCCGTCCCGGACGTCCGGGAGCGCACGCGAGACGATGACGGACATCGCGTAGTCGAGGTAGGAGCGCTGCATCTCCGTCTCGAGCCCGACGGGCTCGACGCGCATCCCGACGCCTTCGATGGCGGCGGGCGCGCCCTCGGCGGTCACGCCGTCCGGGGTCACAGGGGGGTTCTCGTCGGCCATGGTGGTTCAAAGTCCTTTCGAGCTGCGGCTGTTGGAAGGGCCGACAGGGCTCAGATGTCGAGGAAGCGGACGTCCTTGGCGTTGCGCTGGATGAACGAGCGGCGCGCCTCGACGTCCTCGCCCATGAGCACGGAGAACAGGTCGTCCGCGCGGGCCGCGTCGTCCAGGGAGACCTGGCCGAGGACCCGGTGGTCGGTGTCCATGGTCGTCACCCGCAGCTCCTCGGCGTTCATCTCACCGAGACCCTTGAACCGCTGGACCGAGTCGTCCTTGATCCGCTTGCCGTTCTGCTTGCCGAGCTCGATCAGCGCGTCCCGCTCCGGGTCGGAGTAGGCGTACTCGAAGTCGTCCCGGCCCCACTTGATCTTGTACAGCGGCGGGCGGGAGAGGTAGACGTGCCCGGCCTCGACCAGCGGACGCATGAAGCGGAAGAGGAAGGTGAGCAGCAGGGTGTTGATGTGCTGACCGTCGACATCGGCGTCCGCCATCAAGATGATCTTGTGGTACCGGAGCTTCTCGATGTCGAAGTCCTCGTGCACACCTGTGCCGAACGCCGAGATCAGCGCCTGGACCTCGTTGTTCTGGAGGATCTTGTCGACCCGGGCCTTCTCGACGTTGAGGATCTTGCCTCGGATCGGCAGGATCGCCTGGTACTCCGGGTTACGGCCGGACTTGGCCGAGCCGCCGGCGGAGTCACCCTCGACGATGAAGATCTCGCACTTGGTCGGGTCGTTGGACTGGCAGTCGCTCAGCTTGCCGGGCAGCGACGCGGTCTCCAGCAGCCCCTTGCGGCGGGTCAGATCACGCGCCTTACGGGCGGCCACGCGCGCGGTGGCCGCCTGGATGCCCTTGCGGATGATGTCCGCGGCCTCGTTGGGGTTGCGGTCCAGCCAGTCGTTGAGGTGCTCGTGGACCACCTTCTGGACGAAGGTCTTGACCTCGGTGTTGCCCAGCTTGGTCTTGGTCTGGCCCTCGAACTGCGGCTCGGCGAGCTTGACCGAGATGATCGCCGTCAGACCCTCGCGGATGTCCTCACCCGTGAGGTTGTCGTCCTTCTCACGCAGCAGCTTCTTGTCGCGCGCATAGCGGTTGATCAGGCCGGTCAGCGCGGCGCGGAAGCCCTCCTCGTGGGTACCGCCCTCGTGGGTGTGGATGATGTTCGCGAAGCTGTAGACACCCTCGCTGTACTGGGTGTTCCACTGCATCGCGAGGTCGACGGAGAGGTTGCGCTCCTTGTCCTCGGCCTCCACCGAGACCACCGTCGGGTGCACCAGCTCGCCCTTGCGGGAGTTGAGGTACTTCACGAAGTCGACGATGCCGCCCTCGTAGTGGTACCGCACCGCGAGCGGCTTGCCGTCCTCGTCCACGTGGTCGGGGCGCTCGTCCTTGAGCGAGATGCTCAGCCCCTTGTTGAGGAACGCCATCTCCTGGAAGCGCCGCGACAGCGTCTCGAAGCTGTAGGTGGTGGTCTCGAAGATCTCGCCGTCGGCCCAGAAGGTGACCGAGGTGCCGGAGTCCTCGGTGGCCTCGTGCTGGGCCAGCGGCGCGGTCGGCACGCCCTGCTTGTACTCCTGGGTCCAGCGGAAGCCGTCCGTGCGGATCTCCACCGCGACCCGCTGCGACAGCGCGTTCACGACGGACACACCCACGCCGTGCAGACCACCGGAGACCGCGTACCCGCCGCCGCCGAACTTGCCGCCGGCGTGCAGGACGGTCAGCACGACCTCGACGGCCGGCTTGTTCTCGGACGGCACGATGCCGACGGGGATACCGCGGCCGTTGTCGACGACGCGCACGCCGCCGTCGGCCAGGATCGTCACGTCGATGGTGTCGGCGTGGCCGGCCAGCGCCTCGTCGACGGAGTTGTCGACGACCTCCTGCACGAGGTGGTGCAGACCGCGCTCACCGGTGGAGCCGATGTACATGCCGGGACGCTTGCGGACCGCGTCCAGGCCTTCGAGGACGGTGATCGCGCTGGCGTCGTACGACTTCTCCACCGCGGAGTCGCCCGTCGGGCCGACAGGAACCCCCTCTTCAGTAGAAGCCGTGTTGTTCTCGTTGAGGTCGCCGGAGTCGGCCACGAAGCGCCCTTTCTGGCACAGCACAAGCCCTTCCGCGCCTGTGCGGGTCACCCCAGGAGGACAGGCGGGAGCGGCTGCGTCGTTCGACATGTTCCGCGAGTGGGCGGGATTGCTACCAGTGTACCGGTGGCGCTGACACTCATGGGGGTTTGCAGGTACCTGAGTCGTCATGTGCCGCCCTGAACTGGCGTCCGCCGACTCCCCATATCCGAGACGGGGCCTCAGGACGCTCACACGGGCACTCAGCGCTTCGGACTGTCAACCGGTGGCTACCGTGAGCGGAGTCTCACCCGCCTCACCCGTATACAGCGGTTCTCGGCAGGTCATCCATGGGGTCGGGGGCTCAGCCGTAGGTGTCGCCGGGGCCCGTGCTCCCCGGTGCGCGCAGCGACCCGTATCGCCGTGCGGGACCACCGGGTCCCAGCACCTTGATCACCTTTACGGTGCCGTGCCCCAGATCCTCGTTGAGCCGGGCCACCAGCGTCGGGGCCAGCAGGCGCAGCTGCGTCGCCCAGGCCGTCGAATCGCACTGCACGGTCAGCACCCGGGCGTCCTCGTCGTACTTCTGCGGCTCGCAGTGCTGTGCCACCTCGGGCCCCACCAGCTGGGGCCAGCGCCCCATCACCCCGCCGACCGCCGCCGGGGTCTCCCAGCCGCGCTCGGTGATCAGCCGGTTGATCGCCGCACCGAGCGGCAGCGGATCGCGGCCGTCCGCCCGCGCCCCCGAGCGCAGCCCACCGCGCCGGGCCTGCTTCTTCTGCTGCGCGGCCGCGCCCCGCGCCCGCGCCTGCTCCTTGGCGGCCACCAGCGCCTGACGGGCCAGGTCCACCCCGGAGAGCTCCGGCGGCCGGGGCCGGTCGGGCTGCTCCTCGCTCATGGGGTCACCTTCTCCACGGTGCCGCCGGACACCGCGAAGCGCGTCCCGGACAGCACGCCCGGCACATCGTCGTCCACCGCGGCCGTCACCAGCACCTGCTCGCCCGGCGCCACCAGTTCCGCCAGCCGCTCGCGGCGCCGCGCGTCCAACTCGGCGAAGACATCGTCGAGAACCAGCACGGGTTCGCCCGCCCGTCGCCCGCCCCCGTTCGGGGGCCCTTCGGGCCCGCCCATGGGACTCTCCGCCCGCAACAGGTCGTACGAGGCCAGCCGCAGCGCCAGCGCGTACGACCAGGACTCGCCGTGGCTGGCGTACCCCTTCGCCGGAAGCTGCCCCAGCTTGAGCACCAGGTCGTCGCGGTGCGGGCCGACCAACGTCACCCCGCGCTCGATCTCGCCCTTGCGGGCCTCACCGAGCGCCGCCAGCAGCACGCCGTACAGCTCCTCGCGGCTGGTGGCGTCGGCGAGCGCCTCGCCCGCAGAACCGCGGTACTCCAGCGCCAGCGGCCCGCCGCCCGGCGCCAGTTGTTCATAGGCCTTGTCCGCGAGCGGCCGCAGCGCGGCGATCAGATCGAGCCGCTGCGCCAGCAGCTCGGCGCCCGCGCGGGCCAGATGCTGGTCCCAGACGTCGAGGGTGGACAGATCCATCTGCCGGCCGCCGTGCCGCCGCGCCAACGCGGCGGTTTTCAACAGGGTGTTGCGCTGTTTGAGCACCCGGTCGTAGTCCGCGCGCACCCCGGCCATCCGCGGCGAGCGCGCGGTGATCAGCTCGTCCAGGAAGCGCCGGCGCTCCCCCGGATCGCCCTTGACCAGCGCCAGATCCTCCGGCGCGAACAGCACCGTCCGTACGATCCCCAGCACGTCCCGCGGCCTGACCTGCGACGACCTGTTGATCCTGGCGCGGTTCGCCTTGCCCGGGTTGAGCTCCAGCTCGATCAGCTGCTGCCGCTCGCCCTGGACGACCGCGGCCCGGACGAACGCCCGCTCGGCGCCCATCCGCACCAGCGGGGCGTCCGAGGAGACGCGATGGCTGCCGAGCGTGGCGAGATAGCCGACCGCCTCGACCAGATTGGTCTTGCCCTGGCCGTTGGGGCCCACGAAAGCCGTGACGCCCGGCTCGAGCGGAACCTCGACCCGGGCGTACGAGCGGAAGTCGGCGAGGGACAGATGCGAAACGTGCATGGCTGGGCGCCGACCTCCCCCGGCTGCTACTGCCTGGTGCTTCTGTTGCTGCGTGCGTGCGGTGTCGTTACTTCTTGCTCTCCACCGCGTGGCCGCCGAACTGGTTGCGCAGCGCGGCGATCATCTTCATCTGCGGGGAGTCGTCCTGCCGCGAGGCGAAGCGGGCGAAGAGCGAGGCCGTGATCGCGGGCAGCGGCACGGCGTTGTCGATCGCGGCCTCGACCGTCCAGCGGCCCTCACCGGAGTCGGCGGCGTAGCCCCGCAGCTTCTCCAGGTGCTCGTCGTCGTCGAGGGCGTTGACGGCCAGGTCGAGCAGCCAGGAACGGATGACCGTGCCCTCCTGCCACGAGCGGAAGATCTCCCGGACGTCGGTGACGGAGTCGACCTTCTCCAGGAGTTCCCAGCCCTCGGCGAAGGCCTGCATCATCGCGTACTCGATGCCGTTGTGGACCATCTTCGCGAAGTGGCCGGCGCCGACCTTGCCGGCGTGCACCGAGCCGAACTCGCCCTCGGGCTTGAGCGCGTCGAAGATCGGCTGCACCTTGGCGACATCGTCCTTGTCGCCGCCGTACATCAGGGCGTAGCCGTTCTCCAGGCCCCAGACGCCGCCGGAGACACCACAGTCGACGAAGCCGATGCCCTTGGCCTTCAGCTCCGCGGCGTGCTTCTCGTCGTCGGTCCAGCGGGAGTTGCCGCCGTCCACGACGATGTCGCCCGGCGAGAGCAGCTCGGCCAGCTCGTCGATCGTGGCCTGGGTGGCGGCACCGGCCGGCACCATGACCCAGACCACCCGCGGACCCTTGAGCTTCTCCACAAGCCCCTGCAGGCTGCTCACATCCGCCAGGTCCGGGTTGCGGTCGTAACCGACGACGGTGTGGCCGGCGCGGCGAATGCGCTCGCGCATGTTGCCGCCCATCTTGCCGAGACCGACGAGACCGAGCTCCATCAGAGACCCTCTTTGCACGTAGTCGTTGCTGGTGTACCCGGGACCGAGCCTACGCCCGCGGGTCCGCGCACACCTGTGGGCTCAGCCGCTCATCGGGGCCCGGTCAGCCGGGCGCCGCAAGGCACCTGGCCAGGGCCGTCGTGCGGTGGCGGCCGCCGGAAGGACCCGGCGTCCGCCACCCGCGTGGCCCGCGCTCTCCCGGCCGTCAGCCCGACAGCCGCACCGGCATGATCAGGTACTTGTACGCGTCGTCCGCCTCGGCGTCCTTGGCCGGCCGGCCGCTCAGCAGCGCGGGCTTGGTGGACGTCGTGAAGGACAGCTGCGCCACGGGGGAGTCGATGGCCGACAGGCCCTCCAGGAGGAAGCCGGGGTTGAAGGCGATCGAGATGTCGTCGCCGTCCAGATCGGCGTCGACCCGCTCCACAGCCTGTGCATCGTCGCTGGAGCCGGCCTCCAGGATCAGCACACCCTGCTCGAAGCTCAGCCGGACCGGGGTGTTCCGCTCGGCCACCAGCGCCACACGCTTGACGGCCTCGACGAACGGGGCGGTCTCGATCACGGCGACCGAATTGAACTCGGTCGGGAAGAGCGTGCGGTACTTCGGCAGGTCGCCTTCGAGCAGACGGGTCGTGGTCCGTCGGCCGGCACCCTCGAAACCGATCAGGCCCTCGCCCTGCCCGGAGCCGGACAGCGCCAGCGTGACGGTGTCGCCGCTGCTCAGGGACTTGGCGGTGTCCAGCAGCGTCTTGGCGGGGACCAGCGCGACCGCGGAGGCGTCCGGGCTCTCCGGCTTCCACAGGAACTCGCGCACCGCGAAGCGGTAACGGTCGGTGGAGGCGAGGGTGACGGTGTCGCCCTCGATCTCGATGCGTACGCCGGTGAGCACCGGGAGGGTGTCGTCGCGGCCGGCGGCGATGGCGACCTGGGCGGCGGCCGCGGCGAAGACCTCACCGGGGACGGTGCCGGTGGCGGTGGGCATGGTCGGCAGGGCCGGGTACTCCTCCACAGGAAGGGTGTGGAGGGTGAACCGCGAGGAGCCGCAGACGACGGTGACCCGTACACCGTCGGTGGAAATCTCCACCGGGCGGTTGGGGAGCGCACGGCAGATGTCGGCGAGCAGCCGGCCGGAGACGAGGACCGTGCCCTCCTCTTCCACCTCCGCGTCCACCGAAACCCGCGCGGAGACCTCGTAGTCGAAGCCGGAGAGGCTGAGCGTGCCGTCCTCCGTCTTCAGCAGCAGGCCCGCGAGGACGGGCACCGGCGGACGGGCCGGGAGGCTCTTGGCCGCCCAGGCCACTGCCTCCGCGAGTACATCGCGCTCCACCCGGATCTTCACCGGAAACCGCCTCCTGCTGTTGCTGGCTCTTCGCCCTGCTGGCCTTCGTCGTCGGCTGGGTTGCCGGAGACCAGTCTGACGCACGCCACCGACAGTCGGTGCGGCTCGGGGTCAAGTCGACTCGACCGGGACGGGACGCCGGGCGGCCAACTTGTGCACAGGCCCCGTTTCCGAACGAGTTCCCCGGTAGATATCCGTGGTCGTAGTAGTAGGGGCTGTGGAAACCGTGGACAACTGCTTTTGCGCAGGTCAACGCTGACTTTTTGTCCACTGCCCCTGTGGGTGGCGGTCGTGGATAAGCGGGCGGTTCTGTGGACCGCGGAAAGTTCTGCACACCCGATGCACAGGGGACGGGTACTTCTCCCCAGTGCCATCCCCAGCTTTACCCACGTTCCCCACAGCCCAACCCGGCACCTTGGTGTGACGGCTTTCACTCGGCCCGGTGAGGTCGGGTGTCGTGTTGCCGAACAGTGGACGGCGGTGTGGAGAAGCCGGTGATCGCTGGGGACAACAGCGGCTTGCCTGTGGGCGGGCGGTGGACAAGCGGGCGGCGTCCCTGTGGACGAATCCGCTGTCCACAGCCTGTGGATGGCGGTTGACCACAATTCCACACCCAGCTGACCTCCTCCGATGCTCCGTCAGCAGACCCGCCTGTGGATCCCACAGGGATAACTTTCCCCTCCCCAGCATGTGGACGGAAGATTCTTGCCCAATCTGTGGAGAGAGGCCGTGACCCGCCCCGGAATCGAACACAGTCGGCGCGCTCCACAGGTTTGGGACGACGGACGGGCGTGGCGGAGCGGGCGTCCGAGCGGCTCGCGGGGCGGTTCGGAGAGGCGCCTGCCGGGACCGGACACGTTCGGCAGGGGCGCACAGGACGCCGCACAGAGAATTCACCGCACAGGGAAACGGAAGGAAGCGGGGGCGTGGGGAAGAGGGGAGAAGCGACGCGGCCGGGGCTCCCCGGGCGGGGCGGTCCCCGTAAAGCGAAGGGCGCTCCGGGAGCGGGTCCCGGAGCGCCCTGGGCGTCCTGCGGCCGGCCTCAGCCGTTCTTGATGCGGTTGGTCAGCTCGGTGACCTGGTTGTAGATCGAACGCCGCTCGGCCATCAGCGCGCGGATCTTGCGGTCGGCGTGCATCACGGTCGTGTGGTCCCGGCCGCCGAACTGCGCGCCGATCTTCGGCAGTGAGAGATCGGTCAGCTCGCGGCACAGATACATGGCGATCTGCCGCGCGGTCACCAGCACCCGGCTGCGCGAGGAGCCGCACAGATCGTCGATGGTCAGCCCGAAGTAGTCCGCGGTGGAGGCCATGATCGCGGTGGCGGTGATCTCCGGCGCGGCATCCTCGCCGCCGGGGATCAGATCCTTCAGCACGATCTCGGTCAGCCCCAGGTCCACCGGCTGCCGGTTGAGCGAGGCGAACGCCGTGACCCGGATCAGCGCGCCCTCCAGCTCACGGATGTTGCGCGAGATCCGGGACGCGATGAACTCCAGCACCTCCGGGGGCGCGTTCAGCTGCTCCTGCACCGCCTTCTTGCGGAGGATCGCGATCCGGGTCTCCAGCTCGGGCGGCTGGACGTCGGTGATCAGACCCCACTCGAAGCGGTTGCGCAGCCGGTCCTCCAGGGTGACCAGCTGCTTGGGCGGCCGGTCACTGGAGAGCACGATCTGCTTGTTGGCGTTGTGCAGCGTGTTGAAGGTGTGGAAGAACTCCTCCTGCGTCGACTCCTTGCTCGCCAGGAACTGGATGTCGTCGACCAGCAGGATGTCCATGTCGCGGTAGCGCTTGCGGAACGCGTCCGCCTTGCCGTCGCGGATGGAGTTGATGAACTCGTTGGTGAACTCCTCCGAGCTCACATAGCGCACCCGGGTCCCCGGATACAGGCTCCGCGCGTAGTGCCCGATCGCATGCAGCAGGTGGGTCTTGCCCAGCCCCGACTCCCCGTAGATGAACAGGGGGTTGTACGCCTTGGCCGGCGCCTCGGCGACGGCCACCGCGGCCGCGTGCGCGAAGCGGTTCGAGGCACCGATGACGAAGGTGTCGAAGAGGTACTTCGGGTTCAGCCGCGCGGTCGGCTCACCGGGGCCGGTGGCCGGCGCGGGCTGCGCGGCGAGCGGACCGGGCGCACCACTGGGCGCGGGCAGCACGGCGCCGGGGCCGGCGCCGGGGTTGCCCGAGCGGCCGTTGTGCCCGCCGGGCTGGTGCTCGGAGAGGTCGTGGCGCTGCTGGTCATAAGGGGAGCGCGGGCCGTCGGAGTGCTGCGGCGGCCCGCTGCGGTCGGGTGCCTGCGCGCGGTAGTCGTTCTGCCGCTGCTGATGCTGCGGGACATGGGACGACGGGGAGGCGTACGGGTCGCGCTCCGGGAAGCCGCCGAGGTGCTGCTGCTGCCAGCCGTAGTCGTCGCGCGGACCGGGGGAGCCGCCCATCTGCGGCCAGCCGCCGGGCTCGTGCCGGTGCTGCTGGTAGTCCGGATAGGCGGGCCGGACGCCGGGCAGGTCGTCGCCCTGGTGTCCGTAGCCCTGCCGGCTGTCGTGCCGGCTGTCGTGCCGCGAATCGTGCCGCGCTTCGTAGCCGTCGTACCCGGTGTGCTGCTGCTCGTGCGGCTGCTGCTGCGACTGGTGCGCCTGCTGGTGGTGCCCGGAGTGCTGCTGGGACGACTGGTGCTGAGGCGCGGGGGGCGCGGTCTGCGCCGGGGGCTCCTCGGAGGAGTCGTCCACGGTGATCGCGATCCGGATCGGGCGGCCGCACTCATGGCTGAGGACCTCCCCGATCAGCGGCGACAGCCGGCCTTCGAGCACGGACTTGGCGTACTCATTGGGGACAGCGAGCAGCGCGGTGTCGGCGACCAGCGCCAGCGGCTGGGTGCGCTTGAGCCAGTCCTGGTCCTTGGGCTTGATCCCGTCGATCTCCGCCCGGAGGAGATGATCGAGCACGCGCGGCCACACTGCGGCAAGATCGGCAGGTACATCAGCCACAGGGCACGCTCTCTCACAGTCCCACGAATGTGTGATTCTCAGGACGGGCGGGAAGGAATCGAAGTTCAGTCACGGTAGTCAGGGCGGGCCTGGGGATTCAAGTTGTTGTCCACAGGCTGTGCATAGTGTGTCCTGACAAGGGGCCGGTCGGCGCTGCCGAGGAGCCGGTTTGACCGGATGGCGTAGCCGCGCGTACCGTGACCAGGTCGAGTTGTCGATGGCTGCTGCCGCCTGCCTCCGATGGGCAAAGATCACGCTCGAGTGATCGTGTAGCGGTGCACTTAGGCGTTGCGAGCTACTCGTGGGCGCACGGTGACAGCCAAAGACGCCCCACATCTGTCTCTCCGAGAGACAACAAGCATTCCTGGAGCCCCCGAGTGAGCAAGCGCACCTTCCAGCCGAACAACCGCCGCCGCGCGAAGACCCACGGCTTCCGTCTGCGCATGCGGACCCGTGCCGGCCGCGCGATCCTCGCGTCCCGCCGTGGCAAGGGTCGCGCCCGCCTGTCGGCCTGAGCAGCAACCTAGGTCCATGACGTGCTGCCTACCGAGTATCGGCTGAGGCGGCGCGAGGACTTCGCGACCGCGGTACGCCGGGGACGCAGGGCCGGGCGCCCGCTCCTTGTCGTCCACTTTCGCAGCGGTGCAACGGACCCGCACGGGTCGGGGGAAAGTGTTCCCCCGGCACGTGCGGGTTTCGTCGTGAGCAAGGCAGTTGGCAATGCCGTCGTGCGCAACAAGGTCAAGCGCAGGCTGCGCCATCTCATGCGCGACCGGCTGGACCGG
The DNA here is from genome assembly GCF_042746015.1 of Streptomyces sp. NPDC058773. NCBI lineage: Bacteria > Bacillati > Actinomycetota > Actinomycetes > Kitasatosporales > Streptomycetaceae > Streptomyces > Streptomyces sp. NPDC058773. The sequence continues at coordinate 103,028 of NZ_JBHYPE010000001.1, forward strand.
CTGCCCACCGGTAGCCTGGTTGTCGTACGGGCCCTGCCCGCCGCGGGTGATGCGGATCACGATCAGCTAACCCGCGACCTGGATGCCGCCCTCGAGCGGCTGCTGGGAGGGGTGCCGAGAGGCTGCAACCCCCCGGGGACCGCAACCGACGGCAGCTGCGCCCCGGGCCCCCGGAACCCCGGACGGGACCCGGGAGGGAGCGCACAGTGAAGTACCCGCTGCTGCTTTTGATCAAGATCTATCAGTGGACCATCAGCCCCCTGCTGGGACCGGTCTGCAAGTACTACCCGTCGTGCTCGCACTATGGCTATACGGCCATCGACCGGCACGGCGCGGTGAAAGGGACTGCGCTGACAGCCTGGCGCATCCTGCGTTGCAATCCGTGGTCGCTCGGGGGCGTCGACCACGTCCCTCCCCGGAAGCGTCCGGTTTGGCATCAGCGGCTGAGGAGCCGCCTGGGCGGGCCCACCGTCCCTGAGCCTGTCGCCCAGCCCGAGTCTCAGACCAACGCCCAAGGAGCCTGATTCGTGGACACGATCCTCAGTCCCCTCTATATCGCTGTTTCCTGGATCATCGTCCAGTTCCACTCGTTCTACAGCCTCATCTTTGACAAGGACAGTGGCGCGGCGTGGGGTCTGTCCATCGTCTCGCTGGTGGTGCTGATCCGTATCTGCCTGATCCCGCTCTTCGTGAAGCAGATCAAGTCGACGCGGAACATGCAGGCGCTCCAGCCGAAGATGAAGGCGATCCAGGAGCGCTACAAGAGCGACAAGCAGCGCCAGTCCGAAGAGATGATGAAGCTCTACAAGGAGACGGGCACCAACCCGCTCTCGAGCTGTCTCCCGATTCTGGCCCAGTCGCCGTTCTTCATCTCGCTGTACCAGGTGCTGAACCACATCGCCCAGAACAAGGTGGTCGGCGTCATCGACCAGCCGCTTCTGGAGAGCGCGCAGAAGGCCCACATCTTCGGTGCGCCGCTGGCGGCGAAGTTCATGGACAGCGCGGAGAAGATCCAGAGCCTGGGTGCTTCCGTGGTCGACGTCCGCGTGGTCACGATCATCATGATCGTCCTGATGTCGGCGTCGCAGTTCTACACGCAGCGCCAGCTGATGACCAAGAACGTCGACCTCACGGTGAAGACGCCGTTCATGCAGCAGCAGAAGATGCTGATGTACGTCTTCCCCATCATGTTCGCCGTCTTCGGCATCAACTTCCCCGTCGGTGTCCTTGTCTACTGGCTGACCACCAACGTGTGGACCATGGGCCAGCAGATGTTCGTCATCCGTCGTAACCCGACCCCGGGCAGCAAGGCCTTCCAGGAGCGCCAGGAGCGGCTGCGGGCCGCCGGCAAGCTCGTCGAGGACCCGGCCGAGGTCGCCGCGAAGCAGGCCGCGGAGGAAGCGCGCCACAACCGCCAGCAGCCCAAGCGTCAGACGAAGAGCAAGCGGCAGGCCACCGGTGCTCCGGCCGGTGGCACGCAGAGCCGTACGCGTGCCGGATCGGCGTCGGGTGGCTCGGGCTCCGGTCAGGGTGCGGCGAAGAAGGCGTCGCTGGAGAAGAAGGACGCGCAGGACGGCAAGGGCAAGGGCGGCGCTTCGGCGTCCAGCACCACCAAGTCCGGACAGCGCAAGGGCCAGCAGCGCCCCAAGCACCCGACCAAGAAGTAAGAAGGAGTCCTTTCGTGACGGACACGACCCCTGCCACCAAGGGCACCGACACCCTGACCCGCCTGGAGCAGGAAGGCGAGATCGCGGCCGACTACCTCGAGGGTCTGCTGGACATCGCCGACCTCGACGGTGACATCGACATGGATGTCGAGGCCGATCGTGCCGCGGTGTCGATCATCAGCGATTCGACCAGCCGTGATCTGCAGAAGCTGGTGGGCCGCGATGGTGAGGTGCTGGAGGCTCTGCAGGAGCTGACCCGGCTGGCCGTTCACCGTGAAACCGGTGACCGCAGCCGTCTGATGCTGGACATCGCCGGCTTCCGGGCGCGTAAGCGTGAGGAGCTGTCGGAGCTCGGCGCGAAGGCGGCGAAGGAGGCCAAGAGCACCGGGCAGCCGGTGAAGCTCGACCCGATGACGCCGTTCGAGCGCAAGGTCGTCCACGATGCGGTGGCGGCGGCCGGGCTGCGGAGCGAGTCCGAGGGCGAGGAGCCGCAGCGTCGAGTGGTTGTCCTCCCGGCCTGACCGGTCAGCGCTCCCGTTTTCTTTGGCCCCGTCTGCTCGCAGGCGGGGCCAAAAGTTGTCAGCGATCTGTGTTATCCCGGGGCGTAACCCGGGTTCCCGGCAGAAAAAGCAGTCCAGAGGAAGGGCGGTTCCCGTGACGGAGGCAGCAGCGGAGCTCCCTCCTGCGCCGAAGGCGGCGGAGGAGGTATTCGGTGAGCGCTTTCCCGAAGCCGTGAGGTACGGCGAACTGCTCGCCGACGCCGGGGTGACACGTGGGCTCATCGGCCCTCGTGAGGTGCCACGGCTGTGGGAGCGGCACCTGTTGAACTGCGCGGTGCTCTCCGAGGTGGTGCCGGAGGGTGTCTCGGTCTGCGACGTGGGCTCGGGGGCCGGGCTGCCCGGTATCCCGCTGGCCCTGGTGCGCCCGGATCTCAAGATCACGCTGCTGGAGCCGTTGCTGCGCCGTACGAACTTCCTTCAGGAGGTCGTCGAGCTGCTCGGGCTGGACCATGTCACGGTCGTGCGCGGGCGGGCCGAAGAGGTCATGGGCAAGCTGCCCCAGGTGCATGTGGTGACGGCGCGAGCCGTCGCTCCGCTGGACCGGCTGGCCGGCTGGGGTGTGCCGCTGCTGCGTCCCTACGGCGAGATGCTGGCGCTCAAGGGCGACGCCGCGGAGGAGGAGCTCAAGGGGGCTCGGGCGGCGCTGAGCAAACTCGGGGTCGTGGAGACCTCGGTGGTGCATGTGGGCGAGGGCATCGTGGATCCGCCGTCGACCGTGGTGCGGGTCGAGGTGGGCGAGAGCCCCGGCGGTGTGCGCTTCGCCGCCAAGCGGGCGAAGGCGGCGCGTGTGAGCCGTGCGTCGCGGGGACGTCGGCGCTGATGCCCTGATGTCGGCGCGGGTGAGGCCGGCGTTAGGGCAAGGGCACTCCGTTCCATGAAAAGAGGAACGGGCGAATTCCGTAAATGCCATCAAAACGACACAAGACGGAGTGTCGCGGCTCATTCAGGCGTGACGCTGGCATCGTGTTTCACGTGAAACGTCGTTCTCTACTGCAAGGGATCATCGACCGTGGTCGTGCGGCCGCTGGGCCGCGCGACCGTAGACCCACAAGGGTCAGCGAAGTATCCACAGAAGTGGATTCGTCCACAGGAGAACGGACCTCACTGGTTCACGACACCAAAAGCATGGCACGCTCTGAACATTGCGAGCCTGATGTCGAGGAGAGTGAATCCTTGCGGTCCGACGCCAACATCGCGGGACCGATGACCGATCCGGTCCCCGGTCCCCGTAGCGAGTCGTTCGGGGACGACGTTTCACGTGAAACGCCGCCCCCGATGGATGACACCCCGATCGGTCGTGCAGCTCAGCTGGCGGTGGAGGCACTTGGCCGCGCGGGTGAGGGGCTGCCCCGGCCTGAACAGACACGGGTCATGGTGGTGGCCAACCAGAAGGGCGGGGTCGGCAAGACCACGACCACGGTGAACCTGGCGGCCTCCCTGGCCTTGCACGGTGCCCGGGTTCTGGTGATCGACCTCGACCCCCAGGGCAATGCCTCCACGGCACTGGGGATCGACCACCACTCCGAAGTGCCCTCCATCTATGACGTGCTGGTGGACAGCAAGCCTCTCTCCGACGTGGTGCAGCCGGTCGTGGACGTGGAGGGCCTGTTCTGTGCGCCCGCCACGATCGATCTGGCCGGTGCGGAGATCGAGCTGGTCTCGCTGGTGGCACGCGAGAGCCGGCTGGACCGCGCCATCAAGGCGTACGAACAGCCGCTGGACTACATCTTCATCGACTGCCCGCCCTCCCTCGGCCTGCTGACGGTCAACGCGCTGGTGGCCGGCGCCGAGGTGCTGATCCCGATCCAATGCGAGTACTACGCGCTGGAGGGGCTGGGTCAGCTGTTGCGGAACGTCGATCTGGTGCGGGGCCACCTCAACCCCAAGCTCCATGTCTCGACGATTCTGCTCACCATGTACGACGGGCGTACCCGGCTGGCGTCCCAGGTCGCCGATGAGGTGCGCAGCCACTTCGGTCATGAGGTGCTCCGTACGAGCATCCCCCGCTCGGTGCGCATCTCCGAGGCGCCCAGCTATGGGCAGACCGTACTCACCTATGACCCGGGCTCCAGCGGCTCGCTTTCCTATCTCGAAGCGGCGCGGGAGATCGCCATGCGCGGGGTCCCGCAGACCGGGGGCCAAGGCCTCAGCGTCAACTATGAAGCACAGCACAGCATCTCGGAGGGGAATCAGTGAGTGAACGACGTAGAGGCCTGGGCCGTGGGCTCGGTGCGCTGATCCCCGCCGCACCGCAGAGCACGGACAACGCCGGGCCGGCGGGACAAGGGGCGGCGTCACCGACGTCCGCGTCGGTCTTGGCCCCGGAGCGCGGGGTGGCGGCCGCCAAGGTGACGTCGCTGCCGACGCACGGTGTTTCACGTGAAACAGAAGCGGCTGGGGCGGAGGTAGCGACGGCAGGCGTCTCGGACGTGGCCGGCGCGCACTTCGCCGAGGTGCCGCTGGACGCGATCAAGCCGAACCCGCGGCAGCCGCGTGAGGTGTTCGACGAGGACGCCCTTGCCGAGCTGGTCACCTCCATCAAGGAGGTGGGCCTGCTCCAGCCGGTGGTGGTCCGTCAGACGGGGCCGGGGCGGTATGAGCTCATCATGGGCGAGCGCCGCTGGCGGGCCTGCCGTGAGGCCGGTCTGGAGAAGATTCCTGCGATCGTGCGGGCCACCGGCGACGAGAAGCTGCTGCTCGACGCGCTCCTGGAGAATCTCCACCGGGCCCAGCTCAACCCGCTGGAAGAGGCGGCCGCCTACGACCAGTTGCTGAAGGATTTCAAGTGCACGCATGACGAACTGGCCGACCGGATCGGGCGCTCGCGCCCGCAGGTCTCCAACACGCTGCGGCTGCTGAAGCTCTCGCCGTCCGTGCAGAAGCGGCTTGCCGCCGGTGTGCTCTCCGCGGGACATGCCCGTGCGCTGCTTTCCGTGGAGGACACGGAGGAGCAGGACCATCTCGCACGCCGCATCGTGGCGGAGGGGCTGTCGGTCCGTTCCGTCGAGGAGATCGTCACGCTCATGGGGTCGACGCCCAAGGAGAGCGGGAGCAAGGCCAAGGGGCCGCGTGCGGGCACCCGGGTATCCCCCGCGCTCACGGGCCTCGCCTCTCGGCTGTCCGACCGCTTCGAGACCCGGGTGAAGGTCGACCTGGGGCAGAAGAAGGGAAAGATCGTCGTTGAGTTCGCCTCGATGGACGATCTGGAGCGCATCCTAAGCACGCTCGCCCCGGGGGAGGGCCGCGTCCTGGGCCAGACGCTGGCCGAGGAGAACAACGACGAGGAGTGAGCTGACGCTCTCTGCTCCAGGGCGGGCCGTGTTCCGGAATCCATTCCGGAACACGGCCCGCCCTTTGCGCGCTTGCGGTACCCGTGCCCGTAAAGGGTGGATACGATGCGATCGGGTATGGCACGTATCCAGTGGAGACATCTCACACCGAGGAGAGGGCCATGCGATCGGTGAGCCGCACCGGACTGTTGGCAGCGGGGTTCGGTCTCGCTGCCGTCGGAGGGTTCGTTGGTGGTCTGCTCAGAGAGCAGGTGGCGCTGGCGGCGCTTCGGGGTGTGGCAGGCGAGGAAAGCGAGGACCTGGGTTCATGGGCCGTCGGCTCGTACCGCTCACGCTGGACAACCTTCCGGACCTCCCCAAGCGCTGCCGCTCCTGTGTTTTCTGGGAACTCGACCCCGTCAGCGGTGAGGCCGCGGTAAAGGCGGGTCGCCCTGAGCTGGAGAAGGAAGCCTGGATCTCCGCAGTACTGCTGGAGTGGGGGTCCTGCGGGCGGGTGGTCTATGTCGATGAGGTGCCGGTCGGGTTCGTGATGTACGCCCCGCCGGCCTATGTGCCGCGCTCCACGGCCTTTCCCACAAGCCCCGTCTCGCCCGACGCGGTGCAATTGCTGACCGCATGGCTGATCCCCGGCTACCAGGGTCAGGGCCTGGGTCGAGTGATGGTCCAGACGGTCGCCAAGGACCTCATCCAGCGGGGCTTCAAAGCCATCGAGGCCTTCGGCGATGCCCGTTGGAGCGAACCGGCCTGTGTATTGCCCGCCGACCATCTGCTCGCGGTGGGCTTCAAGACCGTGCGTCCCCATCCCCGCTTTCCCCGGCTGCGCCTTGAACTGCGCACCACGATCTCGTGGAAGGAAGATGTGGAGCTGGCACTCGACCGCTTGCTGGGAGCCGTTCAGAAGGAACCCGCGCTGCGGCCGCTGTAGAGCCGATGTTTCCCGTGAAACAGAGAACGGGCCCGCCCCTCGTCGGGGGCCGGCCCGTTCTCTGTTTCACGGGAAACGTGGCGGCGTGACTCAGCCGAGGAAGTCCGCCAGGTCGCGCTCGATCGCGGCCTTCGGCTTGGCGCCGACGATGGTCTTCACGACCTCGCCGCCCTGGTAGACGTTCATGGTTGGAATCGACATGACGCCGTACTTGGCGGTGGTGGCCGGGTTCTCGTCGGTGTTCAGCTTGGCGATGACGATCCCCTCGTTCTCGGCGGCGATCGCCTCGAGGGACGGGGCAATCTGGCGGCACGGGCCGCACCAGGTGGCCCAGAAGTCCACGAGAACGGGCTTGTCGCTCTTGAGGACGACCTCTTCGAAGTTGTCGTCCGTGACGGTCACCGTGGCGCCGGCCATGGGATTCTCCTTACTGGGTGGGTGGTGGGAAAGCTGGGGTGCGCGTCAGGCGGCGGGAGTCTTCTCCGGCTCGGCCGTCGACTCGCTGTCCGACAGCGAAGCGAGGAACCGCTCGGCGTCGAGCGCGGCGGAGCAGCCCGTGCCGGCCGCGGTGATCGCCTGACGGTAGGTGTGGTCGACGACATCGCCGGCGGCGAAGACGCCCGTCAGGTTGGTACGCGTGCTGGGCGCGTCCACCTTGAGGTAGCCATCGTCGTCGAGGTTCAGCTGACCCTTGAACAGCTCGGTCCGCGGGTCGTGGCCGATCGCGATGAAGAGGCCAGTGACGGGGAGTTCCGAGGTCTCGTCCGTCTTGAGGTTGCGCAGCGTCAGACCCGAGAGCTTGTTCTCACCGTGGATCTCGGCGACCTCGCTGTCCCACACGAACTTGATCTTCGGGTCGGCGAACGCGCGCTCCTGCATTGCCTTGCTGGCGCGCAGGGTGTCGCGGCGGTGGACGACCGTGACGGACTTGGCGAAGCGGGAGAGGAACGTGGCCTCCTCCATCGCGGTGTCGCCTCCACCGATGACGGCGATGTCCTGGTCCTTGAAGAAGAATCCGTCGCAGGTGGCGCACCACGAGACACCGCGACCGGACAGCTCGTCCTCCCGGGGCAGGCCGAGCTTACGGTGCTGGGAACCCGTGCTGACGATCACGGACTTCGCCCGGTGTACATTTCCAGCGGTGTCGGTCACGGTCTTGATCTCGTCGGAGAGATCGACTGCGACAATGTCGTCGGGCACGAGCTCGGCGCCGAATCGCTCAGCCTGCGCGCGCATGTTGTCCATGAGGTCCGGCCCCATGATGCCGTCGCGGAAACCGGGGAAGTTCTCCACGTCGGTGGTGTTCATCAGCGCGCCTCCGGCGGTGACGGCACCTTCGAAGACCAGCGGCTTCAGGGACGCGCGGGCGGTGTAGAGCGCTGCGGTGTAGCCCGCGGGCCCGGAGCCGATGATGATCACGTTGCGGACGTCGCTCACGGGTGTCTTCCTTGTCTCTGCCGACTGCTTGCTGGGGCTCTCGGTTCTCTCACCCCACCCAACGGATCCTACGGGGCAAGCATTCCCGGAGTGTCACAGCGCACGTCTCGTCACTCAGTCTCGCTGGAACGAGTGCGACAGCAGTACCTTTCCGGGAGCGGGTGGGGTGGCGGAGACACAAGAGGCAGCGATCACATACGCGGTGACGCGCTGGGGGTCGGCCGGATCCGGGAGCACCACGAGGTAGGCGTCCTTGCCCTGGTAGCGGGTCTGGCTGGTTGCCAGCGGGCTCTCTGGGCGTGCGATGCCATGGCGGACGCAGGACGGCAGGGTGTCGGTGCTGCCGCGCATGGGCGTATCGGGAGAGCTCCGGGTGCCGATTCCCGGGGACTTGTGCGAACCCTTGGACGCCAGCAGATCCTGGACGTGTGATTCGAGGCTCGCCGCGGTCACGGTGCCCGCATCGCCGGTGTGTTTCTCCGGTGAGGCGCTGGTGTGGTCCTGCTTGTTCGCCTGGGGGCCGTCAACGGCGGCGTTCTGGAGAAGAAGGCCGCCGAAGCTGAAGACCACCGCGGCCGCCGCGGTGCCGAGCAGAATCCGCGGCCAGCGTCGCGTTCGGGACGCGCGGCCGCCCGGCGTCTGGCGTCCCGGTCCGGAGGAACCCCGGGGGCGTCCGGCGGGCCGGGCAGGCGGTGCCGGCCGACGGGGAGTCTCTTCGTCGGTTTCACGTGAAACGACGACAGGGGCGATGGCTGTTTCACGTGAAACGTGAGCCGTGGCGACGGGAGTGGTGGCGTCCAGCAGCGCTTCGGCGGCGAGGGCGGCATCGATACGGCCGGCGACATCAGTCGGCATCCGCAGCGGACCGGGGAGCGTGCCGAGCAGCGACCGGATTTCTTCCAGTGACGCGCGTACGTCGTCGCATAGCGGGCAGACGGCGAGGTGGTCGCGTAGGTCCGCGGTGCGAGCGGGGGAAAGCAGCCCGTCCGTGAACTCGGAAATCTCGGAGACTTCCGGGTGCTCACCTGTGGGGTGCTCACCCGTGCCGGTCGTCGACGTCACGCTCGCCCACCTCCGCCCTTCACGGCACCTGTGCCCTTGGGTCCTGCCGTCGGTGGGACGGATGTCCCCTGCGCCCGGTTCCTTCCCCCGCTCGTGGGTTTGCTATCCCCGTTGTCGGCGCGCAGATGGGTGACCAAAGGGAGGAGCCGAGCCCGGCCCCGTGCACAGCGGCTTTTCACCGTTCCGGTCGGGATATCGAGGATCGATGCGGCCTCGGCGACGGGGTATCCCTGCATATCGACGAGGACGAGCGCGGCACGCTGATCCTCGGGCAGGGTGCGCAGGGCGCTGATCAGCTCCCGGTGGAGATCCTGCCGCTCGGCGGGTGCCGCCGCGGATTCCTCGGGTTCGAGCAGCTGCTCCAGCCGGTCGGTCTCGGCGACGGGCGAGGTGCGCCGCGAGGCGGCCTTACGGGCTCGGTCCAGACAGGCATTGACCGTGATGCGGTGCAGCCATGTCGTCACGGCGGAGTGACCGCGGAAGGTGTGTGCGGCGCGGTAGGCGGAGACCAAGGCGTCCTGCACGGCGTCGGCGGCTTCCTCGCGATCACCGAGGGTGCGCAGTGCCACTGCCCAGAGGCGGTCACGATGGCGCCGGACTATCTCTCCGAAGGCATCGGGATCGCCCTTTACATGCAGGGCAAGGAGATCGGCGTCGGTTGGTGTCGAAGCCTCGTCGCTGTCGGTGGACACGGGCCCCCCGGCCGTAGCTGCCTGATCTCGGTCCCATTCAAGCCCGCCAGGTGAGGAAAGTAAATGCCGTCGAATGGCGGCGATCAGCTGGAGCGGGCCAAATGCGCCGTTCTTGTCCAGGGGCTCCGGTCTGCGGTGGAGCGGAGCCCCATGGGTGGGGGCCCCGGCCGTAATCCGGACCGGAGCCCCCGCAGTCGTGCCGTGCTCACCGCCTGCTCAGCTGGTGAAGGACACCTCTGTCACACCCTGCCGATAGCCCGGGTCGGTGTACCCGTCGCTCGGCGCGTACGGCATCGCGGTGATCCATACGACGACGAAGCGCGTCTTCGCCGGCTTCTTCAGCTTGACCTTCACGACCGACCCCGAGGACTCGCCCGTGCCCAGCTGCCGCATGGAGCTCAGCGGCTCCGACGGCGAGAGCGAATGGGCCGCGTAGAGCGACAGGGTCGTGTGCTTGCCGAGGAAGTGCAGTCCGATCGACGCGCTGCTTATCTGCTGCTGCGAGCCGAGGTCGTAGACGAGGCCGACGCCCTTCTTGTAGGCCGGATTCAGATCGGGGCCGTCGCGATAGCTCCGGCTGCCCCAGAAGGTGCTGGGGTCCCCGTCGTGCGTGTCCTTCGCCTGGTTCGCGTGCTGCGGCTGGCCGTCGGGGTAGTACTCCCCGGCGTCCACGATCTTGATCGGCTTGCCCGTGGGCTTCTTGGCCGCGCCGCTGCTCGTCTGCGAGTTACCCGGGTCTTCCTGGTCGCTCTCCCGCTTCAGCAGGGTGTCCGCCAGCTGCCAGCTGCCCAGGCCCAGTGCCGCGATGAGCAGCGCGGAGACGGACCACTTCAGGGCCCGCCCGGTGCGGCTCTGCAGCGGGGGCGGCGGCGCGGCGACCGGCTGTGTCACGCCGGCGTGTGCGCTGCGCGCCGACGGCTGCCGGTAACTGCCCTGCTGGTAGCCCGTGCGCTGGTACGGCGGAGGCGTGGAGAAAGCGGTCTCCGGGGGCCGGATGCGGGGCATGGCCGCGACGGCCTTGGCCAGCTCCTCCGGGGTGGTGCACGGCGGCTCCTGGCGGGAGGCCGTGGCGCCGTCGTTGCTCAGCGCGCGCATGGCCAGCTCGGACAGTCCGCGGTGCACACCCGCGCGCACCTGGTCGGGGGCGATCAGCCCGACGCCCTTGGGCAGGCCGGTGAGACCATGGGCGTCGTTCTCGTACGGCCAGCGCTGGGTCAGCGCGGCGTAGAGCAGGGCACCGATCGCCTCGGTGTCCGTGCGCTGCGGGGACTCGCAGGTGATACCGCGCAGCGCCGCCATGACGGCCAGGCCGCGGATGCGGTACTGCCCGGACTCGGTACGCAGCACCGAGCCGGGGGTGATCCGCAGATGGGACAGACCCTCGCGGTGCGCGGCGGCCATGGCCTGGGAGACCTGGCTGACGAGCTGGTAGGCGTCGTGCGGCTCCAGCGGGCCGTTCGCCAGCACCGTGGTGAGCTCGGTGGCGTCCGGCAGCCACTCATGGACGACGTAGACGAGGTCGTTCTCCTCGACGGCGTCCAGGACCTGGACGAACCGGGGGTCGCCGAGCAGTGCCGACGAGCGGGCGGCGGACAGCACCGGCCGTCCCCTGGGGTGATCGGCGGGCAGAATATGCACGCCGACGGCTCGGCGCAGCTTTTCGTCGACCGCGCGCCAGCTGCTGAATCCGTCCAGACGGGTGAGGCACTCCTCGAGGCGGTAGCGTCTGGCGAGCTTGTGGCCGCTGTGCAATTCCGGTGGCTGGGGTTCGATCGCCTCGGCGAGCTCCTCGTCGGTGCTCGCGGCGTCCTGTTCCCTGCCGGATACCTTCTCGGCCTTAGCACCGTCGTCCGTGGCCTTGCCCGCCTTGGCGGTCAGCGGTTCCTCACCGCTCGTGTCAGCCACGTCGACGGCAGCCGTGCTCCGTTCCGCCACCGTCGTTCCTGCCTCCCCATCCGTTGCAGGCTCAATGAGCCAAGACAATTGTGCCCACAGTCCGCCACTATGCACGACACACGGTGGCAGTCGATGGTTGTGCTCAATCAACGCCCAAGCTTCGACCGGACCATGCCGACCAGGGCGTTCAGTTCCTCGATGCGCATTTTGCGTGCGGCGACGTAGAACACGGCCAGAAGTGCGGCTGCACCGGCGATCAGTGCGGCCAGCGAACCGAGGAATCCGGTGCCGAGTACCTTCATGATGCCGTACACCACGGCCCCGGAGATCAGCGTGGCCGGAATGCTGGCGCCGGCCAGCCGTGCGTAGGTCCGGACGACATGGGCGGTGTCGAGGTCACCGCCCATGCGCTTGCTGAGCCGACGCCAGGCCACTCCGACGCCGATGATGTAGGCCAGGCCGTAGGAGGCCGCCATGCCGACCACGGCCCAGCGGGCCGGCAGCACCAGGAAGCAGAGGCCGGAGGCGGCGGCGTTGACGGCGGCGACGATCACCGTGTTGTAGAAGGGGGTGCGGGTGTCCTCGTACGCGTAGAAGGCGCGCAGGACGACGTACTGCACCGAGAACGGGATCAGGCCCACGCCGAAGGCCATCAGCATGTAGCCCATCGGGATACCGGCGCCGGACGATCCGTAGACCAGCGTGCACAGCGGGATGCCGAGCGACAGGAAGCCGAACGAGATCGGGACGATGGCGACGGCCGAGGTGCGCAGGCCCTGGGACATGTCGTCGCGGACCGCTCCGGTGTCGCCGTCGTGTGCGGACCGGGCCAGCCGCGGCAGCAGCGCCGCCATCACGGAGACGGTGATGATCGCCTGCGGCATGTTCCAGATCAGCTGGGCGCTGGCGTACGAGATGAAGCCGGTGCCGGGGTGTCCCTGGTCGTTGGCGGTGTTTCCGGCCCAGGTGGAGAGCTGGGTGACGACGAGGACGCCCGCCTGGTTGGCGAGCACGAACAGGACCGTCCACTTGGCGAGCTTGGCGGCCTTGCCCAGGCCGTGGCCGCGCCAGTCGAAACGGAGCCGGAGCTTGAAGTCGGCGTCGCGCAGGTACGGGATCATCGCCAGTGCCTGGACGACGAGTCCGAGGAGGGTGCCGATGCCCAGGAGCCGGATGCCCTCGTCGGGGATGGTGGTGACGCCGATGTGCGAGGTCTTCGCCGAGCCGTAGACCCAGATGAACAGGCCGAAGGTGGCGATCATGACGATGTTGTTGAGGACCGGGGTCCACATCATCGCGCCGAAGCGGCCGCGGGCGTTGAGGATCTGCCCCATGACCACGTGCAGACCCATGAAGAAGATCGTGGGTACGCAGTAGCGGGTGAACGCGACGGCGACTTCGTTGGCCGCCGGGTCGCGGGAGATGTCGAGCGAGACCATCTTCACCAGCAGCGGCGCCGCGACCACCGACAGCACCGTCAGTACGCCGAGGACCACCATGACCAGCGTCAGCAGCCGGTTGGCGTAGGCCTCGCCGCCGTCGTCGTCCTCCTTCATCGCGCGCACCAGCTGCGGGACGAAGACGGAGTTCAGACCGCCGCCGATGGTCAGGATGAAGATCATCGTCGGAAGCTGGTAGGCGACCTGCCAGGAGTCACCGAGCACCGCGCCGCCGAGCGCCGCGACGATCAGTGCCGAGCGGACGAAGCCGGTGAGACGCGACACCATCGTGCCGGCGGCCATCACCGCACTGGACTTGAACAGACCGCCGCCCCGGCCACCGGAGGGCTTGCCGGCCGCCGCCACGGGAGCGGGCTCCGGCGTCGGCGCGGGCTGCTGGGGCACTGCCTCCGCGCCGGGCGCCGCACCGGCCGCCGGGCCCGGAGGCACCGGAGCGGGCTGCTGCGGCTCGTAGCGCTGGTCCCGGTAGAGATGCGCGAAGGCGTCGCGCTCAGGGTGCTCACCGGAGCCCTGGGTCATCAGGCCGTCGACACCCTGGAACTGGATCGTTGCGTCGGCCGCGCCGTACGGGAGGCCGTGGGTGGGCGGCGGGGGCGACGCCCACATCTGGGGGTCGGGAGTGGGCCGGCCCGCGGCGGGCTGCCGGTGGAGCGGAAGTGTGGGGTGTCCCAGGTCCGGCGACTGGGCGGCTTGGTCGTAGCGCGCCTCGGTCACCGGGCCCTGAGCCGTCGGGTCCTGGGCGCGGTGCGGATCGTTGCGGTAGGGGTCCTGGACGAACGGGTCCTGGTCCGCGGGCAACGGGGGCGTCGGAGGCACCGGGCCCGTGGGGTCGCCATTGGCGCCCCGGCCCCGGTCACCGTCATACGGCGCATTCATCGCTGCCCCACCTCATCCGTCGCCGGCCGTCCGGCCCCGCTACCTATCAACGGTCCACTTTCTCACCTGAGCCGGACGGGTCGGAGTTTTCCGATCCGGTGTCCGGCGTGGGGTCACTCGGCTGCTCGGGCTCGTCGCCATCCGTGTCGCCGTTGTCGCCATCCGTGTCTGTGTCGTCCTCGGGGCCCTCGCCGTCGGAGTCGTCCTTGGCGCGCTGGGCGGCCGCCCGCTTGCGCTGGAGGTAGATCCGCACCCCGGCCAGGACGAGCAGCAGGACGCCGCCGGCGATGACGAGCATCACCGTGGCGGTGATCTCCGTGACGTTCACCTGGAACGTCATGCGCTTACCGTAGGGCTTTCCGTCCGCCGTGTAGAGCTGGGCGGTCACCCAGGCCCGGCCGTTGGCGTTCGCCGTGGTGGCGAACTTGAACGACTGGCTGTGGCCGCCGTCCACCGTGATCTGCTGGGCCTTGCCCGTGTCCAGGCGGTTGGGCTGGGACGAGGTCAGCTTCAGCGTCATGCCCTTGACGCCCTGGACCAGGTTGTTCTGGACCGTCACCGGGATCGTGGCGCTGCGCCCGGAGAGCGTTGCGCCCGACTTCTGGATCAGGTGCACCTTCCTGGTCAGACCGTCGAGATAGCTGCGCACGGAGTGCCGGAAGCTCGCGGCACCGGAGGCGTCGCCGCGCCACTCCGTCGACATCTCCCGCATTATGGCGCTGCCGAAGGGGGTCACCACACGCTGCGGCTGGGCCAGGATCACCTGGTAGTCGTCCAGTGCGGACTGGGTGCCCTGGATCTGCCGGAAGGCAGAGGTGGGGAGTTCCTGCCGGCGCAGCGAGGAGGGGTAGGCGGCGCCGCTCGGCACCCGGCGGGTGGCCGCGCGGTCGGGCTTGGCCTTGGCCGCCTTGCCGAGGCTCAGCGGCTGGGCCCAGCTCCCGGAGTCCTCCAGGGTCCGCAGCGCGGTGGCCATGGCGTGGGCCTGGCTGACCGACGGCATGCGCTGTGGCGCGACGACGATGCTGCGCTGCCGGCCCGGGTCCTCCAGGTTGATCATCTGGGTCTGGGCGAGGAAGTCCTGGACCGCGTGGGCGGCCTTGCCGGTCTTCGACATATCGCCTTCGAAGGCCCGCGAGAGCTGGGCATCCGCGACGACGGCCGTGTTGCCGCCGCCGATGGGGCGGGCCGCCGTCGGGGTGTAGGACAGTCCCCCGGTCTCCCGCAGGCTGTCGCTGCGGGTGATCACGTTGTGCGCACCGGCCGAGGTCGCGACGTCGACGACGGAGGAGTCGATCGCACCGTCGACGGGCCAGGCGAAGTCCGTGCGCGGTTTCACGTCGAGGATGGTGTCCACGGTCTTCTCGGCGAGGTCCGTGGCCGGGCCGAGGTGGCTGAGCGCACTGGGCACGCTCTTGCCGTGATGGGCGAGCGAGGCGAGGTCGGGGTCGGCGAAGGGCAGCGCGACGACCTCGTGCGTCTTGACCGCTTCTTCGAGCTCGTGCAGCCACTGCTTGGCGACCGCCTGGTTCTTGCCCATGCGGCCGTCCGGGCCGTTCACCCGGTACGACTTCGTCATCGCGTCGACGGTCGCGAGGAGGTCGGGGTCGATGACGAAGGTCACCGGCAGGTTCTTGCCGAGCGCGACCATCTGCTGGAGCCGGCCTCCCGGCGCGAGCTCGGCGGCGAGGTCGTCGTTGCGGAAGACCGGCGTCTGCTGGGCGTCGGCGTCGGTCTCGGCGGTGAGATGGGTGGAGGAGATCAGCGGCCACATGTACGTGAACTGAGTCTTCTTCGCGGCATCGGACTCCTGCCAGGGCAGCAGCGTCCGGTCGAAACCGAGAACCTCGCCGTGGGGCGCGGCCTGGGTACGTCCTGACACGGAGACGCCGAGCTGGTACACACCGCTCTTGTCGAGACGGAGGTCCTTCACCGGCACGCTGAGGCTGAAGGGGCGGCTGACCCCGGGCTCCAGCTTGCCGATCTTCTCCTCGCTTCCGTTGATCTCCTTGCCGTCCACGCCGGGCAGATATCCCGTGCGCCGGGACACGTTGTCGATGGAGCTGCGGCCGCCGAGCGCCTCCCCGCGGTGCATGCCGACATGGGCGTCGGTGATCGTGCTGCGGCCGTCGTTGGTCAGTGTCCCGGAGACGCTGACCTTGTCGCCCTTGGCGGGAGCGGGCGGGGACATCGAGTCGATCGTCACATCGACCGTGCGGGAGCCGGCGGGGGCCGCCTGGGCGGAGGGCGTCTGCGGAACCTGGAGCAGTCCTACGAGCAGGAGCACTCCAGTGAGCAGTGTCACGGTCCGTCGCAGCCATCGACCACGCGGCCGTTCAGTCCCCTGGAAGCCTGCCGCCTCGGCCACGCGCTCGTCCGTCCCTCGTCGTCGTCAGTGGTCGTCGGAATGTGCGTCCACGAATGGTAACGAGGCCCGGCGCGCCGGAGTGCCGCGGACTGCTCCACATGATCGCGGAGTGGGGACCCTTGCGCCCGGCCCGTCCCCTTATTACGTGGCGCCTCGCGCTGCGCGGCCACGTACCCTGTTTTGTTGTGCCGAACGCCAACAATGACCTCCCCGCCCCGATCGCCGAGCGGACCGCGCAGTCGACGAACGCGCTGAACCATGTGCAGCGCCGTGCCGTGAGCGAGCTGCTGCGGGTGTCCCCCGTCGCGGATGACCTGGCCCGTCGATTCCAGGAGGCCGGGTTCACACTTGCCCTGGTCGGCGGCTCGGTGCGGGACGCGCTGCTGGGCAGGCTCGGCAATGACCTGGATTTCACCACCGACGCCCGGCCCGAGGACGTGCTGAAGATCGTCCGGCCGTGGGCGGACGCGGTCTGGGAGGTCGGCATCGCCTTCGGTACGGTCGGCTGCAAGAAGGACTCCTTCGACATCGAGGTCACGACCTACCGGTCGGAGGCGTACGACCGCACCTCCCGCAAGCCCGAGGTGTCGTACGGCGACTCCATCGAGCAGGATCTGGTGCGCCGGGACTTCACGGTGAACGCCATGGCGGTGCTGCTGCCGCAGAAGGAGTTCGTCGACCCGCACAACGGTCTGGAGGACCTGGCGGCGCGGGTGCTGCGGACGCCGGGGACGCCGGAGGAATCGTTCTCCGATGACCCGCTGCGGATGATGCGCGCAGCGCGCTTCGCGGCCCAACTGGACTTCGTGGTGGACCCCGGGGTCTTCGCCGCGATGAAGGCGATGTCGGACCGTATCGAGATCGTTTCCGCGGAGCGGGTACGGGACGAGCTGAACAAGCTGATCCTGGCGCCGCACCCGCGCGAGGGGCTGCGGTTGCTCGTCGAGTCGGGCCTGGCCGGCCACGTCCTGCCCGAGCTGCCCGCGCTGCGACTGGAAAGTGACGAGCATCACCGTCACAAGGATGTCTACGAGCACTCGCTGACGGTGCTGGAGCAGGCGATCGACCTCGAGGAGAACGGGCCCGATCTCGTGCTGCGACTGGCCGCACTCCTCCACGACATCGGCAAGCCCCGGACGCGGCGCTTCGAGAAGGACGGCCGGGTCTCCTTCCACCACCACGAGGTGGTGGGCGCGAAGATGACCAAGAAGCGGATGACCGCTCTGAAGTACTCCAACGACCTGGTCAAGGACGTCTCGCGGCTGGTCGAGCTGCATCTGCGCTTCCACGGCTACGGGACGGGCGAGTGGACGGACTCGGCGGTCCGCCGGTATGTGCGGGACGCCGGTCCGCAGCTGGAGCGGCTGCACAAGCTGACGCGTTCCGACTGCACCACCCGCAACAAGCGCAAGGCCGGTGCCCTGTCGCGCGCCTACGACGGGCTCGAGGAGCGCATCGCACGGCTCCAGGAGCAGGAAGAGCTGGATGCGATCCGTCCTGACCTCGACGGCAACGAGATCATGGAAATTCTGGGCATCCGCCCCGGGCCCGAGGTCGGCAAGGCGTACAAGCAGATGCTGGAGTTCCGGCTGGAGCACGGGCCCATGGACCGGGAAGCGGCGGTCGCCGCGTTGAAGGAGTGGTGGGCCGCACAGAGCTGAGCGTGAAACGGGCGGTGTTTCACGTGAAACAAGGAGCGGTGTTCCACGTGAAACACCGCTCCTCCGTCTTCCGGCCCGTTCGGCGTGCGCTACTTCACCGGGTTCATGCAGAGCACCATCTGGGTGCTGGAGCGCCGGCGACGCACGTCCTTGACGTAGGCCGTCTCGCCCTCCTTGCACAGCGACGAGTCCGTGGAGTTGTTGTGCACGCTGCTCACCTTGTACTCGGCTTCCGAGCTGCTGCAGTCCACCACCTTGAGACCGTCGTCGAGTGAGCTGCTGGACTTCTGCACGCAGTCGCCGGCCTCAGCGCTCTCCGCGTCGTCCAGGCTGGCGATCCAGAAGACCGCGAAGACGATCACCGCGATGACGAGCCCGATGGCCTTCAGGATCGCCTTGGGGGACCGGCGCTTGGCCGGCTGCGGCGGCGGCACGGGCGCTCCGCCCTGCATATGGGGCTGCTGTGGCTGGGGAGCCGCGGCGTATCCCGGCGGCGGCTGCTGTCCGTACGGAGCCTGCGGCTGCGGGGGATAGGCATAGCCCTGGGGCTGGCCATAGGGGGCCTGCGGTGCTTGCGGCGCCTGCGGGTACGGGCTCTGGCCATATGCCGGCTGTCCGTACGGCGGCTGCCCGTACGGCGCCTGACCGTATGGATTCGGGCCCTGAGGCGGCGTGGTCATGGAACTCCCCCGATATTGATGTGTACAAGCTCGTGTTGAAGGACGCCCGTAAGGTATCTGGTCCGGGTGGCCCCCTGTTGCGGGGCCCGAGGGGTTACGCGGTGCGGGACGAGGGCCAGCCGCGCCTATAGCGGACCGTCGCCGCGGCGATCAGCGCATAGAGCACGGTCACCATGCCGAGCAGGGCGGCGGACCGTCCGTCCGGAGGCAGCATGAGCGCCGCGACGGCGGCGGCTCCGACGAAGGCGACGTTGAAGAGCACGTCGTAGATGGCGAACGACCGACCGCGGAAGGCGTCATCGACCGTCGACTGGACGATCGTGTCCGTGGAGATCTTCGTTCCCTGGGTGCTCAGGCCGAGCACGAACGCGGCAGCCAGCATCGGGCCCGGGGTGAAGAACAGCCCGAGCGACGGCAGCAGCACCGCGCCCAGCGCCGCGCAGGCCGCGATCCAGCCGAACGCGGTGAGCCGCCCGACGGCCCAGGGCGTGACGAGGGCAGCCGCGAAGAAACCCGCTCCGGACACCCCGACGGTGATCCCCAGCAGCGCCAGCCCTTCGGACTCGGTCCCGGCCCAGGAGTACCGGCACAGCATCAGCACCATGACCGTCAGCGCCCCGTAGCAGAAACGCATCAAGGCCATCGCGATCAGGGCGCGTGCCGGGGTGCGCCGCTCGGCGAGATGACGCAGGCCCTCCCTCAGCCCGCGCGCGGTGCTCAACAGGGCTTTCCCCAGGTCACGTTGGAGGCGTGCCGGGTCGGGGCCGAGCAGTGCGGGAGCCATCCGCAGAGAGGTCAGGGCCGAGGAGAAGTAGAGGGCCGCGGCGAGCAGCACGACGAAGGCGTCCACGTCCGAGCCGGCCAGCCGGACCGCGAAGGCGAGCCCGCCGCCCGCCGTCGCGGCGAGCGTGCCGGCCGTGGGGGTGAGGGAGTTGGCCATGACCAGCAGTTCCGCACCGTCGACCACGCGCGGCAGCGCGGCCGAGAGCCCGGCCAGGACGAACCGGTTGACGGCGGTCACGGCGAGGGCCGAGGCATAGAAGAGCCAGTCCGGGGCCTCCGACGCGATCAGCGTCGCGGTGGCCATGGCCAGCAGGGTGCGCAGCAGATTTCCGTACAGCAGGACCTGACGCCGCCGCCAGCGGTCGAGCAGCACGCCGGTGAACGGTCCGAGGAGGGAGTACGGAAGCAGCAGGATCGCCATGGCGGAGGCGATGGCCGCGGGCGACGTCTGCTTCTCGGGCGAGAAGACGACGAAGGCGGCGAGCGCGACCTGGAAGACGCCGTCGGCCGCCTGGGACAGGAGCCGTGCGGCAAGGAGCGAACGGAAGTCGCGTAGCCGGAGTAATACGCGAAGGGCGCGCACAGCATGCATGAGGCACAGCCTCACACAGCCCGCAGGCCCCCGGGTGGAATCCCTGGGGGCCTGCGGAGGGAGGTGCGTCGGGGGCTCAGCGCTCGACGTCGCCGTTGATGAACTTCTCGACGTTCTCCCGGGCCTCGTCGTCGAAGTACTGCACCGGCGGCGACTTCATGAAGTACGAGGACGCGGAGAGGATCGGACCGCCGACACCGCGGTCCTTGGCGATCTTGGCGGCGCGCAGGGCGTCGATGATGACACCCGCGGAGTTCGGGGAGTCCCAGACCTCGAGCTTGTACTCCAGGTTCAGCGGGACGTCACCGAAGGCGCGGCCCTCAAGGCGGACGTACGCCCACTTGCGGTCGTCCAGCCAGGCCACGAAGTCCGAGGGGCCGATGTGGACGTTGTCCTCGCCCAGCTCGCGGTCGCGGATCTGGGAGGTGACGGCCTGCGTCTTGGAGATCTTCTTGGACTCCAGGCGCTCGCGCTCGAGCATGTTCTTGAAGTCCATGTTGCCGCCGACGTTCAGCTGCATCGTGCGGTCCAGGATGACGCCCCGGTCCTCGAAGAGCTTGGCCATCACACGGTGCGTGATGGTGGCGCCGACCTGCGACTTGATGTCGTCACCGACGATCGGGACACCGGCCTCGGTGAACTTGTCCGCCCACTCCTTGGTGCCGGCGATGAAGACCGGGAGGGCGTTGACGAACGCGACCTTGGCGTCGATGGCGCACTGGGCGTAGTACTTCGCGGCGTCCTCGGACCCGACCGGGAGGTAGCAGACCAGCACATCGGCCCGGGTGTCCTTGAGGACCTGGACGACGTCGACGGGGGCCTCGGCGGACTCCTCGATCGTCTGGCGGTAGTACTTGCCCAGGCCGTCGAGGGTGTGACCGCGCTGGACCTGCACGCCGGCGTTCGGCACGTCGCAGATCTTGATGGTGTTGTTCTCGCTGGCGCCGATGGCGTCCGCGAGGTCGAGCCCGACCTTCTTGGCGTCGACATCGAAGGCGGCCACGAACTCGATGTCACGCACGTGGTAGTCGCCGAACTGCACGTGCATGAGGCCGGGCACGCGGCTCTTCGGGTCGGCGTCCTTGTAGTACTCGACGCCCTGTACCAGCGAGGCGGCGCAGTTGCCCACGCCGACGATGGCTACGCGAACCGAACCCATTCCGGTTGCTCCCTGTGTTCTCGATGAGGACTGCGCGGCAGTCCCTCATGTGGTGGTGTCATCGGACGGATCCGGCCGGGATCCACCCCGGTGCCGGGGCAGGCCGCCCGTGTCTCCTGACTGGTTCTTCTTGTCCTGTGCTGCGGAACCCGTGGGGTTCCGGTCACGCCCGGCGCGCTCACTCTCGATGAGCTCGTTCAGCCAACGGACTTCGCGCTCCACGGATTCCATGCCGTGCCGCTGAAGTTCGAGGGTGTAATCGTCCAGCCGCTCCCTGGACCTGGCCAGGGAGGTACGCATTCTCTCCAGGCGCTCCTCCAGCCGGCTGCGGCGGCCTTCCAGCACGCGCATCCGTACGTCCCGCGAGGTCTGGCCGAAAAACGCGAATCGGACCCCGAAGTGCTCGTCCTCCCAGGCGTCCGGCCCGGAGTGCGTGAGCAGCTCCTCGAAGTGTTCTTTGCCCGCAGAGGTCAATCGGTAGACGATCTTGGCCCGGCGCCCTGTCAGAGCCGCGGTGGGTACGCCCTCCGGGGCGCCGTCCGTCTCCTCGATCAGCCAGCCGCTCGCGACCAGTGCCTTAAGACAGGGGTAGAGGGTGCCGTAGCTGAACGCACGGAAGACCCCGAGCGAGGTGTTGAGCCGTTTTCGCAGCTCATAGCCGTGCATCGGGGACTCGCGGAGCAGGCCGAGGACGGCGAACTCGAGGATGCCGGAGCGTCTGCTCATCCTCCGCCTCCTTGGTCCGGTGCGTTCTTTATGTCGTGCTGATGTATCGACTCGATACATCCAGACGATAGAGCGGCCACCTGGGCGGAACAAGTGGGGGCACGGTGAACGGCATCACATCACCGAATCGTTCTCATCAACCTGACTGATTTGGAGTGAATTTCAACACTGGGCAGGTTTTGGCCGTGCGTAGTCTGTGCGGCATGCAGACCGCCGGGAACCGTTGGCCGATATCTCGCGTCCTCGTCCTCGGTGTAATGCGGCCCGCTCCTCTGGAGCGGGCCGTGCATCGGGGGGACCTGAAGACAACTGCCGCCTTCAGGCGACGAGAAAGCGCGCCTGCCCGAGGAGTATTCGTTCCATGAGCGAGCACCGTCGCAAACCGCCACAGCCGCAGAGTGGCGGTCGTGCCGCGGCCCGACGCGCCGCGCAGCAGCCACCGGGGCGCCGTGCCGCGTCCCGTGGTTCCGCTGCCGGCCCTGCCTCTCACTCCGAGTCGTCCGGTCATGAGCCGCGACAGGGTGGGCGGGCCGATGCCCGTAGAGCCGCCCAGCGTGGTGGTCGCCGGCGGTCCGACGCCGCTGCGATGGCTGCCGGCGACGGCGCCGGAGGACGTGGCGGCGGTGGCCGTAGAGGCGGTGGCGGCGGTGGCTCCGAGGGCGGCCGCGGCCGTGGCCGTGGCGGCGGTCAGCCGGCCAAGAAGCGTTTGATCGATTACCCGCGAGCGGGCCGCGACGGCTGGCGGCGCTTTGTGCCGTCGTGGAAGCAGGTCACGACCCTGTGCGTGGGATTCATAGGGTTGATCGTGGGTGCCTCCGGCGTCGCGCTGGCTCTGGTGCACGTGCCCAGCGAGAGTGACGCGGCCAAGTCGCAGAACAACGTCTACCTCTGGTCGGACGGCAAGGTCATGGCGCGGGACGGTGAGACGAACCGGCAGAACGTCACGATCAACGAGATTCCGGTCGAGATGCAGAACGCCGCGATCGCCGCGGAGAACGCGTCGTTCAAGACGGACGCGGGCGTGGACCCGATGGGCATCGCCCGTGCCTTGGTCAACATGGCCAAGGGCGGCGAGACCCAGGGTGGTTCGACCATCACGCAGCAGTATGTGAAGAACGCGATGCTGTCCCAGGAACAGACCCTTGACCGCAAGTTCAAGGAGCTGTTCATCGCGATCAAGGTCGGCTGGTCGAAGAGCAAGGACCAGATTCTTCAGGGTTACCTCAACACCAGTTACTACGGTCGCGGGGCGTACGGGATCCAGGCGGCAGCTCAGGCGTACTACGGCAAGGACGCCGAAAAGCTGGACGCGAACGAGAGCGCCTTCCTGGCCACCGTGCTCAAGGGCGCCGACCTGTACGACCCGGCGGGCGGTACCAGCCCCGGGGCCACGCGGGCGGCGAACACCAAGCGTGCCAAGGCACGGTGGTCCTGGATTCTCGACCGCGAGGTGGAGAACAATCTCCTGTCCAAGGCGCAGCGGGCGAAGTACCGGGGGGACTTCCCGAAGCCGATTGCGCCGAAGCCGGTGGCCGGCAAGGGCGGCCAGATCGGCTACATGATGGACACCGCGAAGAAGTACGTGCTGAAGAATTCGAATCTCAGCGAGCCGCAGTTCGACAAGGGCGGCTACACGATCCACACGACCTTCAGCTCGAAGAAGACCAGCCAGCTCGAGAACGCGGTCAAGAAGGTCAACAAGCGGTACATCGACCCCAAGAAGCGCGCGAAGGACAGGTTCGTCCAGTTCGGCGGCGCCTCCGTGGTGCCGGGAGACGGCAAGATCGTCGCCCTGTACGGCGGTGAGGGCTACGACAAGGGTCACTTCAGCAACAACGCGGACACCTTCGGCGTCCCGGTCGGCTCGACCTGGAAGCCGTTCGTGATGGCGGCGGCGATGAAGTACGGAACGGTCAAGAGTCATCACCTGCCGATCAGGCAGGACAGCCGGTACAACGGCAATGACCATCTCAAGGTGAAGGACGCCACCGGGGACTACGTCCGGCGACGGGACGGCTCGTTCTTCTTCCAGGAGAACGAGAGCAATCACCCCTGGGGCTACATTCCCCTGACCAAGGCGATGGAGCAGTCCGTCAACACCCCGTTCGTGCAGCTCGGTATGGACGTCGGGATGGACAAGGTCCGGGACATGGCGGAGGCCGCGGGTATCTCGAAGGCCAGCTTCGACAAGAACCTGAATCCGTCCTTCGCGCTGGGCACCTCCACCCCGAGCGCGATCCGTATGGCCGATGCCTACGCCACGTTCGCCCAGTCCGGGACGAAGGTGGAGCCGTACTCCGTGACCCAGGTGACGTACAAGGGACAGGACCTGGACGGCTTCGACAAGCCCAGGAGCGAGACGGCGATGGATCCCAACATCGCCAACAACGTGACCAAGGTGCTCGAGAACGTCATCGACAACGGCACGGCGACGGAAGCCAAGAGGCTGAACATGCCGGCTGCGGGCAAGACCGGCACCACCGACGAGAACAAGTCGGCCTGGTTCGTCGGCTACACGAAGCAGCTGTCGACGGCCATCACGATGTTCCGTGAGGACGCGGGGAATCCGCGCCAGCTGTCCATGAACGGTGTCGGTGGCTTCGACTCGATCCACGGTGGTGCGCTGCCCACCGAGGTGTGGACCGAGTACATGCTGCAGGCGATGAAGGGCGTCACCCCGGAGTCCTTCCCGCCGGCCACGCCCATCGGGCAGCGGTTCGACCAGGAAGGCGTGCCGACGCCGACGCCGAGCCCCACGCCGTCGGACACTCCGTCCAGCTCGCCGTCCGAGTCGCCCAGCGAGTCCGCTTCCCCGACGAACTCGCCGAGCCCGACCCCGACGGACAGCTGTTCCCCCTGGGACCTGAAGTGCCGGGAAAGCGGTGGGGGCGGCAACGGTGGAGGTAATGGAAACGGCGGGGGTGGTCCCGGTGGAGGCTCCGGAGACACGAGCCCGACGCCTGAGCCGACGGCCCCGACAGATGGCGGCTGGCTCGGCGGCCCGAACGGCTGACCGTTTCACGTGAAACGCTGAATGTTTCACGTGAAACGCGGAGCAACGAAGCCCCCGCCCGGTTTGACCGGGCGGGGGCTTCGCCGTCTTCTGCCGTCGGCCGTACGGCAGGATGGGGCCATGACGAGCGTGCGACGGGACGATCCGGTACGGCCGACCAAGCGGGATGAGGTGGCGGCGGCCGGCAGCGAGCTGATCGGGGGGCCGATCGGCCGACGTGCACTGCTCGGCACGCATTGGCTGACACCGGTACGGATCATCGCGCTGGTCGCCATCGGGATGTTCGCGCTCGGCATGGTGCAGAAGCTGCCCTGCTACAACGGCGGCTGGTTCTTCGGCGCCACGAGCCAGTACACCCACGCCTGCTACTCCGACATCCCCCATCTCTACGCGGGGCGGGGCTTCGCCGATGGCCTGCTTCCGTACTTCGACCGGCTGCCCGGCGATATGGAGTACCTCGAGTACCCCGTGCTCACCGGGGCCTTCATGGAGATCGCCTCCTGGATGACCCCGCACAGCGGGGGAATCCAGCAGCGCGAACAGATCTACTGGCTGGTCAATGCCGGCATGCTGATGATCTGCGCCGCTGTCATCGCGGTGTGCGTGACCCGTACCCACCGCCGCCGCCCCTGGGACGGTCTCCTCGTCGCCCTGGCTCCCGCCTTCGCCCTCACCGCCACCATCAACTGGGATCTGCTGGCGATCGCGCTGACGGCCGCCGGGATGCTGATGTGGTCACGCAGCCGTCCGCTGGCCGCCGGCGTCCTCATCGGGCTGGCCACCGCGGCGAAGCTGTACCCGGTGCTGCTGCTGGGCCCGCTGCTGGTGCTGTGCTGGCGCGCCGGGGCCTGGCGCGCGTTCCGGAAGGCGCTGCTGGGCGCCGTCGTGTCCTGGCTGGTGGTGAACCTGCCGGTGATGATCACGCATGATGCCGCGGGCTTCCACATCCGGGAGGGCTGGGCGAAGTTCTACACGTTCAGCCAGGAACGGCCCATCGACTTCGGTTCGATCTGGCTCCTGATCTCGCAGCGCACCGGGAACCCCCTGGAGGACGCCAACACCTACGCCACGCTGCTGATGATCGTCGGCTGCGGCCTCATCGGCCTGCTGACGCTCTACGCACCGCGTCGGCCGCGCTTCGCGCAGCTGGCGTTCCTCGTCGTCGCGCTGTTCATCCTCACCAACAAGGTCTACTCACCGCAGTACGTCCTGTGGCTGACCCCGCTCGCCGCGCTGGCCCGGCCGCGGTGGCGGGACTTCCTGATCTGGCAGGCCTGCGAGGTCATGTACTTCCTGGGGATCTGGACATATCTCGCCTACACGGGGAGCGGCGACAAGCACCAAGGACTGCCGACCGAGGGCTACCAACTGGCCATCGCGCTGCACCTGTTGGGCACGCTCTACCTCTGTGCCCTGGTCGTACGGGACATCCTGATGCCGGAGCGCGATGTGGTGCGCAGGGACGGGGACGACGACCCCTCGGGCGGAGTCCTGGACCGTAGCCCCGATGTCTTCGTGCTCGGACGGGCCTACCACCGGCCCCGGCACGCGGTGCAGTTCCAGGCGGCCCACCAGGTCAGCTGGGGCACCCTGCGGGAATGAGCCGGACACGGCGGAACGCACCGGGCCCGGTGCCGCAGAGGAGTTCTGCGGCACCGGGCCCGTGGTGTGTGACGACGCCCCGGACGGCTCAGCGGTCCACGAGGCGGTCGAACTGCGTGGTGGTGTGCCGCAGATGGGCCACCAGCTCCTCGCCGACCTGCGGCTGCGGGGCGTCCCCCGGCACGAACAGGATCGACACCTGCATGTGCGGGGGCTCCGCGAACCAGCGCTGCTTCCCGGCCCACACGTACGGCGCAAGATTGCGGTTCACGGTCGCCAGCCCCGCCCGGGCCACGCCCTTGGCGCGCGGCATCACACCGTGCAGCGCCTTGGGCGACTCCAGCCCGACCCCGTGCGAGGTGCCGCCCGCCACCACGACCAGGTAACCGTCGGAGGCCGCCTTCTGCTGGCGGTAGCCGAAACGTTCGCCCTTGGCGACGCGGGTGACATCCAGCACCGAACCGCGGTACTCGGTGGCCTCGTGGTCGCCGAGCCACAGCCGGGTACCGATCCTCGCGCGAAAGCGCGTCTGCGGGAACTGCTGCTGGAGACGGGCGAGTTCATCGGCCTTGAGGTGGCTGACGAACATGGTGTGCAGCGGGAGACGCGCGGCGCGGAGCTGGTCCATCCAGCCGATGACCTCTTCGACCGCGTCGGACCCGTCGGTGCGGTCCAGCGGCAGGTGGATCGCGAAGCCCTCGAGCCGGATGTCCTCGATGGCCGCGGCCAGCTTCGGCAGGTCCTCCACCTTGACGCCATGGCGCTTCATGCTGCTCATGACCTCGATGACGACCCGGGCACCGACCAGGCCGCCGACACCCTCCACCGACGACACCGAGCGGATCGCCCGGTCGGGCAGCGGCACCGGCTCCTCGCCGTGGCGGAACGGCGTCAGGACGAGCAGATCACCGCTGAAGAAGTCCTTGATGCGCGCCGCTTCGTAGGTCGTCCCGACCGCGAGGATGTCGGCACCGAGGCGGGTCGCCTCGTCGGCGAGGCGCTCATGGCCGAAGCCGTAACCATTGCCTTTGCAGACCGGGACCAACCCGGGGAACTGCTGGAGAACGCTCTGCTGATGCGCCCGCCAGCGCGCGGTGTCGACGTAGAGGGTGAGCGCCATGGCCGGGCCCGGAACCTTTCTCGTGGGGGGTGTCTCAGGTGACGAACGGTGCGGTGGAGGGTCAGCGGCGCGCCATGTAGAGGTCGAACGCCTTGTGCAGGAGCTTGTTGAGCGGGAAGTCCCACTCACCGAGGTACTCCGCCGCCTGCCCACCCGTGCCGACCTTGAACTGGATCAGGCCGAAGAGGTGGTCGTTCTCGTCGAGGGAGTCGCTGATGCCGCGGAGGTCGTAGACGCTGGCGCCGAGCGCGTAGGAGTCCTGCAGCATCTTCCACTGCATCGCGTTGGAGGGCCGGACCTCACGGCCGATGTTGTCCGAGGCTCCGTAGGAGTACCAGACGTGGCCGCCGACGACGAGCATCGTCGCGGCCGACAGGTTCACGCCGTTGTGGCGGGCGAAGTACAGCCGCATGCGGTTGGGGTCCTCGGCGTTGAGGGCCGTCCACATGCGCTGGAAGTAGCTGAGCGGACGCGGCCGGAACTGGTCGCGCACCGCGGTGATCTCGTAGAGACGCTGCCACTCGGCGAGGTCGTCGTAGCCGCCCTGGACCACCTCGACACCGGCCTTCTCGGCCTTCTTGATGTTGCGGCGCCACAGCTGGTTGAAGTTCTTGTGGACCTCTTCCAGCGAACGGTCGGCCAGCGGCACCTGGAAGACATAACGCGGCTGCACGTCGGCGAAGCCCGCGCCGCCGTCCTCGCCCTGCTGCCAGCCCATGCGGCGCAGCTTGTCGGCCACCTCGAAGGCGCGCGGCTCGATGTGGGTCGCCTCGACGTCCCGCAGCCGCTTGACGTCCGGGTTCTGGATACCGGCCTTGATCGCCGGGGCGTCCCAGCGGCGGATGATGACCGGCGGGCCCATCTTCACGGTGAAGGCGCCCTGCTGCTTGAGATGCGCGAGCATCGGCTGCAGCCAGTCCTCCAGGTTCGGCGCGTACCAGTTGATGACCGGGCCCTCGGGCAGGTACGCGAGGTAGCGCTTGACCTTGGGCACCTGGCGGTAAAGGACCAGGCCGGCGCCGACCATCTCGCCGCTCGCGTCGAACCAGCCGAGGCTCTCCGCGCGCCATTCCGCCTTGACGTCTGCCCAGGCAGGAACCTGCATGTGGCTCGCCGCGGGCAGGCTCTGGATATATGCCAGATGCTGCTCTCGACTGATGGTCCTCAGGGTCAGGCTCATGCGGGGCGCTCCTCGGGCAGGTGTGTCCCCATGGTCGGGGCTCCGGCTCTCGCGCCGAAGCCTACTGTGACCACGGAGCGCCCCGTCTGGGCCGTACGGGCCGCAGCCCCGGATGGCCTGCCGGTCAGCCGAAGACGCCGCCGAAAAGGCCGCCGTGTGCCAGGCCGAGGTAGAAGCCGACGGACGCCGCCCCGAGCCCGATGATCAACAGAAAGCGCTCGCCGGTCGTCGACGAGATGAACTGTCCCCACAGGCCGGTGCCGATGCCGATCAGGCCGACCCAGGAACTGACCAGGTGCAGGCTGGGAGAGAGCGTGGTGAAGATGGCGATCGCGCCGAGCACCATGGTCACGATGGCGAAGGTGTTCTCGACGGGATGGTCCTTGCCGTCACTGTTGAGCAGCGACAGCAGACTGCGCTGGGTCCGTGCCTGTGCCATGCGGCACCTCCGATGACAGGGCGGCGCACTGTAACGCCGCTCACACCCGTTGTGTTCCAGATTGCGGGGTGCGGTGGGCGGATTTCAACCGGAAGGCTTCAGGCAGGTACTCTGTACGGTCTGCGCCCATGTCTGCCCGGAGCACCGGACGGGCCGGGCGCGGAACGCATACGACCCTCCTGCCACGGAACGACCGTGGCCGCTGAGTCCAAAGGAGGTGGGTTCTACATGCGTCACTACGAGGTGATGGTCATCCTCGACCCCGATCTCGAGGAGCGCGCTGTCTCCCCGCTGATCGAGAACTTCCTCTCCGTCGTCCGTGAGGGCAACGGAAAGGTCGAGAAGGTCGACACCTGGGGCCGTCGTCGTCTCTCTTACGAGATCAAGAAGAAGCCCGAGGGCATCTACTCGGTCATCGACCTGCAGGCCGAGCCTGCGGTCGTCAAGGAGCTCGACCGTCAGATGAACCTGAACGAGTCGGTCCTCCGGACCAAGGTCCTCCGTCCCGAGACCCACTGAACGCGACAGCGTCCAGCGGTAACCGGGTTCGAGTAGCAGCAACACCAGCAGCCAGCAGCACACCCGCCGAGAGGTTCCCCTAATGGCAGGCGAGACCGTCATCACGGTTGTCGGCAATCTTGTCGACGACCCCGAGCTGCGCTTCACCCCGTCCGGTGCGGCGGTCGCGAAGTTCCGCGTCGCGTCCACTCCCCGCACTTTCGACCGCCAGACCAATGAGTGGAAGGACGGCGAGAGCCTGTTCCTGACCTGCTCGGTGTGGCGCCAGGCGGCGGAGAACGTCGCCGAGTCCCTGACGCGGGGTACCCGCGTGGTCGTCCAGGGCCGCCTCAAGCAGCGGTCGTACGAGGACCGCGAGGGCGTGAAGCGCACGGTCTACGAGCTCGACGTCGAGGAAGTGGGCGCGAGCCTCAAGAACGCCACAGCCAAGATCACCAAGACCAGCGGTCGTGGTGGCCAGGGCGGCGGCTTCGGCGGCGGTCAGCAGGGTGGCGGCCAGGGTGGCGGCGGTTGGGGCGGCGGTCCCGGCGGCGGTCAGCAGGGCGGCGGAGCTCCTGCCGATGACCCGTGGGCGACCGGCGGTCCGGCCGGCGGTGGCCAGCAGGGTGGCGGCGGCGGTGGCTGGGGCGGTAGCTCCGGCGGTGGCTACTCGGACGAGCCGCCCTTC
The DNA here is from genome assembly GCF_042746015.1 of Streptomyces sp. NPDC058773. Classification (NCBI taxonomy): domain Bacteria; kingdom Bacillati; phylum Actinomycetota; class Actinomycetes; order Kitasatosporales; family Streptomycetaceae; genus Streptomyces; species Streptomyces sp. NPDC058773. The sequence continues at coordinate 133,399 of NZ_JBHYPE010000001.1, forward strand.
TAGGTCCTTCAGCCGGCCCGACTCCGCGTCGTTTCACGTGAAACGACGCCGTGAAGCGGCCGGTGGCCTTGAGGGCGTCAGCACAAACTTCTTGAACTCATTGGAGAGAGATAATGGCGAAGCCGCCTGCTCGCAAGCCTAAGAAGAAGGTTTGCGTGTTCTGCAAGGAGAAGATCTCCTACGTCGACTACAAGGACACGAACCTGCTGCGGAAGTTCATCTCCGACCGCGGCAAGATCCGTGCCCGCCGGGTCACCGGCAACTGCACTCAGCACCAGCGTGACGTCGCCACGGCCGTGAAGAACAGCCGTGAGATGGCGCTGCTGCCCTACACGTCCACCGCGCGATAAGGGAAGGGTGACCGAATCATGAAGATCATCCTCACCCACGAGGTCTCCGGCCTCGGCACCGCCGGCGACGTCGTTGACGTCAAGGACGGGTACGCCCGCAACTACCTGGTCCCGCGTGGTTTCGCGATCCGTTGGACCAAGGGTGGCGAGAAGGACGTCGAGCAGATCCGTCGCGGTCGCAAGATCCGCGAGATCGCCACGATCGAGCAGGCCACCGAGATCAAGGGCCGGCTCGAGGGCGTCAACGTGAAGCTGGCCGTCCGCGCCGGTGACGCGGGCCGCCTGTTCGGCTCCGTCACCCCGGCCGACGTCGCCTCGGCGATCAAGGCTGCCGGTGGTCCGGACGTCGACAAGCGTCGTGTCGAGCTCGGTTCGCCGATCAAGACCCTGGGCGCGCACCAGATCTCCGTGCGTCTGCACGCCGAGGTCGTCGCGAAGCTCGGCGTCGAGGTCGTCGCCGCGTAATCGCAGTTCCACGCCGAAGGGCCGCATCCCGTCACCGGGGTGCGGCCCTTTGCCGTGTGCGGAGTGCGGAACCGGCGGTGTCAGTCCGCTTCCTGGGCGCGCTTGTAGAGCGCGGCGATGTCGTCGTCGAAGTACGCGGCGTAGGAGACATCGTCCTCGTCGCCGCCGCCTTCGTGGCCGCCCAGGACGCCGATGACCGTGCCGGTGTGGCTCCTGGGGTCGTAGTCGGCGAGCCAGGGGCTGCCGCTGGTACCGCCCTCGAAGTGGGTGCAGTGGATGCGCAGCTGGGTGTTGCTGAACTTCGTGGTGCGGTTCTGGCAGGAGATCGGGGTGTCGCGGCTGGTCGGGTAGCCGGTGATCTTGACCTGGTTGTGGAAGCCGCGGTCTATCCCGAGGGTGTTTCCGCCGAGGACGTCCTGGATCTGCTTGCCCTTCTTCTTGTCGAGGATGAGGAAGGCGACATCGAGATCCTCGTCGTTGGACTTGGTCCAGCGGTCGTCGAGGACCACCTTCCTGACCTTCCACAGGCCGGTGGGCTCGTCGTGGTCGCGGTAGTCGGGGGCGAAGACCAGGTCGTCCACCGGGGTCTTGCCGTCGCTGTCGAAGGCGCAGTGTGCCGCGGTGATGAGCATGTTCCGGCCCGGACTCTGCACCACGCTCGCGGTGCAGAAATGGTCGCCGGAGTCGTCCTTCTCGAAGACCGCACCGACCCGGGCGTTCTGTTCGGTGCGGCGCGGGGTGTAGGCATTGCCGTCGCCGGCCGGGGCGGTCGCGGCGGGGTCCTGGTCCTGGGGGTCCTGGCCCGCCTCGCCGGATTTGCCGAAGCTGCTGTGGTCACCGCCGCCGCTGCTGTTCGTCGCGGTGTTCTCCGTGGCGTACCCCACCACAGCAGCTGCCACGATGACGACAAACGTCAGGGGCAGCACGGAATTCCTGGCAAGCGAGCGCACAGGGTCATTATTGACACGCGCTGCGTGTTACGGGGAGATGCTTCAACGCGAGGCTCCGGTCACAATCCACCGGCCCGACCGGGTCCGTAGCCAGAGGGTCAGCATCCGCACGGTCATCATCAGGGCCATCGCCCACCACAGGGCGACCAGTCCGCCCCCGAAGAGCGGAACGGTCAGCGCCACCGGCGCGAACAGGGCCAGCGTCACGACCATGGCCCAGGCGAGATACGGACCGTCCCCCGCCCCCATCAGCACACCGTCGAGGATGAAGACGATGCCGGAGACCGGCTGGGTCACGGCCACGACCAGGAGCGTGCTGAGCAGCGGGTCCTGCACGGCCGGGTCGGCGGTGAAGAGCGGGATGAACAGCGGGCGGGCCAGCGCGACCAGCACACCGAGGACCAGGCCCGCGGCGATGCCCCACTGGACCATGCGGCGGCAGGCGGCCCGGGCACCGTCGCGGTCCCCGGCCCCGAGATAGCGGCCTATGATGGCCTGCCCGGCGATGGCTATCGCGTCCAGCGCGAAGGCCAGCAGGGACCACAGCGTGAGCACGATCTGGTGGGCGGCGACCTCGGCGTCGCCGAGCCGGGCGGCGACCGCGGTGGCGATCATCAGCACCGCGCGCAGCGAGAGCGTACGGACCAGCAGCGGCACCCCGGCCTGGGCCGAGGCGCGGATTCCCGCGGCGTCGGGACGCAGCGTGGCACCGTGCCGTCGCGCGCCCCGGACGACGACGGCGAGGTAGACCGCGGCCATACCGCACTGGGCGAGGACCGTGCCCCAGGCCGAGCCGGCGATGCCGAGGCCGGCGCCGTAGACCAGGCCGATGTTGAGCGCGGCATTGACGGAGAAGCCGCCGACGGCGACGTAGAGCGGGGTCCGGGTGTCCTGGAGGCCGCGGAGCACGCCGGTGGCGGCCAGCACGACGAGCATCGCGGGGATGCCCAGGGCGCTGATGCGGAGGTAGGCCGTGGCGTACGGGGCGGCGGTGCCGGAGGCGCCGAAGGCCTCGACGAGCCAGGGAGCGGCGGGCAGCACTGCGGCGATGACGGCGGCGCCGAGCAGCAGGGCGAGCCAGATGCCGTCCATGCCCTGGCGGATGGCGGCGGGCAGGTCGCCGGCGCCGACCCGGCGGGCGACCGCGGCGGTGGTGGCGTAGGCGAGGAAGACGAAAACGGAGACGGCGGTGGTCAGCAGGGCGGCCGCGACACCGAGGCCGGCCAGCTGGGGCGTGCCGAGGTGGCCGATGACGGCGCTGTCGACCATGACGAAGAGAGGTTCCGCGACCAGTGAGCCGAAGGCGGGCAGCGCGAGGGCGATGATCTCGCGGTCATGGCGGCGGCCGGTGCGGCGTGCTGTCGCGGGAGCCTGGGTCATGCGCGCAATCTAATCTTCCACAGGTAAGAGATGCAAACCCTGTGCACTCCTTACTTTCCGTTGTGTGGAGCCGTCTCCCCCGCACCCTTTGTCGTGATCTTGAACCGGTGGCAAAAGTTTTTCTCCCCCACAGCCTATGGATGACGAAAGTGCAGGTCAGGGGCTTGAGGGTGGGGTGATTGTGTGCTTGTCCACAGAAGTTTCCCCCGGGCTGTGCACAGGATCCGGGGAGTTCTCCACAGCTGTAGGGCGGTCATCCACACGGCCTGTGGATAACCAGATTGGCGGACGGTGCCCACGGGCCTACCGTGGTCCGGCACCCGCCGCCTGTTCCGGCTTGAGACATCGTCCGAACTCGACGCGCCGTAACCGGAGTCGGGCGTCTCGATTGTCAGAGCTGTGCCGTAAGAAAGAACCGCACAGCAAGGTCCGCGCCGCGGACGGGAGGAGGTGCCGGGGTGAGTATTCCCGAGCCCATGGAAGACCCCTGGGCGGACTCCGGTCCCAGCGACCTGCTGCCGGCCGCCCGCTCCCGACGGGGCGAGGGCAAGGGCCGCGGCCGTGGCGACCGGCAGGAACGGGACGACGACGGCGGCGGCTCCTGGACCGGCGGCTTCGAGCGGGTCCCTCCGCAGGATCTGGACGCCGAGCAGTCCGTGCTCGGCGGCATGCTGCTGTCCAAGGACGCCATCGCGGACGTCGTCGAGGTCCTCAAGGGCGAAGACTTCTACCGCCCCGCCCATGAGCTGGTCTACCAGGCCATCCTCGACCTCTACGCCAAGGGCGAGCCGGCCGACCCGATCACCATCGCCGCGGAGCTCACCAAGCGCGGCGAGATCGCCCGGGTCGGCGGCGCCTCGTATCTGCACACCCTCGTCCAGTCCGTACCGACCGCCGCGAACGCCGAGTACTACGCCGAGATCGTCCATGAGCGGGCCGTGCTGCGCCGCCTGGTCGAGGCCGGTACCCGCATCACGCAGATGGGATACGCGGCGGACGGCGATGTCGACGAGATCGTCAACAGCGCCCAGGCGGAGATCTACGCCGTCACGGAGCAGCGGACCAGCGAGGACTACCTCCCGCTCGGCGACATCATGGAAGGCGCCCTCGACGAGATCGAGGCGATCGGCTCCCGCCAGGGCCAGATGACGGGTGTGCCGACCGGCTTCACCGACCTGGACTCCCTGACCAACGGGCTGCACCCGGGCCAGATGATCGTGATCGCGGCCCGTCCCGCCATGGGTAAGTCGACCCTGGCGCTGGACTTCGCGCGGGCCTGCTCGATCAAGAGCAATCTGCCGAGCGTGATCTTCTCGCTGGAAATGGGGCGCAACGAGATCGCGATGCGTCTGCTCTCCGCCGAGGCCCGGGTCGCGCTGCATCACATGCGGTCCGGCAGCATGACGGACGAGGACTGGACCCGGCTGGCGCGACGGATGCCGGATGTCTCGGCCGCGCCGTTGTACATCGACGATTCGCCGAACCTGTCGATGATGGAGATCCGCGCGAAGTGCCGCCGTCTCAAGCAGCGCAATGAACTCAAGCTGGTCGTCATCGACTATCTCCAGCTGATGCAGTCCGGCGGCTCGAAGCGCGCCGAGAGCCGTCAGCAGGAGGTCTCGGACATGTCCCGAAACCTCAAGCTGCTGGCGAAGGAGCTGGAGCTCCCGGTCATCGCGCTCTCCCAGCTGAACCGTGGTCCCGAGCAGCGTACGGACAAGAAGCCGATGGTCTCCGACCTCCGTGAGTCCGGTTCGATCGAGCAGGACGCGGACATGGTCATCCTGCTGCACCGCGAGGACGCCTACGAGAAGGAGTCCCCGCGCGCCGGTGAGGCCGACCTGATCGTCGCCAAGCACCGTAACGGCCCCACGGCCACGATCACGGTGGCGTTCCAGGGCCACTACTCGCGGTTCGTGGACATGGCGCAGACGTGAGCGGACGGATTGCGGGGTCTCGGATTTCGGGTCGGAATCTCCCGGTCCGTGTCGGATGGAAGCCGGATCCGACACCGAGCTGAGATGCGCAGGTCGCTGCCGTAGCGGCCGACACGGCGGGGCGAGTACCTGCTGATGGACTCCACCCGCTGGGACGTCTTTGCGTTCGACCCGCTGACGCTCAATTGGGTGCAGGCCGAATTGAGTGTCGGGATGGACTGGTACACCCGCTGCAGCACGGGGATCCGGCTGACGCCGGTCTCGACCAAGGCAGTGGATGTCAGCGCGGATGTCCCCGGCGCCCGGTCAAAACATCACAACTGGCGGAGCTCTCGCAGGGTGCTGACCGATCTCGCCAACGAATACGGCATCCCGCTCCGGGAGGGGCCACAGGACTGCAAGCGCCGCGGCACCGTCGAACGGGACTGGCTCATCGACCAGTCGTCCACCGCCGCCGGACGCTGCCGGACCCCGCCCGAGAAGCCGGCATGAGCACCGCGAACATGGCCCGCTGGGCCAAGACCCGTAACCCGAAGTTCACTCCGGGTCGGAAAGGCGATGAAAGGCCCCGTCGAACTCTCCCGACGCAAGCAGCTTGGCGATCACGTCCACCATGCCGTGGATGCCAGGGTCTCGAACGATCAGCCCGTCCGAGCACCTGAAGCACTGGCCCCCTGCCGCTTCTCCGGTCCCCTCCCACCTCCTCATCAGCCGGTCCACCTCGGCGAGGGTGAAGACCGTCGCACTCCAGCGAGAGCCATCGGGGAGGTGCACCTCGACATCCACATTGCAGACCTCATCGAGCACCTCGTCAGGGCTCGGGAGGAACAGTGCCTCGAATCCTCCGGCGAGGACACGGTAATAGGGGCCGTCCCATCCGGCGTCGGTCTGCAGTTTGCTCGTAGTGGTGGTCACAGCAGGAGCATCCCAGTGGTCCAGGTGACCATCCACAGGTATGGGACACCGCAGCGGCCGGCGTGCAGACCGCCGCCATCATGGGCTCGTGAAGACATGGATGCGCTGCTACTGGGACGAGGACGATGTCTGGTTCTACTTTGAGGTCGACGCCGAAGGCTGAGTGATCCGGCAGGTCGAACTCGAAGGGCCTGAGCTGACCCCGATCGCAGCTGCCTCCCTCGCCGAGTGGCAGCGGGCCTACGACGCAGGCCTCGATGAGTACGACAGCAGGTTCGGGACCACAGCCAAGCTGCCCGTCTCGGAATGGGAAGGGCACGCCCCGAACAACTCACCTCCGAGGAGTTCGAGGAAGTCTGGGGGCGGCCCGTCGCCGGATCGCATCCCGGCCCCGCTGACATCTCGGCCCGCCGAGACTTCTTGGCATCATCCCGACATGACCCCGACCCTCCCCCGCACCGTCCGAGTCGTCGACACAGCTCATCTCCTGGCCCTTGCCCAGGAGGCCGCCATACACAGCTTCAGCCAGCGGCTCCCGGTCGACTGGCTCCGAGAGCACCTCGCCGCAGAGGGGACGCACTACCTGTTCCCTACGCTCGTGCAACGGCTCACGCACCACCCCGAGAGGGCGCTGCAGTGGAGGTGCCAGCAACTGCTGACCGTCAACACCGGCGAACAGATCTGGGGTCTCCTCGACGTCCTTCCCGACACCTTCGACAAGATCCCGGAGACCCTGGACACGGCCTCCAAGAAGGACATCGTCAGCCGCATCGAGCGAGCAGTAACCGTGCGCGAGTGGAGGGAACGGATGGGTGCCGAAGCAGGTTCGTGACGCCCCTGGGCAGCGGTGCAGCCTGCTGGACAGCCTGAGGAAATGACACCGATCGGAGACAGCCGCCGGCCGACATGTCGTGAGGCTGAAGAGCGATGTCCAGCTCCCGGCGTCGGCACATGACACCGGAAGCGAGAACCTACACGGATCTGAGGCTCCGTAACCCGCCGGCCACAAGGACGGTCGAGCACCCTCCCCGCGCGGGGCCGGTCCGTGTGCAGTCAGGCCGCCGTCGGCCACCAGCTTGATTCCGGCGATGCCGGAGGACCTCTCGCCGGCCGGAATGCGCGCTGCCTGGGTGCCGTACACCCAGGCAGCGCGCCGGCCGTCCGCCTAACCTCGGGGCATGCCCGACAACCACCTGGGAGACTTCCTGCGCGCCCGGCGCTCCGGCCTGCGGCCCGAAGACGTCGGTATGGCGAGCTACGGCGTACGGAGGGTCGCCGGGCTGCGCCGTGAGGAGGTCGCGGTGCTGGCCGGTGTGAACGCCGACTACTACACCCGCCTCGAACAGGGCCGGGAACGCCACCCCTCGGGCCAGGTCCTCGATGCCCTCAGCCGGGCCCTCCACCTCGACACCGACGCCCGCGCCCACCTCTACCGGCTGGCCGGCATCGCCCCTGACGACCGCCCGGTGCCCGAGCGGAACGCGGTCAGCCCGGCGTTGCGCCAGCTCATGGACGGCTACGCCCACACCCCGGCCTTCGTCGTCAACCGCGCCCTGGACATCCTGGCCGCCAACGCCCTGACCGACGCCCTGTACGCACCGTTCAGCCCCGCGGACAACCTCGCCCGGATGGCCTTCCTCGACCCGGCCGGCCGGGACTTCTACACCCGCTGGGACCGGACCGCGCAGGCCACCGTGGCCAACCTCCGGCAGTCGGCCGGCTGCGATCCCGACAACCCGCGGCTCAACGCGCTCATCGGCACGCTGACCGAACGGAGCCGCGCCTTCTCGGCGTTGTGGCAGGCGCACACCGTGCGCGGTAAGACGCAGGAGGCGAAACTCCTCCACCACCCGGATGTCGGGCCGCTCACCCTCACCTACCAGGCCTTCGACGTCCGCGAGGCACCCGGCCAGCAACTCGTCATCTACCACGCCGAACCCGGCAGCCCCAGCGCCGAGGCACTGGCCCTGCTCGGCACCCTCGGCGCCACCCGGCGGCAGACGGCACCGCACCCGCACCCGTAGCGCCCCCGGTGGTTGCCGGATACGCGATGTCCCGGGGCCTCGGCGCGGTGGCCGTCGTCAGGGCGCGACGGTCAGGACGATCTTGCCGGTGGTGCGGCCGGTCTCACCGAGGGCGTGCGCCTTGGCGGCGTCCTCGAGCGGGAGCACCGAGTCGATGTTGACCCGCAGTTTTCCCGTGTTCACCAGGTCGGCGACGGCCTGGAGGCCGGCCCGGTCGGGCTCGACGAGGACGAACTGCGCGCGCACGCCCGCCGCACGCGCCTGGTCGGCGGGAAGGCTGTCGTCCGGAGGCAGGATCGAGACCAGGGAGCCGCCGGGACGCAGGGTGCGCAGGGAGCGGGCGCCGTAGTCGCCGCCGATGGTGTCGAGCACGATGTCGACGTCCTGTACGGCGGTCGCGAAGTCCTGCTCCGTGTAGTCGATGAGTTCGTCGGCGCCCAGACCGCGCAGGAAGTCGTGCTTGGCCCGCCGGGCGGTGCCGATCACATACGCGCCGCGGGCCTTGGCGATCTGCACCGCGAGATGACCGACGCCGCCCGCCGCGGCATGGATCAGCACCCGCGCGCCGGGCTGCACCTGCGCGGTGTCGACCAGGGCCTGCCAGGCGGTCAGCGCCGCCAGCGGGAGCGCGGCGCCCCGGACGTGGTCCAGGTCCGCGGGAAGGCGGGCGAAGTGGCGGGCCGGGGCGGTGACGTACTCGGCGTAGGCCCCGGCGGGGTGCGGGAAGCGCGGCATGCCGAAGACCGTGTCGCCCGGTTCGAAGAGGGTGACGCCGAGGCCGACCGCCTCGACCACACCGGAGACATCGAAGCCCAGGATGAACGGCTGCGCGCTGCTGCCGGTGAGGAACCGGCCGCTGTCCCGCGTCTTCCAGTCGGTCGGGTTGACGCCTGCGGCGTGCACCCGGACCAGGATCTCCGTGGGACCGGGCACCGGCCGGCCGGTCGTGATCACCTTGAGGACCTCAGGGCCTCCGGCGGCGTCCTGGCTGACGGCCCGCATCTGCGGGGTCCCGGTCTCGGACATGGGTGTCTCCTTCGTAGGCGCCTGGGGCTGGGACCGGGTGCACGCGCCGCCTGGCAGCTGCGTTTCCCGGAGTGCTGCCAGCTTTCCGCGGCGGCCGGGAGTCCGGCGGTGTCGCTCGCGCCGAGCGCCCTGCGGTTCTGCGACGACTGCGGGGTGCTGCGGCCGGCGCGGGGTGGGCGCCGCCCCCGCCGCCGGACGGCGACAGGGGCCCGCGACCGTGCCCTACTTCTGGGGGCGGATACCTCCCAGCAGAATTCCGCCCTGGAGGAGGGTGAGGCCCGCTTCCTTGTAGCCGGTCAGGGTGAGGACCACGCCGGTGGTGCAGCACGCTGCGGACAGCCCGAGTGTGGTCCAGCCGAGGGCGTCCTGGGAGCGGGGGCGGTCCGCAGGTGCCGGGGCCGGCGTGGGCGGCTGCGTCGGCGGCCGTCCGTGCGGCTGCGGGTCGTCCGGTCGTTTGTGGTGGACATGGCAAACCTTTGCTTCTCGTGTGCGGCAGCACGCGGTGAAGGGACGAACAGACCTTCAACCGTCAGGGAGTTAGCCGCGCAAGTCCCAGGTCATGTCCGGTGGCGCCCCCGGACACGGAGGCGACTGCACCGAGCGCGGCCTCTCCTCTCCATGAGAAGGAGAGACGGTGAGCGCCCATCACCAGGGGTACCCGGGCTGTCGGTCCGCCCGCCTTCCCGGCCCGCGTCACGTCGGGCAAGCCGCGTAACGGCGCGGCGCGTTCGGCCCGCGCCGCGCCGTTGTCATCGGGCGGGGCAGGCCCACCGTCTTGACCGGTCAGGGGATCGGTCCCTGCCTTTGGTGCACCGCCGGGGTGCTGGGCGCGCGGTCCCGGTGCTGGCGGGCTTTCTCCTGGTAGCGGCGCCGGTCCCGCCACCACATCAGCCGGTCCCGGGAGTTCTGCGGGAAAACAGCGCTCAGCACCCCCACCAGCATGCTCGCCGTGCTGATTGCGACCACCACCTGCCAGGGGGCGCCCGCCAGAGCTGCGGTGCCCGCAGGCACCGCAGTCAGTGCTATCGCGGTGCGGCCGCGTGTGTTCTCGGGCCGGGTCACCGTGCCTCCCCGCACTCGCTGCGCAGCTGGCGGGGCAGCCACACACGGCCGGCCTTCTGTGCCCGCTTGATGTCCTGCCGCAATCGGTATCGGTGCTGGCGCACCGCGGCGGCGGTGGTCTTGAGCCGCTCGGCGATCTGGGAGTCGTCGTAGCCCTCGTGGGCGAGCAACACGACCGCCCGGGACTCGGCCGAGCGCCTGCTGATCAGTTCGGTCAGCGGGCCGCCGGTAGCCCGGGCGTCGGGGCCGGGGAGGCTGCTGGGAGTCTGCAGCAGCTGGAGTAGCGCGTCGCTGCCGCGCACCGCCACCTCATGTTCCGCCAGGCGGAGTCGAGCGCGGCGCCATCGCAGGTAGACGCGGCGGAACTCCCAGACGCACTGTCCGATGAAGTAGGTCGTCAGGGAGCAAGGGCCGTGACGCCCGGCATGCCGGGGGTTCCACCCGCCGCCCACGAGCGCGTTGTCACGGAAGGACTTCAGCGCCCGAAGCAATATCTCCACCGCGATCTCGTCGCGTGCCTCGGCGCTGTTGTGCAGCAGCCGGAGATCCTCGTCATGGACGTACAGCGCGATACCGCACCGCTGGTGCTTGCGTTGGGACAGCCGGGGCAGCTTTCCGCTGCGCAGCATGCCGCGCAGCACCGGCAGGCTCGTACGGCACAGGTCGTCCTCGAAGACGCGGTAGGTGGGGCCGGCGAAGCCGTGGTACGCGAGGTCAGCCACTCGCTCCACATCGCTGCGAATCCGCTCCCCGTGGCCCCCCGATTCAGTCCCGGCGGTGCCCTCTTCTCCTGTGTCATCCTGTGAAAACATAAAACCCCCTCGGATCTCGGTTGCGGACCACCCCGAGCGGGCCAGTGGCGCCCACCCGCAACGAAGCTCGTGGCCTGGTTTTAGCGGCGGCTCTCAGCCGTTGCTATGCAGCGGGGGACCACGGATATAACGCGCGGCGGAAAAACTTTCGAAGAAGGCAGCCAGGCTGCTGCGCCGTCGGCCCTGCACCGCGGGCCGTGGCCGAGCAAGTCCCCTTCTCGTGCGCGCTCTTACCCGCTGGGGAGTGAGCGGCGCAACGGCGGCGATCGTTTTCGGGAGCATGCAGGCGCCGTCGCAGGGGAGGCAGGCCGAGGGGGAAGGGACGGCTGGTTCTGCGCGCGCGAGGATGGGGCCCGGCCGAGCCGCATCGCTGTTGAGGAGCGCCATGACCACCGCACAGTCCACCGACATCCCCCGCCCCGCGCCCGTCGGCCAGGGGCCCGGTGCGGCCGGTACACCCGACGAGTTCACGGAACTGCTGCCGCAGACCCGGCGGGCGCTGCTGCGCCGGCTGGCGGTCGGGCAGGCCGAGGGGCGCGCACCGTCGATGACGGGGGCGGTCGTCCGCGACGGATGGACGGTGTGGACCGGGGCCCGGGGCACGGTGGAGGGGGAGCTGCCGCACGGCGATGTTCAGTACCGGATCGGCTCGCTCACCAAGACCTTTGTCGCCGTGCTGGTGCTGCGGCTGCGCGACGAGGGCCTGCTGCGGCTGGCGGACCCGGTCGGCAGGCATCTGGAGGGCACCCCGGTGCCGGACGCGACGATCGCGCAACTGCTCTCCCACAGCGCGGGCTTGCCGGCCGAGCCACGGGGGCCGTGGTGGGAGCGGACCACCGGCGCGCTGCGGCCCGAGCCGGCCGACCTCTTCGACGAGCGCCCGCAGCGGCTTCCGGCCGGCCGGCGGCACCACTACTCCAACCTCGGCTACGCCCTGCTCGGCGCGCTGGTCGAGCGGCTGAGGGACGGTGCCCCGTGGGACCAGGTGCTGCGCCGCGAGGTGCTGGAACCGCTGGGCATGGGCCGTACGACACTGCGGCCGGAGGCGCCGTACGCGGGTGGCTGGGCCGTGCACCCGTGGGCCGACGCGCTGCTGCCGGAGCCGGCCGAGGACACCGGCCTGATGGGCCCGGCGGGGCAGCTCTGGTCGACGCTCCAGGACCTGTGCCGCTGGGCGGCGTTCCTGCTGCGCGGCGATGCGCGGGTGCTGGACGCGGCGAGTCTGGCGGAGCTGCGGACCCCGGCCGTGCCGCCGGAGAGCGACGGCTGGGATGCGGGATATGGGCTGGGAGTGCAGCTGCTGCGGCGGGAGGGGCGGCTGCTGGTCGGGCACCAGGGCTCGATGCCCGGGTTCCTGGCGGCGCTGTGGGCCGATGTCGAGGAGGACGTGGCCGCGGTCGTCCTCACCAACTGCACCTCGGGCCCGGCGGCCGGGGCCGTCGCCGCCGATCTCACCGGGATCGTCCGCGCGCAGGAGCCCCGCATCCCCGCGCCCTGGCGTCCGCTGCCCGGCCCGCTGGATCCGGAGCTCCTGGCGCTGACCGGGCCCTGGTACTGGGGCGCCAACCCCCATGCCCTGCGGCTGCGGGCCGACCGCGGGCTGGAGCTCACCCCGCTGTCCGGGACGGGACGCGCCTCGCGGTTCCGGGCCGAGAACGACGGCACATGGACCGGACTGGACGGCTATTACGCGGGCGAGACGCTGCGGGTGAGGCGGGACGAGGACGGTGCGGTCAGCCATCTCGACCTCGGCACCTTTGTGTTCACCCGTGGCCCGTACGAGCCGTCGGCGCCGGTGCCCGGCGGGGTGGATCCGGAGGGCTGGCGGGTCTGAGGCCCGTACGGCGGGCCCGGCGCCCGGACGTACAGTCGATCCAGATGTCAGGAGCCGCGCCGAGCTGGCTCGCTACCGCTGGAAGGCCCTGTGACTGCTGTGTCTGACCCGACCGCGAACTCCACCGCCCCGGACCTGCTCGATCTGCCACCGCTCACCGCGGCGCACTTCGCGCGGATCGAGGACAAGGTCGCGGCCCTGATGGGTACCCGTTGCGATGTCGTGGCGATGCAGGGCGAGGCGCTGCTGCCCCTGGAGGCCTGCATCCGCTCGGCGGTGCGGCCGGGCAGCACCGCCCTCAACATCATCACCGGTCCGTACGGTGAGACCTTCGGCGGCTGGCTGCGCTCCTGCGGCGCCGACGTGGTCACGCTCACCGCGCCGTTCACAGGAGCGGTCGCCCCGCAGCAGGTGGCGGAGGCGCTGCGCGAGCACCCCGAGATCGACTTTGTGAGCCTGGTGCACGCCGAGGCGGCCACCGGCAACACCAACCCCGTCGCCGAGATCGGCGCGGTGGTGCGGGAGCACGGCGCGCTGCTGATGCTGGACGCGGTCGCCTCGGTGGGCGCCGAGCCGCTGCTCACCGACGAGTGGGGCGTGGATCTCTGTGTGATCGGCGGGCAGAAGGCGATGGCCGGGCCCGCCGGGGTGTCGGTGGCATCGGTCAGCGCCGGTGCCTGGGAGCGGATCGCCGCCAACGAGCAGGCTCCGCGGCGCTCGTACCTCTCGCTGCTGGACTGGAAGGAGCGCTGGATCGACGGTGGCCGGACCGCACTTCCGCACGCTCCGGCGCAGCTGGAGATGCTCGCGCTGGAGCAGGCAGCGGACCGTCTGGAGGCCGAAGGGCCGCCGGCGGTCCTCACCCGGCACCGGGCTGCGGCCGCGGCGACCAGGGCCGGTGTGCGGGCGCTGGGCGGGCTCGCTCCGTATGTCGTGCGTGACGAGGACGCGGCGCCGGTCGCCACGACGCTCCGTGCGCCGGAGGGAGTGGACGCCCGGGAGATCGTGACGGCAGCGGCCGGGCTGGACGCAGCGGTGCCGGTGCAGGCCGCGGCCGGTGCGCTGGCCAAGGAGATGATCCGGGTGAACCACTATGGCCGCGCCGCCGACCGGGCGGTGGTCACGGCCTCGCTGCGGGCACTGGCGGGCGGACTGCGGGCGCTGGGCGTGTCCGTGGACGCCGACGATGCGGAGCGGGCGGCGGGCGCGGCGTGGGACGCGGTGGTCGCCGGCTGAGCCGAGGGGGCGCCTGACCGCGGGCGCGTTGTCGATGTGGGGTCGTGTTTCACGTGAAACACGACCCCGCACGTATGTCGGGCCACGGCACGGTTTCACGTGAAACTGCTTGTAGGCAGGGGCAGTTGGGGAGAAGTGGGCGGGCTGTCGTACGTCCGTGGAGGGGGCTTTATCGACCGCTTCGCGCCCGGTGGTGATCTCGTCCCCGTCAGGAGTCGTCCGGTGGCGCACCCCGGGGCTCCGGGGTCAGGCTGGACGCTGAGGCCGCCCGTTGCGCCGTCGATCGTGAGCCTCGCCGCAGCGAGGGCGGTCCGTCACGCACCAGCTGCCTCTCGGCCGCTGGATCCAGTCGCCGGCGCGACGGTGAAACGCGCTTAACGATCTTGCTTAGACCTTCCCATAGAATCGGAATGAGCGACCCGGTTAGAAAAACGCGGATTGCGTGACCCGGTGTCAGTCATTCTCAGGAGGTCCGGCGATGGCGGACGGCGGTGTGTCGCGCTCCCGTGCGGATGCGCGGAGGAACAGGGCGCTGGTGCTCCAGGCGGCCCGATTCGCTTTCGAGGAGCGGGGGTTGGGGGTTCCGCTCGGAGAGATCGCGCGCCGTGCGGGGGTCGGTGCCGGGACCGTCTATCGCCATTTCCCCTCGAAGGAAGCCCTGTTCAGGGCGACGATCGTGGACCGGGTCGAGCTGTTCACCGACACCGCCAGGGACTTGGCCGATGTCCCGGATCCCGGTCCGGTCTTCTTTCGCTTTCTGTCCTCGGTGGTCCGGCTCGCGTCCCGGAACAAGGCGCTGTGTGACGCGCTGGAGGCGGCCGGCGCGGGTCGCTTCGAGCCGTCGCCGGGGGTCGGGCGGAGCTTCGACGAGGCGCTGGAAGTGCTGCTCAGAAGGGCCCAAGAGGCGGGCGCCGTACGTCAGGACGTCGGGATAACGGATCTCCGCGCGCTGCTGGTCGGCTGTCTTTCGATGGAGCGGGCCGCGCCGGGAACGGGTCCCGGGGGCGAGGCGGCGGGCCGGATGACGGCGCTGATGTGCGATGCGCTGCGGCCGGAACGCGCCGTAACGGAACTCGAAGCTGTGCCGGTGAAACGTAACGAATCGCGGTGTGGGGTGTGCGGTGCGGCGCTCGCGGCGTCGCGCACGGGCCGGCCCGCACGCTACTGCGGTGGTGCCTGCCGGCAGAAGGCGCACCGAGCACGGGGACGTACGCGCCGGACGTGACCGGCCCCGGCGGGGTGCGGGCCGGCCGCCTGTTCCTCAGAGCGGGAGCTTGAACCCCAGGTGCGAGGCCTCGAACCCGAGGCGCTCGTAGAAGCGGTGTGCGTCGATCCGGGTAGCGTCCGAGGTGAGCTGCACCACCTGGCAGCCGAGCGTGCGGGACTCCTCGACCGCCCACTCGATGAGCCGGGTGCCGAGGCCCCCGCCACGCTCGTCACGGTGGATCCGTACGCCCTCGATGATCGAGCGGGTGGCGCCGCGCCGGGACAGGCCGGGGACGACGGTGAGTTGGAGGGTGCCGACCGGCTGCCCGGCGCGGACCGCCACGACCAGGTGCTGCTGCGGATCGGAGGCCAGCGCTTCGAACGCGGCGCGGTACGGAGCCAGATCGTCCGGCGCCTCGCGGATGGCGCCCAGGGGGTCGTCGGCGAGCATCCCGATGATCGCGGGGAGATCGGATTCGGTCGCGCGGCGTATCTCGATATCGCTCATGCGCGCGACCTTATGCCGTGCGGTCACGGGGCCGGTGGGCAGGCGGTCCGGCCCCCTGCTCCCCGCTCGCCCGTCCCTCAACCGCTCGTCGGCGGCGCGAGCGTCTCGACGGCGGTGACCAGTGGTGCCAGCTCGGGGCGCTGCGCGGCCTCCTTGAGGGCCGCGCGCAGCGCGCCGTCATGGGTGGGCCGGGCCTCGACCAGGAGTGCGAGTCCGTCGGAGGTCACGTCGGTGTAGATGCCGCGCCGGTCGTCGGGGCACAGGTAGCGCGAGAGCAGCCCGCGCTCCTCGAGCCGGGTGACCAGGCGGGTCGTGGCGCTCTGGCTGAGGATCACGGAGTCCGCGACCTGGTGCATCCGCAAATGACCGCCCGGCCCGTCGTGCTGCTCGCTGAGCACATTGAGGACCGAGAACTCCCGGACGCTGAGGTCATGAGCGGTCTGCAGCGCGCGCTCGATGTGCGACTCGATCCGGCCGTGCAGCGCGGAAAGTGCGCACCAGCCCTGCGCCGGCCCCGGGGGCTCCGCCGGGGGGCAGCCGGGGGTGGCCGCTGCCGGCTGCGGGGCCGCCGTCCGCTGCGATTCCCGTGTCTGCTGCGTCATCGAAGACCTCCTCATGGGGCGCAGGAACCAGGATAGGCCACCTCCGAAATATACGGCGCTTGCAATTAACCTGCGTCTGCAATTATTGTGGACGCCCGTAAGGGACGGACGCAATGATGTGAAGGGATCCGTCATGCCTCTCGCGCTCCTGGCGCTCGCCATCGGCGCCTTCGGGATAGGGACGACTGAGTTCGCGGTCATGGGCCTGCTGCCCGACATGGCGGCCGGCTTCGGTGTCTCCATCCCGCTCGCCGGATACGCGACCACTCTCTATGCGCTCGGTGTGGTCGTCGGAGCGCCGCTGATGACGGCTCTCGGTACGCGCTTCACCCGCAAGCAGATGCTGACGCTGCTGATGGGCCTGTTCATCGTGGGCAATCTGCTCACGGCCACGGCGCCCAACTTCTGGATCATGCTGACCGGGCGGATCGTGGCCGCGTTCACGCACGGCGCGTTCTTCGGAATCGGCGCGCTGGTGGCCGCCGACCTCGTCGCACCCCAGAAGCGGGCCACCGCCCTCTCGCTCATGTTCAGCGGCCTGACCGTCGCCAACGTCGTGGGCGTACCGGCCGGCACCATGCTCAGTCAGCACTTCGACTGGCGCACCACCTTCTACGCCATCACTGCGCTCGGTGTGATCGGCCTGCTGGGGATCGTCCGGCTGATCCCCGCACAGCGGGCCAAGGCGGCCTCTTCCCTAGGCAGCGAACTGGCGGTGTTCCGCAACCCCCAGGTCGGCCTCGCGATGCTGATGACGATCCTGGGCTTCGGCGGCGTCTTCGCGGCCGTCACCTACCTCGCCTCGATGATGACCGAGGTGACCGGCTTCGCACCGTCCTCGGTGATCTGGCTGACGGCCGTCTTCGGCCTCGGCATGGTCGGCGGAAACCTGGTCTCCGGCCGCTTCACCGACCGCGCCATGATGCCGATGCTGTATGTGGCGCTGACCGGACTGGCGCTCTCGCTGGCGGCGTTCACCTTCACCGCGCACGACAAGATCGCCGCCACCCTCACCCTCGCGCTGATCGGCATCTTCGGTTTCGCCACCGTGCCGCCGCTGCAGAAGCGGGTGATGGACCAGGCCGCCTCGGCGCCCACCCTGGCCTCGGCGGGCAACATCGCGGCCTTCAACTTCGGCAACGCACTGGCCGCCTGGCTCGGCGGGATCGTCATCTCAGCCGGTCTGGGTTACACCGCGCCCAACTGGGTCGGCGCCCTGATGACGGTCGCGGCGCTCGGCGTAGCCATATTCGCCTCCGCCCTGGAGCGGCGCCGGCCGGGCCGGGACCAGGTGGTGGCCTCCGGCGGACCCGTGGCCGCCGGAGAGCCCGTCGTGGCGGCACACGGCTGACCACCGCATCCGTTCCGTCCCGAATCACCGTCGCCCCTCCCGAATCGTCGCCCCCGAACCACCGTCGTCCTTCTACTCGAATCGCCCTTGCGCCCTTTGGGCGGTGGGCACCACCACTCCCCAAGGACCACCTCATGAGCACCACCACCGCCACCCCCACCGTCCGCCCCCTCACCACCCGCGAGGCCGATGCCCTGATCGAGGCCGCCGTCCGTGCCGCCGATGGCCTCGGGGTGCGGGGCAGCGTCACCGTTCTGGACGCGGGCGGCCAGCTGCTCGGCTTCCGGCGGGACGACACGGCCGTGCTGATCTCCGGGGAGACCAGCACCCGCAAGGCCTACACCGCCCTCCAGTTGGAGGCGCCGACCGCCGAACTCGTCGACCACGTACGCCCCGACGGGCTCTTCCACACCCTGCCCACGGCGCTGGACCGGCCGCTGCTCTTCCTCGCGGGCGGGGTGCCGCTCCACCGGGACGGGCGGCCGATCGGCGCGCTCGGCTTCGGCGGCGGCGCCCCCGAGCAGGACCACCGGATCGTCACCGCGGCGACAGCGGAGAGGGGCCTCGTCTGACCCGCCCCCGGCCTCGCCTGACCCTGACCTCTCCTGCCCGCGGCCTCATCCGACCCGCCTCGACCCGGCCCGGCTCAACCCCGGCTTCCCGCCCCACCAGCGGAGGCCCGCGCCCTTGATGCCGCCCCGTCGAGCCCGGCCGGCGCGGGCCTCGGCCGACTGCGTCGCGCGCAGTCGGCTGCCGCGGGCGGTCGGCCCCCAGGGCTTGAGGACGGAGATCGCGGTGAGGAAGAGATAGGTGGCCGTCGCGACCGACGGCGCGACGACGAGGCTGACGTCGTGGGCCGGGGTGCCGGCGGCGGCCTCGGCGGCGAGGTGGTTGATGCCGGGCCGGAGCGAGAACACCGACAGCAGCACGGTAACGAGCGTCAGCCAGAACTTCACCACGACCCAGCGGTGCCGGGCCAGTCCCCAGGCGGTGCCCAGCGACAGCACCAGCCCGCTGACCAGCGAGGCGAAGGCGAGCGGGAGGACCAGCCAGTCACCGAAGATCTTCATCGCCAGGTAGGCGACCGCCGCCGTCCCGGGGGAGCCGGTGCGGTAGCCGGTGATGCCGAGCGCGAGTAGCCCGAGGGTGAGACCGAGCCAGCTGACGGACACGGCGACATGAAGGACCAGGACGGCCCGGCGGACCGGGCGGCTGAGCTGCTGCATACCGCCACGGTCCCGCCCCGGGGCGCGCGGTACATCTGCCGCCGGGAGTATCCGCGCGTACGCAGTCTTGAGTACGCACCTGCGACCGGCGCCGATAAGCATCGTCTCGGCGGATTTCATGGCGTACGAACCCAGTTGCACCCATAACCCCTCCCGCCCGTGCATCCCGCCGGAGGGCGCTCTAGGCTCCGGGCCATGAGCAAGCTGCATCTGTTCGACATGGACGGGACCCTGCTCCACGGGTCCGCAGCGGCAATCGAGATCTCCCGGCAGCTCGGGCTGGACCGGGAGATCGGCGAGCTGGAACGCGGATTCGCGGCGGGTGAGCTGACGCCCGTGCAGTTCGCGGAACGGGCATGCGAGCTGTGGGCCGCCGAGCTGACCGAAGCCCAGGTGGCCGCGGCCTTCGAGGGTGCGCCATGGCTGTCCGGAATCCGAGAGGTCTGGGCCGATATCCGGGCACGCGGCGAACGGTGCGCGGTGATTTCCCTGTCCCCGGCCTTCTTTGTCGAGCGGCTGCTGGCCTGGGGGGCCGACGCGGCGCACGGTTCCCGCTGGCCGGATGTGCCGATCCGGCAGACGGTGGAGCCGAGCGGCATCCTCACCTCGGCGGCGAAGGTGCGTATCGCGGATGAACTCTGCGTGGAGTACGGGCTGACCCGCGCCGACTGCGTGGCGTATGGCGACTCGCAGTCGGATGCCGAACTGTTCGGCGTGGTTCCGCGGTCCGTGGCCGTGAATGCGGATCACCATGTCAGTGGCCTGGCCTCATTTGCGTATGCGGGTGTTGATCTGCGCGAGGCATACGAGCTGGCGCGTACTGGCCGGTAATTCCGCGCTTTCCGCGGCGGATTCGTCCGCTGTGGGCGCTGAAAACGCAGTCTGTGGGGAGGATCACTGTTATCGGAAGGCCGCCAGGAGTGTTCCAAGATCAGGACTTGTGGTTTGAAGTACTGCCGGTATGGTCGAGTCCGGCTTTGCGGAGTGAGGGCTTCCGCGGGAAGCGTGAAGGGCGGGCAAAGCTCGTCAGCCTAGCGGCGAAGCGGCCCGCGTCACCCGGACTTCCGACTATTTGTCCAGTGCGATGAGCGGGAGTGGCATGCTGCTGACACGGCATCTGTTCCACATTGTCGCAAGGAAGTGAGATTTGTCCGCTTTGGGGGATGTTGCCGGGATCACTTAGCCGATGAAGAATTCCGGGGCAGGGCGGGGGAATTCCGGGCAGTTCCGTTCCATGGAACTGCGAAGACGACCGAATGACGTTCGAGGCGAGGCAGACCATGGACGCTCCGACCACTACGTCGGCCGATAACGGATCTTCCGGCGGGAGCAGTGGCGATTGGGGTTGGTTCACTCCGCCGGCGAAGAAGTCCTCCGGAGAACAGCAGGAGCGGCAAAGCAGTCAGGACCGGCAACAAGCCGAGGACGGCCGGGCCGAAGCGGACGACCGGGGTGCACACCCCGACCGCGTCGACCCCAGAGACCGGAATGAGCGGTACGAGAGAGATGACCGCAACGACCGGGAACGGATACCCAGTCGGCCGGTCAATCCGATCCGGCCGGTAGGCACCTCCGCCGCGCGTGAGCGGACGGAGCCGTCGCAGACTGCGCAGGCACGGCACGAGACCGGTGGAGCGCCCACCGCACCCGCCCCCACGGAGCGGTCCGCGGCCTCCCCCGGCTACGCCGCCGCGTCCTCCGCACCGCCGCGCCGCGCGCCCGGCCCCAGCTGGGAGCACAATCCGTTCCAGGACGGTCTGCCGTCCTGGCAACCCGAGCCGGTCCGCGAGCCCGAGCCCGTACACGAATCGGCGCGCGCCACGGGAGCGCCCACGGGGAGCGCGGCCCCGGCACCGCCTGCCCCGACCGCGGCTCCGGCGCCGCCCGCCCCGACCGCGGCGGCCGCGCCCCCGGCCTTCACCCCCAAGGTCCCTTCCGCCGCTCCCGCACCGGAGCCCTCCCTCGGCGACGTGACCGCCTCGGCCTCCTCCGCCACCCCCGCCTCTCCCGACGCGGTTCTCATCCGCCGCACCATGGCGGAGATCGAGCCCGTGGCCGACAAGGTCACCTCGTACTTCTACGCGCTGCTCTTCGTCCAGTACCCCGACCTCCGGGCGCTGTTCCCCGCCTCGATGGACACCCAGCGCGACCGGCTCTTCAAAGCGCTGCTCACCGCGGCCCAGCACGTCGACGACGCCGATGTGCTCACCGCGTACCTCGCGAACCTCGGCCGCGGGCACCGCAAATACGGCACCCAGCCCGACCACTACCCGGCGGTCGGCGAATGCCTGCTCAGCGCGCTCGCGCGCTATGCCACGTCCAGTTGGGGGCCGGAGACCCAGGCCGCCTGGGTGCGCGCCTACACGGCCATCTCGCAGATCATGATCGACGCGGCCGCCGAGAACGAGGCGGTGGCCCCCGCCTGGTGGCAGGCCGAGGTCGTCTCGCACGAACTGCGCACGCCCGACATCGCGGTGGTCACGGTCCGCCCCGACCAGCCGTACCCGTTCCTCGCCGGGCAGTACACCAGCGTGGAAACCCCCTGGTGGCCGCGGATCTGGCGGCACTACTCCTTCGCCTCCGCGCCGCGCTCCGACGGTCTGCTGTCCTTCCACGTCAAGGCGGTCCCGGCCGGCTGGGTCTCCAACGCCATGGTGCACCGCGCCCGCCCCGGCGATGTGATCCGGCTCGGGGCGCCCGGCGGCTCGATGACCGTCGACCACACGACGCGCAGCGGTCTGCTGTGCGTCGGCGGCGGCACCGGCATCGCGCCCCTCAAGGCGCTGATCGAGGATGTCGCGGAGCACGGCGTCCGGCGTCCCGTCGAGGTCTTCTACGGCGCCCGCAGCGATCAGGACCTCTACGACCTCGACACGATGCTGCGCCTGGAGCAGGCCCATCCGTGGCTCTCCGTCCGCCCGGTCGTCGCCACCGGACCGGCGGCGCGCGGCGGGACCAGCAGCGAAACCGGGCAACTTCCGGACGCAGTACGGCAATACGGGCCATTCCGCGAGTACGACGCCTACCTTTCCGGGCCGCCAGGGTTGATCCGCAGCGGCGTGGACGCTTTGGTGGGAGTCGGCATCCCGACTGACCGTATCCGGCACGACTCCATCGAAGAGCTGGTCTCGGCGGCGGATTGAGATCTCGGCAGTGCAGGGCGAATCCGGTCCGACAGGGGAGGGGTGGGGCATGCCGCAGGAGCGCCCCGGGAGCGACGGTGAGCACCTGGTGCAGCAGCGACTCGGTAGCACCGAGCGCGCCGACCGCTTTTACCGGGAACAGGTCCTGGACCATCTCAACGCCCGGATGCGCGAGTTCGTGGCCCGGCAGGAGATGTTCTTCCTGGCCACGGCCGACCGGCACGGCGACTGCGACTCGACCTTCCGGGCCGGTCCGCCGGGATTCATCCAGGTGCTCGACGACCGGACGCTGGCGTATCCCGAATACCGTGGCAACGGTGTCATGGCCTCGATCGGCAACATCTCGGAGAATCCGCGCCTGGGCCTCCTGATGATCGACTTCACCCGGGACCGCATCGGGCTGCACATCAACGGCCGTGCGCGGGTGGTCATGGACGACGAGATGCGGGCGCAGTTCGCCGGGCTGCCGGTCGACCCGGTTCCCGGGCGGCGCCCCCAGCTGTGGGTCACGGTCGAGGTCGAAGAGGCGTACATCCACTGCGCCAAGCACATTCCGTATCTGCAGAAGGTCCCGGTGCAGGAGCGCGGGGCGCGGGCATGGGGCACCGACGACAGCAAGCGCAAGGGCGGCGACTTCTTCGGCACGGCGGCCGAGGCGGGCGAGCGGCCGCCGTTCCGGCGCACGGAGCGCAGGAACGAGCACCTGCGGGGCGGACTCCACGAGGACACCGACGACACCGCCTGCCCGGTCACGGCCCCGGTGTACGGGGGCGAGCCCGCGGAGGCCGGTCCGCCCCCGGCGGCAGGAACCGAGCCCGGACCTGCGGCTTCCGGCCGGGACGACTTCGTGGAGGAGCTGAACGCCGAGTTCCTCGACCGGGTCGAGCGGGTGCTCGCCCGCGCCCAGCCCCGTCGTGCCACGGAGGACGAGGCGGAATTCCGCGGCTGGTTCGACCGGAGCGAGGGCTGACCCGGCGCCTGCCGCAGCTGGTGGGCGGTCCGCTCAGCCCAGGTCGGGGGCGTGCATGGCGCGTACGCCCTCGATGTTGCCGTCGAGGTAGTGCCGCAGCGACAGCGGGACCACCTCGACCGAGGCGATGCCGACGCGGGTGAAGGGCACCCGCACGATGTCGTAGTCCCCGCAGGGCTCCTCGACCTCGGGGCCGTGCCGGCGGGTGAGGTCCATCGAGTCGAGCCGGCAGACGAAGAAGTGCTGGACCTTCACCCCGTCCACCCCGCCGTCGCTGAAGTGCTCGACGGTGTCCACGAACACCGGCACCACGTCCTTGATCTTCGCCCCCAGCTCTTCGTCCAGCTCACGGTGGAGGGCGTCGATCACGGTGGCGTCCTCGGGCTCGACACCGCCGCCGGGAGTGATCCAGTACGGGGCCCGGCCCGGCTTGGTGCGTTTGATCAGAACGAGGTCCGCGCCGTCCAGCAGAATCGCGCGGGCGGTGCGTTTGACGACTGGCCGTTCGTTCATAGGGGACAGATGCCGCAGTCACGGCCTGGTGAAACCCACGCCCCTCGGTCACCAGCCGACCGCGGTGCGCAGCAGCGATTCATGCGCTCGCGCGATGTGCGGCAGGCCGAGCGTGCCGTTGCGTACGGCCAGGAAGTAGGTCCGCAGCGGGGGCACCGTCGGGTCGAGCAGGGTGATGACCTCGCCGTCGGCCAGCGCGTCGGCGCACAGATAGCGGGGCAGAACGGCGAGCCCCGCGCCGGCCGTGACGCAGGACAGCACCGCCCGCAGATCACCGGCGATCACAGCAGCGGAGGCCGTGGGCTTGGCGTCGAAGACCGCGGACCAGTAGCGGGCGATCAGCGGCAGGCTCTCGTGGACCTCCACGATCGGCACGGGGTCCAGCAGGCGGACGCCGCCGGCCTGCAACGCCCCGGGGCCGCCCAGCCGGTCCGCCCAGTGAGGTGCGGCGATCAGTACATGCTCCTCGTCGCACAGCGGGGTGGCACTCAGCAGCCCGCCGCGCGGCCGGGTCGTGGTGACGGTCAGATCGTGGTGACCGGCCGCCAGACCGCTCAGCATCTCCTCCGCGGACCCGAAGGCGGTACGGATGGACAGGCCCTGGGATATCAGCGGGGTGAGCGCCGGGAGTGCGCGCTCGGTGAGGAATTCCGGTGGCCCGGCGAGATGGAGGGTGCGGGTGACGGACTCCCGGTCCAGGCCCGCTTCGGTGATCTCGGTGAGCGCGTCCAGATGCGGCGCCACCTTGTGCGCGAGTTCGTCGCCGATCGTGGTCGGGGTGACACCGCGGGCGCAGCGGACGAAGAGCGGGCGGCCCAACTGGCGTTCCAGTGCCCGGATCTGGCTGGTCACCGCGGGTTGGGAGAGGCCGAGTAATCCCGCGGCGCGGGTGAAGGAGCCGGCCCGGTGCACCGTGACGAAGGTGCGCAGCAGAGCCAGATCCATCGCGTACCTCCTGCGCCCCTCGGAAGCCTGGTCGCGGGCCAACTATAAATTTGTCGATAGGGATGTGTCGCTAGCGTGATTGGACACTGACGCTCAGTCAACTAGCCTTGTTCGAGCGGTTGGTTTCACGTGGAACAACTGGTTTCACGTGAAACGCGTGGACTCGGGGCCATGGAGAACCGCAGGCCGGCAGGGTGACGAGGGGGGATACCCTGCCGGCCTTTCCTCCAGAGGCGCCGACCCCGGCGGCACTCGGTCTGTTCGATCCGTTCCGGCCATGCGGTCCAGCGTGATCTGTGCGGTCAGTGCGGTGCGGCCACGTCCAGCGCCCGCAGGACATCCGCGATCAGATCCTCCGGCTCCTCGACGCCGACCGAGAAGCGGATGAAGCCCTCCGGCACCGCGTCGCCGCCCCAACGCGCCCGTCGCTCCGCGCTGGACCGTACGCCCCCGAAGCTCGTCGCCTCGTCCACCAAGGTCAGCGCGGTAAGGAACCGCTCCGCGAAGGACACGTCGGGCAGCACGAAGGACACCACGGAGCCGAAGCGTCCCGGGCGCATCTGGCGGGCGGCGAGCTCGTGCGACGGGTCGGACGGCAGCCCGGGGTGGCGGAGCCCGGTGACCTCCGGGCGGTCGGCCAGCGCCGCGGCCAGCGCCAGCGCACCGGCCGACTGCTGCCGGACGCGCAGCGCGAGGGTGGCGAGTGAGCGATGGGCGAGCCAGCTCTCCATGGGGCCGGGGATCGCACCCACGGTCTTGCGCCACAGCCGTACGGAATCGGCGAGGGCGGCATCGCGGGTGCAGGCATAGCCCAGCAGGACGTCGCCATGACCGGTCAGCGCCTTGGTGCCGCTGGCCACCGAGAAGTCCGCCCCCAGGTCGAGGGGGCGCTGACCGAGCGGGGTGGCGAGGGTGTTGTCGACGGCGACCAACGCGCCCCGGCGGTGCGCCGCGTCGGCCAGCCGCTGGATGTCGCAGACATCGAGGCCGGGGTTGGAGGGCGTCTCGATCCACAGCAGCCGGGCGCCGTCCAGGGCGTCGAGCTGTGCGTCGTGCGCGGTCGGCGCCGTACGGACCTCGATGCCATAGCTCTCCAGACGCGTGCGCGCGGCCGGCAGCAGCTGATAGCCGTCGCTGGGGAGCACCACCGCGTCGCCGGAGCGCAGCTGGGAGAAGAGCACCGCGCTGATCGCCGCCATACCGGAGGCGAAGGCGACGGTGTGCGCGCTCTCGTCCGGCGACTCCAGCTCACCGATCGCCTGTTCCAGCAGGGTCCATGTCGGGTTGCCGTCGCGGCCGTAGGTGTAGGGGCCGACGGCGTCGCCGGGGAGGTGGTAGTGGGCCGCGAACACCGGCCCGGGGAGGGCCGGCTCATAGGCACCGGGCTCCGGGAGCCCGGCTCGTACGGCGCGGGTGCCGTCGCCCGTCATGCGCACTCCTTCTCCGGCGGCCGAGGGGGTTCAGCACGCCGGCTGTCGTGGTCGGCGGGGCGGACCGGGGCGACGCCGGCCGGGAGCGCGGCGCGGACCGCGGCCAGGAGGCCCTCGCTCGCCGTCTCGACCATCTCCAGGCACTCCTCGAAGCCCTCGAAGCCGCCGTAGTACGGATCGGGTACGTCGAGTGCGCCGGAGCGAGCGGCATGGAAGCCCGGGTCCGCATTGCGGTCCGGCACCGCGCCCGTCCCGTAGGAACGCAGCAAGCGGACCTTGGCGGCGTCCTCGGTGGTGGGGGCCAGCCGGCGCAGCTCGCGCAGATGGCCGGAGTCGAGCGCGATGACCAGGTCGAGGCGGTCGAACCAGGAGACATGGAACTGCCGGGCGGTATGCGTGTGTTCATAGCCGCCCGCGCGCAGTACGGCGACCGTGCGCGGGTCGGCTCCATCGCCCTCGTGCCAGCCGCCGGTCCCCGCGCTGTCGACCTCGACCAGGCCGTCGAGCCCGTCTTCCGCCAGGCGGGCGCGGAAGACGGACTCCGCCATCGGCGACCGGCAGATGTTTCCGGTGCAGACGAAGCAGATGCGGAAGGGAGCGGACACGGGTCAGTCCTCGTCGGGAAGGATCACATGCATCGCCCAGGCCACGATGGAGATGATCACGCCGCCGAGCATGGCCGTCCAGAAGCCGTCCACATGGAAGGCCAGATCGGCCTTGCCGGCGAGCCAGGAGGTCAGCATCAGCATCAGCGCGTTCACGACCAGGGTGATCAGGCCGAGCGTGAGGATGAACAGGGGGAACGAGAGCAGCTTCACCACGGGCTTGACCAGGAAATTGACCAGGCCGAAGATCAGCGCGACGAGGATCAGGGTGAGTATTTGGCGGCCGGTGTTCTCACCGGTGAGCGTGATGTCCTTGAGCAGCCAGATGGCCACGGCAAGCGCCGCGGCATTGGCGATCGTCTTGACCAGAAAATGCTTCATGGTGAGATCGTCGCAGACGAGTCTGAATCATCGAGGGGTGCGAACGGCATGAAGGCCTTCAGACTGGAAGAGCTGGAAGCGGAGCGGGCCGCCAACGACGGTGCGTATCTGCAGTTCCTCCGGGAACGCAACATGTCGGTCGGCCTGTACGCGCTCGACGCCGGCAGCGTCGATCCACAGCAGCCGCACGGGCAGGACGAGGTGTACCTCGTGGTCAGCGGCCGGGCGGCGATCACCGTCGGGCAGGAGACGCAGTCGGTCGCGCGGGGCAGTGTGGTCTATGTGCCGGCGGGGGTGCCCCACAAGTTCCACCACATCAGCGAGGACCTCCGGGTGATGGTGGTCTTCTCTCCTCCTGAAAGCTAGGGGCCGGCCCCCCATACCCGTAGGGGACGGGTCAGGGAAGGACCGGGGCTGCGCAGCCCCCGCGGCCGTGGCCGGCGTCCTAGCATCGTTGGTGAAGGGAAACCTGAGGCGTGAGGCGGCAGACCCGCAGCACGCGGACGGTGCCATCTGCGCGACCAGTGCGCAGCGGACGGATAGCGCGGTACGGACAACGACAGCGCGACAGACAGAAAGCAGGGGAGAGCAGTGGCCGGTAAGGGGATATTCGCAGGGCTTCCGTGGTGGGTCACCTGGGTCGTGGTGCCCGTCATCCTGATCGTCGTCTTCGGCGGACTGATCACCACCGCACTCGGCCTTCTGATCGGCTTGCTGTTCAAGGTCCTCATAGCGGCGGCTCTGGTCGCCGGGGTCATCTACCTCGTCCGCAGGGCCAGCGGCTCGTCGTCTTCCTCGTCGAAGAGCGACTGGTAAGCCACGGCGGAGGCCACCGGCCGCCGGTGCTTGACCGCCGGCGGTCGCCGTCCGCGGCCCCGCTCGGCGGTGGTCACCGGACGGCCACTCCACAAAGCTCGCCAAACGCGCCAAACCCGTCAAACCTGCCTCGTCGCGACGCAGTTGAGCCCGATGTCGAACCCGGCCCGCACAGTTCCGCTCGGCGGTGCGCGGGTGGGGTAACTCCTCCGGCTTTCGCCCTGTGAGCCCGATAGGCCGCGTTAGAGTGCCGGGCGCAGACGTCTTCCGGACTGTGGCGTTCCGGAAAATCCGGGTGAGACGAGCCCGGTCCGGGGGTCCTCGTGGCGCCGGGGAGACGCGCGTGGTCATGGGAGGTGTTCCCGTGGCCGGGGCCCCGTGCCCCTCTGCGAGCGGACCTGGGGGTTGGCGTTGGCGATCGTGAACGGCGAATCCGACTCCCACCCCACCTTGATCGCATCGGTGCGGCGGGCGCTCCGGTTGCTGGAGGCAGTGGGTGCGCATGCGGACGGCGCGCCCGCCAAGCAGCTGGCCAGAGAGGCCGGGCTGCCGCTGCCGACGGCTTACCACCTGCTGCGGACCCTGGCGCACGAGGGCTATCTCCAGCGGCAGCACGGTGTCTTCGTCCTCGGTGCGGCGGTCGACGGCATCGGCCGGGCCGGGGCCAGGCGCCGGCAGCGGGCCCATCTCTCCGAAGCACTCGCCGTGGCGGGCCGGGAGCTGGGCGCCGCCGTCTACTTCGCCGTCTACCGGGAGGGTGAAGTCGAGGTGGTCGCGGTGACCGACGACCCGGCGCGGCCGCCGGTTGCGGAGTGGGTCGACTTCCGCGCCACCGCGCACGCCCATGCGGTCGGGCAATGCCTGCTCGCGCAACTCGACGACGCAACGAGGAAGGAGCATCTCGCGCGCCATCCCGTCCAGCCGATAACGCCCTTTTCCGTGCGAACTGAGGACG
The DNA here is from genome assembly GCF_042746015.1 of Streptomyces sp. NPDC058773. Lineage (NCBI taxonomy): Bacteria > Bacillati > Actinomycetota > Actinomycetes > Kitasatosporales > Streptomycetaceae > Streptomyces > Streptomyces sp. NPDC058773. The sequence goes on from NZ_JBHYPE010000001.1 coordinate 162,041, forward strand.
ATTTGCTGCACCGTTTGGATACGGTGCGTCGCGATCATGTTGCGTATGAGCGCCAGGAATATGCCCTGGGCACGGTGTGTGCCGCTATCCCTGTCCAAGTCGGGGCGGCCACGGCGACTTTGGCGGTTTCGCTGCCCATGGACGAACTGCGTCGATTGCGGTCCGTCACAGAGCGACTACGGAAAATGGCGGAGGCGACACTAACGACACTCGCCTTCTCTATCAGTATCTGAAAACTCACTCCTTGTGATCTGCTGGCGCGTGGCAGACGATGGCGCCACTAGGGCTACGGGGGTTGTTTCCCCGCCATCTCCGATCAAGTGCGGGGCAGTGGTTGATGACCGACACAGTTCAGGCAGAAGTGATCATGAGCTTCGTCGTCTCGGAGGAGCTTGCGTTCCGGATCCCGGTGGAGCTGGACTTCGCCACCGCCGATCCGTATGCCGTCCGCCTCACCTTCGACCTGCCCGGCGATGCGCCGGTGACCTGGGTGTTCGGCCGGGAACTGCTGCTGGACGGGTTGAGCCGGCCGTCCGGCGAGGGTGATGTACGGATCGAGCCGACCTCCCCCGAGCACCTCAGCGATGTCCTCATCAGCCTTCAAGTCGGCACCGAGTGCGCGCTGTTCCGGGTGAGCGCGGCGCCGCTGGTGGCCTTCCTGGACCGCACGGACCGGCTGGTGCCGCTGGGCAAGGAAGAGGTCTGCGACACCCTGGAGGCCGTGCTGGACCGGATCCTCACGGAGGCCCCGGCCGGCTGACACGGCCCCCGGGCCGCCCCCTGCTCCCGCCTCCCGTCGTCACTGCTTGCGCCGCTTGCCGCGTCCCCCGCGTCGTCCCGGTCGGCCACCCGCGGGGCTCGCCGCCCCGATGCCGGCCCCGACGACGGCTGCCGGCCCGGCTCCCGTGTCGTCGCTCGCCGGTGCGGCCAGTCCCGTCCGGTCCGGTGATCCCTTCCGGTCCGCCGAGACGACCAGCGCGGCCAGCAGTGTGGTCAGCGGCACCGCGGCGACCAGTCCGATGCTGCCCACGAGCGTGCGGACGATCTCCTCCGCGACCACCTCGCTCGAAGCGACCGTGCCGACGCTGCTCTGTGCGATCGAGAACAACAGCAGCAGCGGCAGTGCGGCACCCGCGTAGGCCAGCACAAGGGTGTTGACCACGGACGCGATGTGATCCCGGCCGATCCGCATCGCGGCCCCGTACAGCTTGCGCCACCCTGCCGACGGATCCGCCTCCTTGAGCTCCCAGACCGCGGCGGTCTGGGTCACCGTCACATCGTCGAGCACCCCCAGCGAACCGATGATGATCCCCGCCAGCAGCAGACCGCGGATCTCGATGTCGGGGTACAGACCGTGCACCAGCCCGGTGGTGTCATCCGTATTGCCGGTCAGCAGTGCCCAGCCGATGAACACCGATCCGAGCAGCCCGATCAGCAGCAGTGACGCGAGGGTGCCGAGCACGGCCACGGAGGTACGGGCCGTCAGCCCGTGGCACAGGTAGAGCGCGATCAGCATGATCGCGCTGCCGCCGACCACCGCCACCACCAGCGGATTGGAGCCCTGGAGGATCGCCGGGAGGATGAACAGCGTCAGGACCACAAAGCTGGCCGCCAGCGCCACCAGTGCGAGCACACCCCGCAGCCGGCCGACGATCACCACCGCGAAGGCAAAGATCGCTGCCAGCAGCCACATCGGGAGCGTCCGGTCCACATCGCTGACCGAGTACTGCAGGTCCTTCGGCGCCTTGGGGGAGTACGTCACCACCACCTCCTGACCGGTGGTGTAGTGGCGCAGCGCGTCCGGGGTCACCACCGTCCGGAAGGTGCGCCCCTTGTTCTCCCCGGTGGTGACTTCGATCGTTGCCTGCTGGCAGTGCTTGCCCGTCTCCGCTCCCCCGGTCGGCGGCTGCCCCGTCGGCGACGGTGGCTGAGGCTGCTGTTCGGCATGGACGTCCGCGCAGTTCACCTCCGCCACTTTGATCACTCGGGCCGTCTCCGTGGGCTGGTCGAAGCCGACCCCGGACGGTTTGTGGGGCGGTGCACCGCCCGGCCAGAGCACGACCAGACCGACCGCTACCGCGGCCGCGAACGGGATCAGCACCGCCGCGATGACCTTGCGCAGATGCCGGGAGACGGGCGCGGCAGGGCCATGGCCGTGCCCATGGGAGTGCGGGGCGGAATGGTGGTGGGTCTCGTAAGGCGACACCGCCCGATCATCGCAAGAACTCCAGGGGCCCACTGTTCACCGCGCCACAACGGCCGCTACCGTGGTGGCACCTTTGCAATCGCGGGAGCTCGGAGCACCGGGCTGAGAGGGCGCTGACCTTCGTCCCCGCGGCGTTTCACGTGAAACGCCGACGGACGGAAGCCGCTGCGTCGACCGCCGAACCTGGTACCGGGTAATGCCGGCGTAGGGAGTTGGGTCTCATGACTCTGCAGGATGCACGCACGCCCGAAAACGGTGCGAACGACGGCGAAAAGCCGCAGATCGGCTGGCACAAGGGCTATGTCTCCGGAGCGCGCCCGGACCTTCGGGTGCCGGTCCGGCGGGTGCACCTCACCAACGGCAAGGACGTGACGCTCTACGACACGTCAGGGCCGTACACCGATCCCAATATCGAAACCGATGTCCGCCGCGGTCTGGCACCGCTGCGGGAGAACTGGATCATCGGCCGCGGCGACACCGAGGAATACGCGGGCCGTCCCATGCGGCCGGAGGACGACGGCCTCAAGCACACCTCACCGCGCGGCGGACTGAAGAACCTCGACGCGGTCTTCCCGGGCCGACCCCGCCAGCCGCGGCGCGGCCGCACGGGCACCCCGGTCACCCAGCTCGCCTACGCCCAGCGCGGCGAGATCACCGCGGAGATGGAGTACGTCGCCCTCCGCGAGAAGGTGTCGCCCGAGTTCGTCCGCGACGAGATCGCGGCCGGCCGCGCGGTGCTGCCCGCCAACATCAACCACCCGGAGATCGAGCCGATGATCATCGGCAAGAACTTCCTGGTGAAGGTGAACGCCAACATCGGTAATTCCGCGGTCACCTCCTCCATCGAGGAGGAGGTGGAGAAGATGACCTGGGCGACCCGCTGGGGCGCCGACACCGTCATGGACCTCTCCACCGGCCGCAACATCCACACCACACGCGAGTGGGTGCTGCGCAACTCCCCCGTCCCCATCGGCACCGTCCCCCTCTACCAGGCGCTGGAGAAGGTCGACGGCAAGGCCGAGGAGCTGACCTGGGAGATCTACAAGGACACCGTCATCGAGCAGGCCGAACAGGGCGTCGACTACATGACGGTGCACGCCGGTGTGCTGCTCCGCTATGTGCCTCTCACGGCCCGCCGCAAGACCGGCATCGTCTCCCGCGGTGGTTCGATCATGGCGGCCTGGTGCCTGGCGCACCACCAGGAGTCGTTCCTCTACACGCACTTCGAGGAGCTCTGCGAGATCCTCGCCTCCTACGACGTGACCTACTCACTCGGTGACGGTCTGCGTCCCGGCTCGATCGCGGACGCCAACGACGAGGCGCAGTTCGCGGAGCTGAAGACGCTCGGCGAGCTGAACACCATCGCCAAGCGGCACGGCGTACAGACCATGATCGAGGGCCCCGGGCATGTCCCGATGCACAAGATCAAGGAGAACATCGACCTCCAGCAGGAGATCTGCGAAGAGGCGCCGTTCTACACGCTCGGCCCGCTGACCACCGACATCGCGCCCGCCTACGACCACATCACCTCCGGTATCGGCGCGGCGATGATCGCCTGGTGGGGCACCGCGATGCTCTGCTACGTCACGCCCAAGGAGCACCTGGGCCTGCCGGACCGCGACGACGTCAAGACCGGCGTGATCACTTACAAGATCGCGGCCCATGCGGCGGACCTGGCCAAGGGGCACCCGGGCGCCCAGGAGTGGGACGACGCGCTCTCCGACGCCCGTTTCGAGTTCCGCTGGGAGGACCAGTTCAACCTGGCCCTCGACCCGGACACGGCGCGTGCCTTCCACGACGCGACGCTGCCCGCCGAACCGGCGAAGACGGCCCACTTCTGCTCGATGTGCGGCCCGAAGTTCTGCTCGATGAAGATCAGTCAGGACATCCGCCGCGAGCACGGTGGCGACCTGGCCCTCGACCCCGAGGCCGGAATGGCCGAGAAGTCGAAGGAGTTCGCCGCGGCGGGCAACCGCGTCTATCTGCCGATCGCGGACTAGCCGGCCCGTCCGGACCCCCACGGCGAAGGCCCCTGCCCGATGGGCGGGGGCCTCCCCGTTGGCGGAGCCGGCGGCGGCACCCCTAATCCGCCTGGTGATCCGGTCCGCCGTAATCCGGGCTGGTGAAGTCCGGGCTGGAGTAGCGCGGGCGGGCGCCCGAGGAGCCGCTGTCGGGGCTGGAGAACTCGGGGCGGGTGTAGCCGAGGGTGGGAATCCGGCTCTCCGGGGACGTGGTGCGGCGCGGGACGTAACGGTCCGGGACGTCGTCCGGGGTGGCGGCGGGGTCGCTGAGGGCCGCACGGAGAAAGGGCAGCAGGCCGCGCTCCAGGAGGGCGCGGCGCCAGTCCTCACGGGCCCGGTCCAGTGCCTCGTCCCGCTCCCCGGCTCTGGCGACCTGGGCGGACGCGCCGTTGCGCAGCGCCGTGACGAGAAGGCCGGCCATCGCGACCAGGGTGCCCGCCGCGGTCAGCGCCGCGAAGATCCAGCCGACGCTGATCAGCGGCTGGGCCAGCGACTTGTCGGAGCTGACGGCGCGCAGCACATATCCGATGAGGAGGAAGAGGACGGCGGCGATACCGGCGAGCACGGGGGCCAGCACGGCGATCATGGCGGTCAGCCCGGCACCGGTGGTTTCGGCCGCGTCCATGACCGTGGCGCTGTCCGGGGCCGGACTCCCGCCGTCGGCCCCGTGCTGCTCCGCGTCGCCCGTATCGGCGACGGACGCGACCGGTGCCGGTGTCCGCAATGCGGTGCGGAGCTGCACATAGCGTTGGTATTCGGCCGTGGCGCAGGCGGCGATGGCGGTGGTCGCGCTGAGCGCCATCGTGCGCAACTGCTCGGTGTCGAGACGGTATCCCGTGGTGTCGGTCAGGTCGTCCGGGCGGTATGGGGCGGTACGCAGCGCCTCATCGAGGAGCCGCGTGAATTCCTCGCGATCCTCGTTCAGCAGGTGCGGAGCGCTGTTCATGTGGATCCCCCGATGCTCCGTAGGGCCGTACGGCCGGCGTTGGCCGGGCAGTGGGCGGAAACGGAGGAGAGCCTGCTACGGATAGACCGATGGTAGAGCGACTCCGGCACGGCGTGACAGAGAGTTTGCGGAAATTGAGTAATGCCCCGACCGGTTTCCGCCGGTGTCGCCCGCCGTTTTCGTCCTGACCGTACGCCGGCCGACCCGGCGCCCGGCGATGCCCGCAACCCTCAGCCGGCCAGCGGCAGTTGAACGACCAACAGCTTTCCGGCCATCGTGATGCCGCCGTCCATGGCGATTGCCAGCCCGTCGGCGTAGACATGCGGACCGTCGACCGCAACGCTCTCGCTCTCGCCGTCCTCCGCGCCGACCTCGCCCAGCAGATACGGGATCGGGCTGTGGCCGTGGACCACGCGGTCGCCGCCGTAGGCATCGAGGAGTTCCCGGACGGCGTCCGAGCCGGCCTCGTCGCGGAAGGCGAAGCGCTTGGTGAACTTCCGGAACAGATCCCAGACTTCATCCGCTTCGCTGCGGGTGAGCACGTCGTGGACGGTGTCGTTGACGGCCTCGATGGAGTCGCCGTATTCGAGGTAGGCGGTGGTGTCGGAGTGCACGAGCAGATGCCCGTCCTCCTCCATCACGGCGTCCAGCCGGGCCATCCACTGGAGGTGGTGGTCCTCCAGGCGGTCCATGTCGCTCTTCTGGCCGCCGTTGAGGAGCCAGGCGGCCTGGAAGGATGCGGTGCCGGCGCCGGACTGCACGGGGGTGTCGCCGAACCGCTTGGCGCCCAGCAGCAGGAGTTCGTGATTGCCCATCAGGGCCTTGCAGTAGCCGCCGGCCGCCGCGGCCTCCGCGGAGAGCTGCATGACGAGGTCGATGACGCCGATCCCGTCGGGGCCGCGGTCGGTGAAGTCGCCGAGGAACCAGAGCCGGGCGTTGCCCGCCGCCCAGTTGCCGTCGGCGTCGATCAGGCCCTCGGCGGCCAGTGCCTCGCGCAGCTCGTCGTAGTAGCCGTGCACATCGCCGACGACGTACAACGGGCCCATGCCCTCGGGCGCGTCGGGGTCCGTGGCGGGCTCGGGCACCGGGACGACCGCCGCGTGGTCGATGAGGGTGTCCGTACGGCCGGGGGTGATGACCGGGAGGTCCCGCGCGGTCGGGGTGTACTCCTCGGGCATCTCGGCCGGCGGTGCCGTGGGGGGCGCGGCGGGAGGTGCGGGAGGGGCACCGGCGGGCATGTGGAGCGGCGGACCGACGGGCGGCGCGGGGGACCCGGCGGGCGTGCCGGAAGGCACTCCGGGCGGCGGAGCCGACGCCGGAGTTTCTCCCGCCATGGTCCGCACCATGGGTCCCAGACTGGCCCCCTGAGTCATCGACCCCTCCACCGTTGCGCCGCCGTGCACCTCTCGGACCTTTGCCTGGTCGACGGCGGTCCGCGGTGTCGTCCGCCCATCATAGGAATGCTGGTCGCGGGTTGTGACGCACCCGGGGGTGGTCAATCCACCGGAGCCCGGCATTCGGGGCTGATTTATCCCGTGTTCGCCACGTTTTTTCCTCCGAGCTGGGAACGCCCGGTCGTCCGTAAGTGGGAGCACCCTCAGTCGCCGGCCGGTCCCCGTGGCGGGCTGACGGTCGTTCGCGGTGACCTTCGCTGGGACGAGGCACGGACGATGAGATCAGTGGGTATCACCTGTTCGATGGGCCGGCCGGTGTCCAGCCCTTCGATCGCGTCGATGAGGATCTGGATGACGGCGGTGCCGATGCGGCGCGGTTTCAGGGACAGTGTGGTGACCGGCGGTTCGGTGGCGGCATACAGGGTGGACTCGCTGCAGCAGACCAGCAGCAGGTCCTCCGGCACCCGCAGTCCGTAGCGCCGGGCGGCGGCGAGCAGGTCCGTGCCGTTGGGGTCGAAGAGCCCGTAGACGGCGTCCGGGCGGTCCGGGCGGGCCAGCAGCCGGTCGGCGGCCACGGCGCCGGCACACGGGTCGTGTGCCGGGTAGGACTCGTACACCGGATCCTGGCCGACCCGCTCGCACCAGTGCAGATAGGCGGTGGTCGACAGCCGGGTGTAGGTGTCGGTGGTGTTGCCCGTGAGGAGTCCGATGCGGCGGGCGCCGGCGTCGGCGAGATGGTCGAGCAGCCCGAGGACGGCCGCCTCGTGATCGTTGTCGACCCAGCCGGTGACGGGCAGTGCGCCGCCGGGGCGGCCGTCGGAGACGACGGGGATGCCGTGCCGGACGAGTTCGGTGACGACGGGGTCGCCGTCGGCGGGGTCGATGACGACGGTGCCGTCGAGGGCGACGTTGGACCACACGTCGTGGCGGGACGTCGCCGGGAGGATGACCAGCGCATAGCCGCGGGCCAGTGCCGCGGAGGTGGCGGCTCTGGCCATCTCCGCGAAGTAGGCGAATTCGGTGAAGGTGAAGGGTTCGTCCCCGTATGTGGTCACGGTCAGGCCGAGGAGCCCTGACTTGCCGGTACGGAGGGTGCGGGCGGCCGCGGACGGGCGGTAGCCCAGCCGGTCGGCCACTTCGCGGACATGGCTACGGGTGGCATCCGGAAGCCGGCCCTTGCCGTTGAGCGCGTCGGAGACGGTCGTGATCGACACACCGGCTGCGGCGGCCACGTCCCGGATGCCCGCCCGCCCCAGCCGGCGACCGGTCGACCGGCTCACCTGGTGCTTCCCTGCTGCTGTCATGGCGAGCCGATAGTAGGGCTCGTTAGAGGCATTCACGGGGGTCTCCCAACGGCTCTGGAAAGGCACGTTTCTGCACGGTGATCAATCCACAATTCCCTGGAAAATAAAGGGAGTTGAAGCGTATGGTGATCATTCTGGGGGAGATTTTCCGCCTTCACCTGTCGATCGGTTCCGGTCCGGAACCGCTCTCAAGTCACCTTGACGGGGGATGCGCGCCACGGCGCAAGCCACCGGCGTGCACCGGTCCGGGGAGCGCTCCCAGGAGGCTTTGCGCGGGCCGCTCCGGACGGCCGTCCGGAGGGCGGAGAGCTGCCGCCGCCGGGCCGGGGCTGCCGCCGAACGGGTCAATCCTCATAAGGTGTGCAGTATTGGAGATGAGCGGACGGTCGAGGAGGACCTGCGGTGAGCGAGAAGACCCCGAAGCTGCGTGCTGCGCTGGACGGCGTCCCCACCTACAAGCCGGGCCGGCCGGCGGCGGCCGGCGGCCCCGTCACGTACAAGCTGTCCTCCAATGAGAACCCGTATCCGCCGCTGCCGGGCGTACTGGAGAGCGCGGTGACCGCTGCCGGGTCCTTCAACCGGTACCCGGACATGGCTTGCACGGGCCTGATGGCGGAGCTGTCCGAGCGGTTCTCGGTGCCGCTGGAGCACCTGGCGACCGGCACCGGATCGGTCGGGGTGGCGCAGCAGCTGGTCCAGGCGACGGCCGGGCCCGGCGATGAAGTGATCTATGCCTGGCGCTCGTTCGAGGCGTACCCGATCATCACCCAGGTCTCCGGTGCCACGCCGGTGCAGGTCCCGCTGACCTCCGACGAGGTGCACGACCTGGACGCGATGCTGGCCGCGGTCACCGAACGCACCCGGCTGATCTTCGTCTGCAACCCCAACAACCCCACCGGCACCGTCGTACGCCGTGCGGAGCTGGAGTCCTTCCTGGACCGGGTGCCGGGCGATGTGCTGGTGGTGCTGGACGAGGCCTATCGCGAGTTCATCCGGGACGCCGAGGTGCCGGACGGCATCGATCTCTACCGTGACCGTCCCAACGTGTGTGTGCTGCGGACCTTCTCCAAGGCGTACGGGCTGGCGGGGCTGCGGGTCGGTTTCGCGGTGGCCCATGAGCCGGTGGCCGCGGCGCTGCGCAAGACGGCGGTGCCGTTCGGGGTCAGCCAGCTCGCGCAGGAGGCGGCGGTGGCCTCGCTGCGCAGTGAGGCGGCGCTGCTGGAGCGGGTGGACGCGCTGGTGGCGGAGCGGGCGCGGGTGGTGGACGGGCTGCTCGGGCAGGGCTGGACGGTCGCGGAGACGCAGGCCAACTTCGTCTGGCTGCGGCTGGGGGACCGTACCGTCGACTTCGCGGCGGCCTGTGAGCGGGCCGGGGTGGTCGTGCGGCCGTTCCCCGGCGAGGGGGTGCGGGTGACGATCGGCGAGAGCCCGGCCATGGATCTGTTCCTGCAGGCCGCGGAGGAGTTCCGCAAGGTGCTGTAAGCCGTTGTGAGGGCGCTGTTCCGAGGCCGTGGGTCCGCTGACCGCGGCCTCGAAGCATGTGTGGGGGGTACGTGACCGCAGTCACGTACCCCCGCCCGGGATTGGCCGAAAGCGGTAGGAGATAATTGCTTGTGAATGTGAACGCGTTCACAAGCGCGTCCATTATGTGGCTTTTATAGGCCGCATAACGGGCACTGCCGTGCTGGAGCACGGCGACGTAAGGAGCACGACATGGAACTGGCGTTGGCGCCAGAGACTCTGGCGCGATGGCAATTCGGCATCACGACCGTCTACCACTTCCTGTTCGTCCCTCTGACGATCTCCCTCGCCGCTCTGGTGGCCGGACTCGAGACCGCATGGGTACGCACGGGCAAGGAGAAGTACCTCAAGGCCACCAAGTTCTGGGGCAAGCTGTTTCTGATCAATATCGCGATGGGTGTCGTCACCGGCATCGTCCAGGAGTTCCAGTTCGGGATGAACTGGTCCGACTACTCGCGGTTCGTCGGCGACGTCTTCGGTGCTCCGCTGGCCCTTGAGGCGCTGATCGCGTTCTTCTTCGAGTCCACCTTCATCGGGCTGTGGATCTTCGGCTGGGACAAGCTGCCGAAGAAGATCCACTGCTGCTGCATGTGGATGGTCTCGATCGGCACGATCCTCTCGTCGTACTTCATCCTGGCGGCGAACTCCTGGATGCAGCACCCGGTCGGCTACAAGTACAACGCCGCGAACGGCCGTGCCGAGCTGACCGACTTCTGGGAGGTGCTCACCCAGGACACCACCCTGGTCGTCGTCTTCCACACGCTCACCGCGGCCTTCCTGACCGGTGCCGCGTTCATGGTCGGCATATCCGCGTTCCATCTGATGCGCAAGAAGCACATCAAGGTCATGCGGACCTCGCTGCGGCTCGGGCTGATCACGATGGTGATCGCCGGCATCCTCACCGCGGTGAGCGGCGACGAGCTCGGCAAGGTGATGTTCAAGCAGCAGCCGATGAAGATGGCCGCCGCCGAGGCGCTGTGGGAGACGGAGAAGCCGGCGCCGTTCTCGGTCTTCGCCTACGGGGACGTCGACAAGGGGCACAACAAGGTCGCCATCGAGGTGCCCGGTCTGCTCTCCTTCCTCGCGCACAACGACTTCAGCTCGCCGGTCCCCGGCATCAACGACGTCAACCGGTCCGAACAGCAGAAGTTCGGGCCCGGTGACTACCGGCCCAACATCCCGGTCGCCTACTGGGGCTTCCGCTGGATGATCGGCTTCGGGATGTCGTCGTTCGCCATCGGACTCGCCGGGCTGTGGCTGACCCGTAAGAAGTTCTGGCTTGCGCCGGGGCTGCGTACGGGGGACGAGGAACCACCCCGGCTCGTGGTCACCAAGAACAAGGAACTCGGTGCCCGTCTGAGCAAGTGGTACTGGTCGCTCGCCTTCGTCACCCTCGGCTTCCCGCTCCTGGCGAACTCCTGGGGCTGGATATTCACCGAGATGGGCCGCCAGCCCTGGGTCGTCTACGGCGTGCTGCGCACCTCGGACGCGGTGTCCCCGGGCGTCTCGCAGGGCGAGGTGCTCACCTCGATGATCGTCTTCACCACGCTCTACGCGGTCCTCGCCGTGGTCGAGGTCAAGCTGCTGGTGAAGTACGTCAAGGCCGGACCGCCGGAACTCACCGACTCCGACCTCAACCCGCCCACCAGGATCGGCGGCGACAACACGGACGCCGACCGGCCGATGGCCTTCTCGTACTAGGAGGCGACTGTGCAACTCCACGACGTCTGGTTCGTCCTCATCGCCGTTCTCTGGACCGGGTACTTCTTCCTCGAAGGCTTCGACTTCGGAATCGGCGTGCTCACCAAGCTCCTCGCCCGGGACCGGAGCGAGAAGCGGGTACTGATCAACACCATCGGGCCGGTCTGGGACGGCAACGAGGTCTGGCTGATCAGCGCGGCGGGGGCGACCTTCGCCGCCTTCCCCGAGTGGTACGCCACCCTCTTCTCCGGCTTCTATCTGCCGCTGCTGCTGATCCTCATCTGTCTGATCCTGCGCGGTGTCGCCTTTGAGTACCGCGTGAAGCGGAGCGGGGAGCGCTGGCAGCGGAACTGGGAACACACCATCTTCTGGTCCTCGCTGCTGCCCGCGGTGCTGTGGGGCGTGGTGTTCGCCAACCTCGTGCACGGGGTCAAGATCGATGCCCACAAGGAATATGCCGGCAGCCTTCTCGATCTGCTGAACCCGTACGCGCTCCTGGGCGGCTTGGTCACGCTGGTGCTGTTCACCTTCCACGGCGCGGTGTTCGCCTCGCTCAAGACGGTGGGCGACATCCGGGCGCGGGCGCGCAGGATGGCGGCCGTCCTCGGTCCGGTCGCCGCGGTGCTCGTGGCCGGCTTCCTGGGCTGGACCCAGGCCGATAAGGGTGACGGCACGAGCCTGGTCGCCATGATCGTGGCGGTGGTCGCGCTGGTCGCGGCGCTCGGGGCCAACCGACTGGGGCGCGAGGGCTGGGCGTTCACGTTCTCCGGCATCACCGTGGTGGCCGCGGTCGTGATGCTCTTCCTGACGCTCTTCCCGAACGTCATGCCGTCCACGCTGAACGAGAGCTGGAACCTCACGGTCAGCAACGCCTCTTCCAGCCCCTACACCCTGAAGATCATGACGTGGGGTGCGGCCTTCGCCACCCCGCTCGTGATGCTCTACCAAGCGTGGACGTACTGGGTGTTCCGCAAGCGCATCGGTACCCAACACCTTGCCGAGACCCACTAGTTGAGCCACCGCCCCTCGGGCGGCCTCAGCAGGAGGGAATGTTTCACGTGAAACCCGTCGACCCGCGTCTGCTCCGCTACGCCCATGCCACCCGAGGCTTCCTGATCGCGGTGGTGGTGCTCGGGCTTGCCGGAGCGGGCCTGGTCGTCGGTCAGGCGATGCTGATCGCCGAGGTCGTGGTGGGTGCGTTCCAGCACGACCTCGGTGTCGGTGCCCTGACCACGCCGCTGGTGCTGCTCGCCGCGGTCTCCGTCGGCCGCGGCCTGGTCTCCTGGCTCACCGAGCTGGCCGCGCACCAGGCCGGTGCCGCGGCCAAGTCCGAGCTGCGGATGCGGCTGATCGAGCGGGCGGCGCGGCTGGGCCCCGGCGCGGTGATCGGGCGCGCGGACGGCGGCGCGGAGGGACGGGACGCGCACGGAGCCGAGGCGGCCGAGGCGGGCACCCTGGAAATGCGTACCGGGGAGCTGACCGCCCTCGCCACCCGGGGTATCGACGCGCTGGACGACTACTTCGCCCGCTATCTGCCGCAGCTGGGGCTGGCAGTCGTCGTGCCCCTGGCGGTGCTGGCGCGGATCGTCACCGGCGACTGGCTCTCGGCGCTCACCATCGTGCTCACGCTGCCGCTGATCCCGCTGTTCATGATCCTTATCGGCTGGACCACACAAGCGCGGATGGACCGTCAATGGCGGCTGCTCGCCCGGCTGTCGGGCCACTTCCTCGATGTCGTCGAGGGGCTGCCCACCCTCAAGGTCTTCGGCCGGGCCAAGGCCCAGGCCGCCGCGATCCGGTCCATCACCGGGGAATACCGCCGGGCGACGCTGCGGACCCTGCGGATCGCCTTTCTCTCCTCCTTCGCGCTCGAACTCCTCGCCACCATCTCCGTCGCGCTGGTCGCGGTGGGCATCGGCATGCGGCTGGTGCACGGCGAACTCGACCTCTACACCGGCCTGATGGTGCTGGTGCTGGCACCCGAGGCGTATCTGCCGCTGCGGCAGGTCGGTGCGCAGTACCACGCCGCGGCCGAGGGACTCTCGGCCGCGGAGGAGATCTTCGCGGTGCTGGAGACCCCGCTGCCCGCGCCCGGCACCGCCCCCGCGCCGCAGGGCACCGCGCTGGCCGTCGAGGAGCTGGTCGTCCGCCACCCCGGGCGGAGCACCGACTCGCTCCCGGCGACCTCGTTCGAGGTCCGGCCCGGCGAGACCGTCGCGCTGGTCGGGCCCTCCGGCGCCGGCAAGTCCACCCTGCTGAGCGTGCTGCTCGGCTTCACCGCACCGTCCGCGGGCCGCGCCCTGGCCGACGGCCACGATCTCGCGTCCCTCTCCCCCGAGAGCTGGCGGCGGCGGATCGCCTGGGTGCCGCAGCACCCGCATCTGTTCGCCGGCACCATCGCCGAGAACGTACGGCTGGCACGGCCGGACGCGGACGACGCCGCGGTGCGCACCGCCCTGCGCGACGCGGGCGCACTGGACTTCGTCGACGCGCTCCCGGACGGGACGGCGACCCGGCTCGGCGAGTCCGGTGCCGGGCTCTCCGCCGGCCAGCGGCAGCGCCTCGCGCTCGCCCGCGCCTTCCTCGCCGACCGTCCGGTCCTGCTCCTGGACGAGCCCACCGCGAACCTGGACGGCGAGAGCGAGGAAGCGATCGTGGCCGCGGTCCGCCGGCTCGCGGTCGGCCGTACGGTGCTGCTCGTCGTCCACCGGCCGGCGCTGCTGGCGGTGGCGGACCGGGTGGTGCGGCTGCCGGACCCGACGGTGCCGGCGGCCGGGGCGGACGCCTCGGTGGCCGTGCTCCCGGAGACGGCCGGGGAGCCGGATTCCGGGGACGGGGGCTTCGCCGGTGCCTCCGTCACGGACGACGCGGCCGCGGACGGCGCCTCCGAGGCGGCGCCCGACACCGCTGCCGCGTCCGACCGCGACCGCGGTGCCGCGCTCACCCGGCTGCGGCGGCCGGCCCGTGCCCACCGGGGGCAGTTCGCGTTGGCGTTGCTGCTCGGGAGCCTTGCGCTGGGCTGTGCGGTGGGCCTGATGGCGACCTCCGGCTGGCTGATCTCGCGGGCGTCGCAGCAGCCGCCGGTGCTGTATCTGATGGTGGCGGTGACCGCGACCAGGGCGTTCGGCATCGGGCGCGCGGTGTTCCGGTACGCCGAGCGGCTGGTCGCCCATGACGCGGTGTTCCGGATGCTCGCCGAGGTGCGCGTCGCCGTCTTCCGGAGGCTGGAGCGGCTGGCGCCGGCCGGTCTCCGGGACCGCAGCCGCGGCGACCTGCTGTCGCGGCTGGTGGCCGACGTCGACGCGGGACAGGACTACTTTCTGCGCTGGCTGCTGCCGGTCGGCGCGGCGTTGCTGGTCGGCGCCGGCACGGTCGGCTTCACCGGCTGGCTGCTGCCGGAGGCCGGTGCCGTCCTCGCCGTGGGACTGCTGCTGACGGGGGTGGGGGTGCCGCTGCTCTCCGGTGTGCTGGCCCGCCGTGCGGAGCAGCGGCTGGCGCCGGCCCGCGGGCGGCTCGCCACCCGGGTCGTCGATGTGCTCACCGGTACCGCCGAGCTGACGGTGGCCGGAGCCCTGGAATCCCGTACGGACGCGGTGCGGCGTGCGGACCGGGAGCTGACCCGGATCGCCTCCCGCTCGGCCGCCGTGGCCGGGACCGGCGCGGGGCTGTCGGCGCTGCTGTGCGGGCTGACCGTCGTGGCGTCGGCGGCGGCCGGGGTCCAGGCCGTGCAGGCGGGCCGGCTGACGGGGGTGGCGCTGGCCGTCGTCGTACTGACTCCGCTGGCCGCGTTCGAGGTGGTGGCGGGGCTGCCGCTCGCCGTGCAGTACCGGCGGCGCACCCGGCACGCCGCCGAGCGGGTCTTCGAGGTGCTGGACGCACCCGCGCCGGTGTCCGAGCCGGCCACCCCGGCCGCCGCGCCCGGGACGCCGTTCCCGCTGGCCGTACGGGAGTTGACCGCGCGTCACGCGGGGCAGGACCGGCCGGCGCTGGACGGCGTCGGCTTCACCCTGACCGCCGGGCACCGGCTCGCCGTCGTCGGCGCGTCCGGCTCCGGGAAGACCACGCTGGCGCAGGTCCTGCTGCGCTTCCTGGACGTGCAGTCGGGCACCTACACGCTGGGCGGCACGGCTGCCGGGGAGATGGCCGGTGACGCGGTGCGGCGGCTGGTGGGACTGTGTGCTCAGGACGCGCACCTCTTCGACAGCTCGCTGCGGGAGAACCTCCGGCTCGCCCGCCCGGAGCGACGGGGTGTGGACGGCGACCGGGATCTGTGGGACGCGCTGGGCCGGGCGCGGCTGGCGGACTGGGTGCGGGGGCTGCCCGATGGTCTGGACACCATGGTCGGCGAGCGCGGTGCCCGGCTGTCCGGGGGCCAGCGGCAGCGGCTGGCCCTGGCCCGTGCGCTGCTCGCGGACTTCCCGGTGCTCGTCCTGGACGAGCCCGCCGAGCATCTCGACCTGGCCACCGCCGATGCGTTGACCACCGATCTGCTGACCGCGACCGAGGGCCGTACGACGGTCCTGATCACCCACCGGCTGACCGGTCTCGACGCGGTCGACGAGGTGCTGGTCCTGGACCGCGGGCGGGCCGTCCAGCGCGGGAGCTACGCGGAGCTGGCGGCGGCCGACGGCCCGTTCCGGCGGATGCTGGAGCGGGAGCGGGCGGTGGACGCGGCGTACGGCGTGGCCCAGCCGGTGGCGTAGCGCAACGGGCGGTGGGCCGGGAGCACCACCGCCGTACGCACCAGGAAGCCCGGCCGGTACCGGCCGGGCCGCGGCGCCCGACGGCCCCGTGCTCGCAAAACTGGACTTTCCCCGGAAAACAGCCCTTATTAGGCTCGTGGCATGGCAGCCACGGCAGGACCACCGCCCTCCGGCCCCGGGGACCTCGGGAGCGGTGGCCCCGACCCCATGGATGCCGCCACCGAGGCGACCCGCAGCCTGCGCGGGCTGTCGTCCGAGCTGACCGCCCGGGTGCCGCAGCTGCTGGAAGCGATGCGCACCGTCGGCGCGGGGCTCGATCTGCACGTCACCCTCGACCGGATCGTGGAGACCGCCGCCGAGCTCGCCGACGCCCGCTATGCGGCGATCGGGATCATCGACGACGCCCGCGAGGGGCTGACGGACTTCGTGACGTACGGCGTGACCCCGCAGCAGCACGAGCGGATCGGCGCGCTGCCCGACGGCCACAAGGGGCTGCTCGGCGCGCTCATCCACGATCCCAAGCCGCTGCGCCTCGACGACCTCACGAAGGACGCCCGGTCGGCCGGCTTCCCACCGGGGCATCCGCCGATGCGGACCTTCCTCGGGGTGCCGATCCGCGTCCAGGGCGACATCTTCGGAAACCTCTATCTGACGGAGAAGCGCGACGGCGGGGCGTTCAGCGAGGAGGACCTGCACATGGTGCGGGTGCTGGCCACCGAGGCCGGGATCGCGATCGGCAACGCCCGGCTGCATGCGGCGACCCGGCAGCGGGAGAGGTGGATCGACGGCTCCGTGGCGGTGACGACCGAACTCCTCGCCGGCAGCGATGTCGACGATGCGCTCGCGGTGGTCGCCGAGCAGGCCAGGAAGCTGGCGGACTCGGCGGCCGGGATCGTGCTGCTGCCCGATGAGGAGGGCGGTCTGGAGATCGTCGCGGTGTCGGCGGACGAGCCGGCCGGGATCATGGGGACGCAGATTCCCACCGACAGCCCCGTGGTCGAACAACTCCTCGCCGGTGAGCCGGTGTTCGTGGACGACTCGGCCAGCGATCCACGCATGGTCACCGACATCGCGCAGCGCTTCGGCCCCAGCATGATGCTGCCGCTCAAGAGCGGCGGCCGGGTGCTGGGCACCCTCGCGACCCCGCGGTCCCGGGGTGCCCGCCCGTTCACCGGCGCCGAGCGGACGCTGGCCACCCAGTTCGCGGCGCAGGCCGCACTGGCGCTGGTGCTGGCCGACGCCCAGCGCGACCGGGAGCGGCTCGCGGTTTACGAGGACCGCGACCGGATCGCCCGTGACCTGCACGATCTCGTCATCCAGCGGCTGTTCGCGACCGGCATGATGCTGGAGAGCGCACAGCGCCGGACCATCGTGCCGGAGGTGGCCCAGGGCGTCGGCAAGGCCGTCGACGAGCTGGACGTGACCATCCAGGAGATCCGGACCGCGATCTTCGCCCTCCAACAGGGTCCGGCCGAGGCGCCGTCCGGGCTGCGGACCCGGGTCCTGCGCGAGATCGGCACCGCCGCGGTACCGCTCGGCTTCCAGCCGTCAGCCAGTTTCGTCGGCCCGGTCGACTCCCGGGTCGGCGAGCTGACCGGCAAGAACCTGATCGCCGCGCTGCGGGAGGCGCTGTCCAACGCCTTCCGGCACGCCCAGGCCACCCGGATCGAGGTCGTCGTCGACGCGACGGTCCGGCTCCCGGACGGCACCGACGGCGTCCGTCTCACCGTCGCCGACGACGGCATCGGCATCCCGGACGGCGGCCGCCGCAGCGGCCTCAGGAACCTCGCCAACAGGGCGGAGTCGCTGGGCGGCGCCAGTACGTACGGCCCGGGGCTGGGCGAGGGCGGCACGGGCACGAGGGTGCGGTGGGAGGCGCCGCTGTGAGGCGGGCGGCGTCGTGCGCCGTCTTTCCCGGCAGCGCGGCGGCGCGCTAGATCTGGCCGTCCTGCAGAATCCGCTCGATGACGGCCGCGACACCGTCGTCGTTGTTGGACGCGGTACGGCGCGTGGTGGCGGCCAGCACATCCGGGTGAGCGTTGGACATGGCGTAGGCGGTGCCGGCCCAGGACAGCATCGCTATGTCGTTCGGCATGTCCCCGAAGGCGACGACCTCTTCCGGCGCGATACCGCGCTCCGCACAGCAGCGGGCGAGCGTACCGGCCTTGCTCACGCCGGGGCCGCTGATCTCCAGGAGGGCGGTGGGGCTTGACCGGGTGAAGGTCGCCAGCTCCCCGGCCGCCGTACGGGCCAGGGCGAGGAAGGCATCGGGGTCCATCTCGGGGTGGTGCGCGAGCAGCTTGATCACGGGCTGGTCGGGGAAGGCGGGGCCGTCGGTGCCGCCGTCCGGGCCGTCCGGGTCGGTGTCCTCGGGGCGCAGCGGCGGGACGAAGTCGTCGGCGAGCAGCTTCTCCGCCGGTGCCACGACGGCGGCCGGATCGAGGAGCAGCGGCGGGTACTGCGGCTCGTAGTGGATGCCGCCGGTGCGCTCGACCGCGAACGAGGTGCCGGGGGCGGCGCTGCGCAGCGCGTCCACGACCTGGCGTGCGGCGGTCCGCTCCAGGGGGCTGACATCGACGATCCGGCCGCCGCGGTGCAGATCGACGACGGCCGCGCCGTTGGCGCAGATCGCCAGGCCGTGACCGTGCACATGGTCGCTGACCACGCCCATCCAGCGGGCCGGGCGGCCGGTGACGAAGAACACCTCGAGGCCCGCTCGCTCCGCGGCGGCGAGCGCGGCGATCGTGCGGTCGGAGACCGTCTTGTCGTCGTGCAGCAGCGTGCCGTCGAGATCGGTGGCGATCAGCCGGGGCGCAACGGCCGTTTCGGGGGCCCGGAACGGTGGGGCGGAGGCATCAGTCACGGGGCCATCTTCCCGTATCGCCGTGCACAGGCGTGCGGTGGGTTGCGCGCATGAGCCCGCGCGCCGCCGGGCCGGGCGCGTCGCGGCAGGTGTACGCGGCCGCCTGGAGCACCGTGGAGAATCGTCCGCGCCAACGGGGCGGCCGTACGCTCGGAGTATGCGACTGAGCACTCTGATACTCCCGGTCCGCCGCTGGTCCGAAGGCGGACGGGAGGTGTGGCAGCGCGCCGAGGAGCTGGGCTTCCACGCCGCGTACACCTATGACCACCTCTCGTGGCGGAGCTTCCGCGACACCACCTGGTTCGGCGCGCTGCCGACGCTGACCGCGGCCGCCTCCGTGACCTCCCGGATGCGGCTGGGCACCCTCGTCACCTCGCCGAACTTCCGGCACCCGGTCACCCTCGCCAAGGAACTGATCTCGCTCGACGACATCAGCGACGGCCGGATCACCCTCGGCGTCGGCGCCGGCGGCAACGGCTTCGACGCCACCGCGCTCGGCCAGGAACCCTGGGCGCCACGGGAACGGGCCGACCACTTCGCCGAGTTCGTCTCGCTGCTGGACCGCCTGCTGACCCATGACGTCGTCTCCCATGAGGGCGTCCACTACTCCGCGCACGAGGTGCGCAACATCCCCGGCTGTGTGCAGCGGCCTCGGCTGCCGTTCGCGGTGGCGGCCACCGGCCCGCGCGGACTGGAGCTGGCCGCCCGGTACGGCCAGGCCTGGGTGACGACCGGCGATCCCAAGGTCTCCAACGGGGGCGGCACCCCGGCCGAGTCGCACGAGGCGATCCGCGGGCAGCTCGAACGGCTGGGGAAGGCCTGCGCAGACCAGGGCCGCCAGGCCGCCGACCTGCAGAAGACCATGCTGACCGGCTTCACCCCGGACCGTCCGCTGGACTCCGTGGACGCCTTCGTCGACTTCGCGGGGCACCACGCCGAGCTGGGCATCGACGAGCTCGTCCTCCACTGGCCGATCGCCGACTCGCTTTTCGAGGCCGATCTCGCGGTCTTCGAGCGGATCGCCACGGAGGGCCTGGCGCAGCTGGCCTCCCGGTAGGCGGGGCCCGGCCCGGCGCTCCCTACGGGGCCGGGCGCACCCTGCTCCCGTGCGCCCGACGCGCCGGGCCGTCCCCTGGCCTGGGCTTTACCCCGCATATAGCTCTGAAGAGGGAGAATTGGGGCAGCGGCGCAGTGTGCGGTACGCGGCGCGCGGTAGGAGGACGGCGCGCGAGCGGGCCGTCGCACTGCGCGAAGTGCGGCGTTTGTGGAGGAGCCATGGCACGGACCCGATTCGCCCCGGACCGCGGGCTGACCTCGCGCATGGTCACGACGATGTTCTTCATCGGACTGCTGTACGTCGTGGTCGTCGGCGTGCTGGTGGTGCTGCTCAAGGGCGCCTGGGCGGTGGTGCTGGTGATCGCCGGTGCCCTCTTCATCGCGCAGTTCTGGTTCAGCGACCGGATCGCGGCCTACAGCATGGGTGCGCGTGAGGTCACCCCTGAGCAGGCGCCCGAACTGCACGGCGCCGTCGACCGGCTGTGCGCGCTGGCCGACATGCCCAAGCCGCGGGTCGCGATCGCCGAATCGGATGTGCCGAACGCGTTCGCCACCGGCCGCGGCCAGAAGAACTCGCTGGTGTGCGCCACCACGGGGCTCCTCCGGCGGCTGGAGCCGGAGGAGCTGGAGGGCGTGCTGGCCCACGAGCTCTCGCATGTCGCGCACCGCGATGTCGCCGTGATGACCATCGCCTCGTTCCTCGGCGTACTGGCCGGGATCATCACCCGGGCCGCCCTGTGGAGCGGTATCGGCCGCCAGCGCGACCAGAACGCGGCCATCGCCGTGCTCATCGTCACCGCCGTCAGCGCGGTCGTCTATGCGCTGAGCTTTCTGCTGACCCGGCTGCTGTCCCGTTACCGCGAGCTGTCCGCGGACCGGGCGGCCGCCCTGCTGACCGGCCGGCCGTCGGCACTGGCCGCCGCGCTGACCAAGGTCACCGGCCAGATCGCGCGGATTCCCACCGAGGATCTGCGCAAGGAGCAGGCCTACAACGCCTTCTTCTTCGCCCCCGCCTTCAACAAGGAGACCTTCAGCAAGCTGCTGTCCTCGCACCCGACGCTGGAGCAGCGGCTGGACCAGCTGGCCCGGATCTCGACGGAGCTGGGGCGGGCGTGAGGCGCGGTGCGCGTGGGAGCCGCGGCCGGCCCGGCCGGCCGTGACGATCAAGGAGTAAGCAGCAGATGGGATTTCTGGACGCCATCCTCGGCCGCAGCAAGCCGGTCCGCCCCGATCTCGACCAGCTCTTCGCGTTGCCGTCCGCCGCGGTGACGCTGGAGGCCGCATCCGGTTTCCTGCCCACCGGGCTGGGCTCGGTGTGCTTCGCGAGCGTCGAGGGCGGTGCGTTCGCCCGCATCCAGGAGGAGGCACGGTCCCTGCTGGACGGCTCGGTGGAGTTCACCCGGGACACCTACGGCTATACCTGGCTGCTCGTACGGCATCCGCCGGAGGACGTGGCGGGCCTGGTCAACGACCTGCATGCGGTCAACACGTCACTGGAGGAGGGCGGTTTCGGACCGCAGTTGCTGTGTTCGCTGATCGGGTTCCGTACGGAGGAGCGCCGGCCGCTGGCGCTGGTCTACCTCTACAAGCGGGGGACGTTCTACCCCTTCGCGCCCAAGCCGGACGGCGGCGAGAAGCGCGACAACCCGCTCGAACTCCAGGTGCGGGCGATGCTCGGGGACGATCTGACGATCGAGACGGACCTGGGGCGGTGGTTCCCGGTGTGGGGTGCGCCGGGGCTCTGAGCCGGGTGCGGTCCTATGGGCGGGCCGGTCTCAGCCCGGGAAGCACAGGAACCGCGGCGGTACGCGGTCGGTGAGCCAGACCCCGTTGGCGCTGACCCGGAAGACATGGCCGGCGCGGTGCATGGCCGCCGCGTCGACGGTCAGCACCACGGGCTTGCCGCGTCGCCCGCCCACCCGGGTCGCGGTCTCGCGGTCGGGGGAGAGATGGACGGCGTGCCGCGCCATCGGCCGCAGCCCCTCGTCCCGTATGGCGGCCACATTGCGGGCCACGGTGCCGTGGAAGAGGACGGGGGGTGGTACGGCCGGTGGCAGATCGAGGTCGACCGGTACCGAATGGCCCTGGTTGGCGCGGATGCGGTCGCCGTCGATGACGTAGCGCTGTTTGTCGTTGTCGGCGACCACGGCCGCCAACTCGGCCCGGGTGAACGGGAATCCGTGCCGCGCGGCCGCCGCCATGAGCTCGGCCACGGGCACCCAGCCCTGGGCGTCGAGGGTGATGCCGATCCGGTCCGGCTCATGGCGCAGATGCTTCGCCAGATACTTCGAGAGGCGCACGGAGCGCTGATGGTTCATGACTTCAGAGTGCCGCGTGAGGGGTGGGGCGGCATCCGAATTCCTGGGTGGGCGAGGGCGACGGCTGCGACGGCCGGGGCTTGGGCCGGGGGCTGGGGCCCGTTGTCGGCGGCCCGGAGTGACGGCCGCCCCGTCCGTCACTCCGTGTTGTCCTGCTCCTTGCCCTGCTTCTTGTCCTGCCCCTTGGTCAGTCCCTTGTGCTGCTCCTGTGCGAGGGCGCTCGCCTTTCGCGCCTTCGCGCTGGTCACTTCCTCGGCCGCCCAACGCGCCCATTCCTCCTCGGCCGCCGACAACCGCAGGCCGTACTCCATCGTGAGGCGCCCATAGACCGAGATCATTTCCTCGTCCCATGTGGCGGTTTTCTCGAGGTGTTCGAGGGCGGCGTGGTTCCGCGCGGCGCGCTCGGCCTGATGCAGGAGATACGTCTGTGCCTCGAGCGGGGTGACGATGCCGAGGAAGAAGACGCGCAGCAGGCCGTCGTGGCGCTGGGGGCCGCTCGGTTCGACATCGGTCAGCCAGTGGCGCAGCTCCGTCAGGCCGTCCTCGGTGATCGCGTATTCCTTGCGGCCGCGGGCGCCGTGGGCGGCGACCTCGACCAGGCCGGCGGTGGTGAGTTTGGTGAGCTCGCCGTAGACCTGGCTCTGTGTGGCCGGCCAGACGTTGGCGAGCGAGGCGTTGAACAGCTTCATCAGGTCGTAGCCGCTCGCGGGGGATTCGGCCAGCAGACCCAGCACGGCATGTCTCAGGCTCATGGCCCGCACTTTACCTTCCACTGTTGACATGTCAAAGGTGGAGATTCTATGTTCGACATGTCAACGTTGGAATGTAGTGCGGTCGGAGACGACTCGTCCGGCGTCCAGGCGCTGAGTCGCGCGGGCCGTAAGCGAAGAGGGGGGAAACATGAACTATCTGCGGGGCTTCATCCCGTGGCTGGTCTTTGCGGGGGTGTCCACGGCCGGCTGGCAGTGGGGTGCACTCGCCGGTCTCGCAACGGCCGTCGTGCTGCTCATCGTCGACCGTGCCGCCGGCCTCTCGCTGGACCTGCGCCTGCTGGAGTACGGCACGCTCGTGTTCTTCACGGCCCTCGCCGTGCTGGCCTTCGCCCGCCCCGACAGCGCTCTCAAGCTGTACGGCAGCGCCCTGTCGATGGGCTGGCTGGCGCTCATCGCCTGGGTGTCGATCGCCGTGCGACGGCCCTTCACGATGGGGATGGCGCGGCGGGTGGCCCCGCCGGAGGTCTGGCACACCCGCGTCTTCCGTCACATCAACGTCGTGCTCACGGCCGTGTGGGCGCTCTCCTTCACCCTCTGCGCACTCGCCCAGGCAGCCGCCTCCGCCTACGGGTGGAACGCCGCCTTCTCGATCCTCATCCAGCTCGCCGGATTCGTCCTTCCCGCCCGCTTCACCGCCGCCTACCCGGAGCGGGTCCGGGCCCGCTACATGAACGCCTCCGGCGCGCGGTCCGACCTCCAGGGAGGCCTGGCCTCATGACCACCACATCCCCGGCCACCGCATCCGCATCCGAAGCCCCCGCACCGCACATGGCCGGCAACTTCGCCCCGGTGACGGACGAGCTGACCGCCTACGACCTGCCGGTCACGGGCGCGATCCCGCCTGAACTCACCGGCTGGTTCCTGCGCAACGGCCCCAACCCGCAGGACGCCGCGACGCCCCACTGGTTCTTCGGCGACGGCATGGTCCACGGCCTGCGCCTGGAGGGCGGCCGGGCCGTCTCCTACCGCAACCGCTGGGTCCGCACCGCCTCCTTCACCGACGGCGTGCCCGCGGTGGACGCACAAGGCCACCGCAATCTGGTGGCGAGCGTGGCCAACACCCATGTCGTCCGGCACGCCGGCCGTACTCTCGCGCTGGCCGAGACGTCGTTCCCCTACGAGATCGACTGCCGCCCCGGCCATGAGCTGGAGACCGTTGGCGCCCATGACTTCGGCGGCCGGCTCACCACCGCCATGACCGCCCACCCCAAGACCTGCCCCACCACCGGTGAACTGCACTTCTTCGGGTACGGCGGACCCACCCCGCCCTATCTGACCTACCACCGCGCCGACGCCGCCGGGGAGTTGGTGATCAGCCGCCCCATCGATGTTCCCGGGCGCACGATGATGCATGACTTCCATCTGACGGCCCGCCATGTCATCTTCATGGACCTCCCGGTCGTCTTCGACCGCAGCCACCCCGGTATGCCGTATCAGTGGAATCCGGAGTACGGCGCCCGGCTCGGCGTGCTGCGTCGCGACGACCCCTACGGCGAGGTGCGCTGGCTGCCCATCCACCCCTGCTATGTCTTCCACGCCCTGAACGCCCACGACGACGGCGACCAGCGGATCGTGCTCCATGTCTCCCGCTACGCCGACTATGGCGGCATGTCACCGGGCCACCTCTGGCGCTGGACGATCGACCTGGTGACGGGCACGGTCGCCGAAGAGCAACTCGACGACATGTTCTGCGAGTTCCCCAGAGTCGATGACCGCCTTGCCGGGCAGTCGGCCCGCTTCGGCCATGCCACCGCCGGAGAGCTGCCGGGCACCGGCCCGATACCCGGCGCCCTGATCCGTTACGACCTGCAGACCGGCACGTCCGTCCGGCATGACTTCGGTCCGGGCCGCACTCCGGGCGAGGCGGTCTTCGCCCCGGCGGACGACCGCCCGGGAGGCCCTGGCTGGCTGATCACCTATGTCTACGACGCCTCGACCGACACCAGCGATCTCGTCGTACTCGACGCGGAGGACATATCCGCCGACCCGATCGCCACGGTCCGTCTTCCGCAGCGTGTGCCGTACGGATTCCACGGCAACTGGCTGCCGGATCACGCCCGTTGAGGCAGTGGAAGGGGGCGACGGGACGTGGCAGGGCGCGGCAGGAGGCCGCGCACCGTCTGATCCTTGATAGCTGAAGAGTGTGTAGGGGGTGGGGAACGGCTCCGTACGGTCGGTACGGGGACCGCGCTGAGGCTTCGCCGGGGCTTGGGCTTGGGCTTGGGCTGGGGCTTGGGCTCGAGCCGTGGACCGGGGGGCGTCAGGTCTGATCTCCGGCTCGTTCTCCTGCCGGGACTTCGGCCTCCGGATCGCCGTCGGGGCCGTGGCCGCTGCCGTCGGCACTGCCGCTGTCCGGGCCGTTGGCTGTGGCGCCCGCCACCAGGGCGTCCATCGTGCGGGCCTGCACCTCACGGTGTGCGGCGGCGGTGATGAAGGCGGCCGTGTGCTCCGCGCCGACCAGTTCCCGCACGGCCTGCACGGCCTCGGCGGGGAGCAGTACCGTCTCCGGATCAGCCGCCGGGCCAACCGGGTCAGCTGCCGAGTCACCTGCGGGGACGGTCGCGGCACGGGGCGACGCGGCCGGTCCGGGCGTCGGCAGCGACGGGGTCTGCGACGGGGGCCGTGGGACGGAAGCGGACCGCGGCCCGGGGACGCTCCGGACCTCCGCCTCGGCCGAGGTCCCGGCGCCGGCCACCCCTCCGGAGAGTCCCCGCGCCTCGCCCGGCAGCGCCTCGCTGAGGTGCTGGCGCAGATAGCGGGTGGCCAGGGTGCGCATGGCACGGGCGAGTTCGGCGTCGATGGTCTGCTGGGCCAGAGGGCGGAGCCGGCGTACGAGGGTGGCGGCCTCCGCGGCCTCGGCTTCGGTGGGCGGGTGGTCCAGGTACTGCTGGAAGACATGCTCGGTGGTGAAGTCCAGGAAGCGGGCCGCGATGTGCTCGACCTGGCCGCGCAGCTCCCGTAGATGACCGGTGATCGCCGTCAGCGGGACACCGGCGGAGTGCAGTTCGGCGGCGACGGCGAGTTCCTGCGGGCTGGGGACGAGAAACTCGTCGCTTTGGCCCGGGACGCGTTCCAGGACACCGAGTTCGACGGCCTCGGCGAGCGCCGTCTCATCGGGGCTGCCCCCGAAGGCGTCGTCCAGGTCCGTGCGGCTGATGCGGGACGCCTCTTCGTCGGTCCACGGCCCGTCGATCTCGGCGACCAGGCCCAGCACCCCGCCGAGGTCGCGGCCGGCGTCCCAGGCCGCGAGGAGTTCCTTGATGCTGGCAAGGGTGTAGCCGCGGTCCAGCAGATCGGCGATCTGGCGCAGCCGGGCCAGATGGGCGTCGCCATAGACATTGGCCCGGCCGCGGCGTTCCGGGCGGGGAAGCAGCCCACGGTCCTGATAGGCGCGAATCGTGCGGACCGTGGCGCCGCTGAGGTGTGCCAGATCCTCGATGCGGTATTCAGCGGTGCGGTGGTCGGGGGTGCGGTGGTCGGGGGTGCGCGACGCGGCCGTCGGCGGCTGCTCGGTCACTGTGGTGCTCCTTACGAGATGGCCGCGCGCTTCGAGACGGCCGTGTGGCCCACCGCGTCGGCGCCGCGGCCCGTTCGGCCGGAACGACGTCAGGCGGGCGACGGCCGTGCGCAACGACCCTTCCTGCGAGGGATGGTACGGCGGCCCTCGATGCCAAGAATTCGCCGCACCCAGCTCCCCTGCACCAGGCGGGCTGGGGAGCAGTGCGCCGCCAACGGCGGCACGGTGGCACCCGCCCAGCGGGGAGCGGCCGGACCGCCGGCCCGACGGGCAACGGCCGGACCGCCGGGGCCTGACCAGCACCTGGCCCAGCCGGGCCCCGCGGCACGGCGGGAGGTGCTCAGCCGGGACTTGGTGTTCTCCCACGGGCTTGCTCTCCCGCGGCCGCGCTCCCCTACGGCCATGACCCGGGCTCCCCCGCGACCTCGCTCCCTGACGGCCGTGGTCTCGCGTTCCCCTACGGCCGTGGCCCCAAGCGGGCGAGGGCTCGTAGTGCGCGTGGGGCGAAGCGGGAGAGGAGCAGGGCGCCGCGGGCTTCCGGGGTGACCGGTACCACCGCCTGGTTGCGGACCACCGCGCGCAGGATGGCGTCGGCGACCTTCTCCGGCGGGTAGTTGCGCAGCCCGTACATCCGCGCGGCCTTGGCCTGGCGGCGCTTCTCCTCTTCGGCCGGGACGCCGGTGAAGCGGGCGGTGCTGGTGATACCGGTGTTGATCAGGCCGGGGCAGATGGCCGAGACGCCGATGCCCTGACCGGCCAGCTCGGCGCGCAGACACTCGCTGAGCATCAGGACGGCCGCCTTGGACGTGCTGTACGCGGGCAGCACCTTCGACGGCAGGAAGGCGGCCGCCGAGGCGATGTTGACGATATGGCCGCCCTGGCCGCGGTCCGTCATCCGCTTGCCGAAGATCCGGCAGCCGTGGATGACACCCCACAGATTGACGTCCAGGACCGCCTTCCAGTCCTCGGTGCCGGTCTGGAGGAGGGAACCGGACAGGCCGATACCGGCGTTGTTCACCAGGACGTCGACGGTGCCGTACTCCGCGTGGACCTTTTCGGCGAGCTTCTCCATCGCCGTCTCGTCCGAGACGTCGACGGCCTCGGCCCAGGCTTGTGCCGCACCGATCAGACGGGACATATCGGCGGTCCGTGCGGCGCCCTCGGCGTCCCGGTCGACGGCGACGATCCGCGCGCCGGCCTCCGCGAAGGCGAACGCCGTCGCCCGGCCGATGCCGCTCGCCGCGCCGGTCACCAGCACCAGCTGCCCGCCGAACCGGTCGGCGTGGGCGCCGGTCGCCACGGCGCGCCGCGCCGGGTCCCTCTCCTCCTTGGCGGTGATGAACTCGCCGATCCAGAACACGAGTTGGTCGGGGCGGGTGCGGGGCACCCAGTGTTTGGCCGGGAGGGTGCGGCGTATCAGCTGCGGCGCCCATTGCTCCAGGTCGTCGTACAGCCGCGGTGAGAGGAAGGCGTCCCCGGTGGGGGTGATGAGCTGGACCGGGCAGTGCGCATAAGCGTCGGCGCGCGGGCGGCGCAGCCGGGGGAGCACATTGTCGCGGTAGAGCCAGGCGCCATGGGCCGCGTCGGTCGGCAGTGAAGCGGTCGGGTAGTCGCCGGCCGGCAGCTTCTCCGCCCGTTGCAGGATCTTCGGCCAGCGCTTGCCGAGTGGTCCCTTCCACACCAGCTCGGGCAGTACGGGGGTGTGCAGCATGTAGATGTACCAGGACTTGGCGCTCTGGTTGAGGAGCTGGGCGGCCCGGCGGGGAGTGGGGCGCGCCGTCCGCTTCTTGAGCCAGTGGCCGAAGTGGTCCAGGGACGGGCCCGACATGGAGGTGAAGGAGGCGATCCGGCCCTCCGTACGCCGCGCCGTGGTGAACTCCCAGCCCTGCACGGAGCCCCAGTCATGACCGACCAGATGGACCGGGCGGTCGGGGCTGACGGCATCGGCGACGGCCAGGAAGTCGTCCGTGAGCTTCTCGAGGGTGAAGCCGCCCCGCAACGGCTGCGGGGCGGTGGACCGGCCGCAGCCCCGGACGTCGTAGAGCACCACATGGAACCGGTCGGCCAGGCCACGGGCGACCTCGGACCACACTTCCTTGCTGTCCGGGTAGCCGTGCACCAGCAGCACCGTGGGCCGGGCCGGATCGCCCAGTTCGGCGACGCACAGCTCGATGCCGCCGGTCCGCACCCAGCGTTCCCGCGCCCCGGCGAGCCCCGCCCCGGTCCCGGTCCCGGCCTCACCGGCAGCCCCGCCCCCGGACCGGCCCCCGGACCCGTACGGCTGTCCCTTCCCGCGCCCCGATCCCACTCCGCTTCCCATTCCCGGCACCTTTCCCATTCCCCGTCCGCTTCCCGAACCTCGTCCGTTTCCCGTTCCCCGACCTCTTCCCATGCGCCGGCCGCTTCCCGTACCCCCTCCCCGTCCCGTTCCCCGGCCCCGCCCCGTGTTCACGCGGCTTTCTCCTCTTGCCGGCGCCGTACATGCGGCAGATCGTCGTCCAGCCAGAAGGCACTTTCCTGCGGGTCCTTGGAGTCCGTGACGACCAGGATCTCCTCGAACTTCGCGCCCGTTCCCCGGAATCCGAGGTGGGGTTCGACCGCCCACAGACCGGGCTGCGGCGGATGGCCGGAGAAGCGGTACGGGCTCCACAGCGGGGACCAGCCGTCGCGGTGGCCGTGCAGGGCGTCGGAGGCCAGGCCCTTGAGGGACTGGGTGCCGAACCCGAAGAGCGTGGGGGACCAGCGGCGCTGCCGGACCCGGTCGATCTTGTGCGCGATGACACCGAAGGGGTGGGCGCGGTGGCGGTTGGCATAGCCCTGCCGCACCATCAGCCGGTCCACGTCCGCGTAGATCTCCCGCAGCGGCCTCCGTTCGCGCACCTCGCGCAGGATCAGCTCCCGGTGCGCCTCCAGGTCGGCGAGCAGCCGGTCGTGCACGGGGTTGAGGCCCAGACAGCCGGAGTAGCCGATATCGGCCGTGTAGCCGTTGTGGACGGGGGCCATATCCAGGATGAACGCCATCCCGGGCGCCAGCTCACGACCGGTGGGGAAGAACTGCAGCGGCACCCGGAAGCTGGTGAAGGCGGTGCGGTCGCCGAACCACGCGAACGGGAGATGGAACCAGTCCCGCACCCCGCGCTCGCGCAGCCACTCGCGCTGCATCCGCGCCGCCGCGCGCTCGGTCACTCCGGGCCGCAGCTGGGCGGCCACCGCCTCCGCGCAGGCATAGGCGAGCCGCTGGACCTCTCTGAACCCCCTTAGCCCGCTGGTGAGTTCTCCGGCTCGTGGGGGCACCGAAGTGGCTGAGGTGACTGAGGCCATCGCCAACCGTCCGTCCGTGAGACGCGCATCGCCATACGTACCCGTAACTTGACACCGATGAATGTGACAATGACCGGCGGCTGCGTCAAGGGGGCCGCACCTCCGCACAGCGGTCCGGACCTCCACACCCGAAGATCCGCTGTACGCACCGGCACCCCCTACGCCGGAGTAGCTCACAGCAGGAGACCCCTACGGGCACGTAATACCGCAGGGGGATGCGCATCCCATCGTTTGGGTTGACGACCGGTGTGGCCGGCGCCACTACCGTCGATGACGTGACTGTGATCGTGACCGAAAGCCTGAGCAAGCGGTTCCCGCGGGTGACCGCCTTGGACCGGCTCTCCGTTGACATCGCCCCCGGCGTAACGGGCCTGGTGGGTGCCAACGGCGCCGGAAAGTCCACTCTGATCAAGATCCTTCTCGGGTTGTCCCCGGCTACCGAAGGAACCGCCCACGTCCTCGGCCTGGACGTGACCACGGACGGCGCCGCCATCCGTGAGCGGGTCGGCTACATGCCCGAGCACGACTGCCTGCCGCCGGACGTCTCGGCCACCGAGTTCGTCGTGCACATGGCCCGGATGTCCGGCCTGCCGCCGACCGCCGCCCGCGAGCGCACCGCCGACACCCTGCGCCATGTCGGCCTCTACGAGGAGCGCTACCGCCCCATCGGCGGCTACTCCACCGGCATGAAGCAGCGGGTGAAGCTGGCCCAGGCGCTGGTCCACGACCCGCAGTTGGTGCTCCTCGACGAGCCCACCAACGGCCTCGACCCCGCCGGGCGGGACGAGATGCTCGGCCTGATCCGCCGCGTCCACACCGACTTCGGGATCTCCGTCCTGGTGACCTCCCACCTCCTCGGTGAGCTGGAGCGCACCTGTGACCATGTCGTCGTCATCGACGGCGGCAAGCTGCTGCGGTCCTCTGCCACCGACGAGTTCACGCAGGTCACGGCCTCGCTGGCGGTCGAGGTCACGGACACCGACGCCCATCCGGACGGCACCGAGGCGCTCCGTGCGGCCCTGACCGCGGCCGGTGCCGCGGTGACCACCCACGCCCCCGGCTCCGAGGGCCTCGCCGCCTCCGGCCACCTCCTGTATGTCGAGGCGGCCGGCGAGGAGACGTACGACCTGGTGCGGGACACCGTCGCCGGACTCGGGCTCGGGCTGATCCGGATGGAACAGCGCCGCCACAAGATCGCCGAGGTCTTCCGCGACGCGGACGCCGCGCAAGCCGCCGCCACCGCAGGCGCCCCGGGCGCCCCGTATGCCACCCAGGACGGAGGCGCCCACGATGTCGCCTGAGCCCATGACGTCCGCGCACCCGGCGTCCCCCTCCGGCGCGCCCGCCGACGCCTACATCCACAACATCGGCTACCGCCACTACGACGGCCCCCGGCTGGGCCGCGCCTACGCCCGCCGGTCGCTGTTCTCGCAGAGCCTGCGCGGTGCCTACGGTCTGGGCCGCTCGCCCAAGAGCAAGGTGCTGCCGCTGCTGCTCTTCGCCACGATGTGCCTGACCGCCGCGATCATGGTGGCGGTGACGGTGGTCACCAAGGCCGGGGCCCTCCCGGTCGGCTACTCCCGCTTCGCCATCTACCTCCAGGCCGTCATCGGCCTGTATCTGGCCTCCCAGGCCCCGCAGTCGGTCTCCCGCGACCTGCGGTTCAAGTCCATACCGCTGTATTTCTCCCGGCCCATCGAGCGGGTCGACTACGTGCTCTCGAAGTTCGCGGCCATGGCCGCCGCCCTGTTCATCCTCACCGGCGTACCGCTGCTGATCCTCTACATCGGCGCGCTGCTGGCGAAGCTGGACTTCCTCGACCAGACCAAGGGTCTGGGGCAAGGACTGGTCTCCGTGGCACTGCTCTCGCTGCTGTTCGCCGGAATAGGCCTGGTCGTCTCCGCGGTCACCCCGCGTCGCGGCTTCGGCGTCGCCGCCGTGATCGCCGTCCTCGCCATTCCGTACGCCGCGGTGAGCGCGGTCCAGGGCATCGCCTTCGTCCAGGGCAACGAGGCCGCCGTCGGCTGGCTGGGGCTGTTCTCCCCCGTCACGCTGATCGACGGAGTGCAGTCGACCTTCCTCGGCGGCAGCAGCTCGTTCCCCAACGGCCTGGCCCCGACCAACGGCGCCGGAGTCGTCTATCTCCTGGTGACGCTGGCCGTCATCGTCGGCTGCTATGCGCTCCTGATGCGCCGCTACCGAAAGGCCGGCCTGTGACCTCCCACCCGTCACCCACCACCGCCCTTCCCGGGGACGGGCTGCGCCGCTGCGCCTCCTGCCCGTCGCCCGCCACCACCCTCCGAAGGAATGGGCCGCGCCCATGACGACTCTGCACATCGACCATGTCTCACGCTGGTTCGGCAATGTCGTTGCCGTCAACGACATCACGATGACCATCGGCCCCGGCGTGACCGGCCTGCTCGGCCCCAACGGCGCCGGAAAGTCCACCCTCATCAATATGATGGGCGGCTTCCTCGCCCCCTCCAACGGCTCCGTCACCCTCGACGGGACGACGATCTGGCGCAACGCCGGCATCTACCGCCACCTCGGCCTCGTCCCGGAGCGCGAGGCGATGTACGACTTCCTCACGGGGCGTGAATTCGTGCTCGCCAACGCCGAGTTGCACGGCCTCGGCCGGGCCGAGGCGGCCAGGGCACTGGCCACCGTCGAGATGGAGTACGCCCAGGACCGCAAGATCGCGACGTACAGCAAGGGCATGCGGCAGCGCGTGAAGATGGCGTCCGCGCTGGTCCACGACCCGTCGGTGCTGCTGCTGGACGAGCCGTTCAACGGTATGGACCCGCGCCAGCGGATGCAGCTGATGGAGCTGCTGCGGCGGATGGGGGACGAGGGCCGTACGGTCCTGTTCTCCTCGCACATCCTCGAAGAGGTCGAGCAACTCGCCACGCACATCGAGGTGGTGGTGGCGGGACGGCACGCCGCGTCCGGTGACTTCCGCAAGATCCGCCGGCTGATGACGGACCGCCCGCACCGCTATCTCGTCCGGTCCGACAACGACCGGGCGCTGGCCGGTGCACTGATCGCCGACCCCTCGACGGCCGGTATCGAGGTGGACCTCACCGAGGGCGCGCTGCGCATCCAGGCGGTCGACTTCGGCCGCTTCACCGAACTCCTGCCGCGGGTCGCCCGCGACCACGGCATCCGCCTTCTGACGGTCTCGCCCTCCGACGAGTCGCTGGAATCCGTCTTCTCCTACCTCGTAGCGGCC
This sequence comes from Streptomyces sp. NPDC058773, assembly GCF_042746015.1. Taxonomy (NCBI): domain Bacteria; kingdom Bacillati; phylum Actinomycetota; class Actinomycetes; order Kitasatosporales; family Streptomycetaceae; genus Streptomyces; species Streptomyces sp. NPDC058773. Next base: position 194,914 of record NZ_JBHYPE010000001.1, read on the forward strand.
TGAGGCCTGAAAGGAGCCCTGACGCATGTCCACGACCACTCCGACGGCCCGGACCGCGCCCCCCGCGCCCAAGGCCTCGCTCTTCCACCCGACCGTCGCCCGGCTCACCTACCGCGCCCTGCTCGGCCGGCGGCGGGCCCTGATCCTCTTCGTGCTGCCCGCGCTGCTGCTGGTGCTCGCGGTGGCCGTCCGGGTGCTGGCCGGCGCCGATGACACCACCGCGGGCGGCATCCTGGGCGGTTTCGCGCTGGGCACGATGGTGCCGCTGATCGGCGTCATCGCCGGTACGGGCGCGATCGGCCCGGAGATCGACGACGGCTCGGTGGTCTATCTGCTGGCCAAGCCGGTGTCCCGGCCGACGATCATCGTCACCAAACTCCTGGTCGCGATAGGCATCACGGTCGCCTTCTCCGCCCTCCCCGTCCTGCTCGCCGGCTTCCTCCTCAACGGCAACAGCCAGCAGATGGCCGTGGGATACGCGGTGGCGGCGGCCGTCGCCTCGGTCGCCTACAGCGCCCTCTTCCTGCTCTTCGGCACGATCAGCCGGCACGCCGTCGTGTTCGGCCTGGTCTACGCCGTGATCTGGGAGGCGTTCGTGGGGACGCTCATACCGGGCGCCAAGACCCTCAGCATCCAGCAGTGGGCGCTGGCGGTCGGCCAGAAGGCGGCCGCGGACGGTGCGCTCACCTCCACTGTCGAACTGCCGCTCGCCGTCTGCCTGCTGGTGGCGCTCACGACCGCCGCCACCTGGTACGCCGCCCGTTGCCTGAAGGGACTGACGCTGGCGGGCGAGGAGTAGGCACGTCCCGGCGGCGGGGCAACGGGGGCGCAGCCTCATCCGGAGTGCCGCCGCCCGGAGTCGTGCCGCGGTTCTGCCGTCCTGGAGTCCTGCCGCCCCGGGCCCGTCGGCTCAGGGGACCGCGGCTAAGCCCCGCTCCCGCCGCTGCGCTGCCGCGCGTTGAACTCGCGCACATTGCGCAGATGTTCCTGGTAGTCGGCGGTGAAGCGGGTATCGCCCGGTTTGACCGTGACGAAGTAGAGCCAGCCGCCGACGGGCGGCGCACCGGCCGCCTTCAGTGCGTCCGCGCCGGGATTGTCGATCGGCGTCGGCGGCAGACCCTGATTGCGGTAGGTGTTGTACGGGCTCCTGGTCCTGATATCGGCGTGGCTGGTGTGGAGCGTGCTGCGGCCCAGCGCGTAGTTGATCGTCGAGTCCATCTGCAGCGGCATGTGGTGGGCGAGCCGGTTGTCGATGACCCGGGCGACCTTGCCCATATCGGCCGGCCGGTCCGCCTCGGCCTGCACGATGCTGGCGATCATGAGCGTCCGGTAGGAGGTGACGTGGTCGGCCGCGAGGCGCTCGTTGGCGGTCTTGACCATGTAGGAGAGCAGCGACGCCGGGGTGGTGTCCGAGTCGATCGGATAGGTCGCCGGGAAGAGGTAGCCCTCCGGATTGCCCTTCGCCTCGGCCGGCAGCGGGAGGTCGGCGCGCTCGGCGGCCTTCGCGGTGGACCCGGCGGGTACGTGCAGCGCCTTGTCGACGGCGGCGTAGACCTGGGCGGCCCGTTGCCCCTCCGGGACGGTCAGCGTCTGCCCGGGGCCGCGCAGCAGCCGCGGCAGCAGCAGAACGGCCAGGACGATCAGCACGACCAGGACACTCAGCACGGCCACAAGAACGAGCCGGCCGGTGCGGGAGAACCGCGGACCTGGCCGGCGAACGGTGTGCGGGGCATCGCTCATGGGGAGCACGGTAGGCGAGACCGCCGGGGCGCGGGGCGGCCACCGCCGGATCGTTGCCGACCACGAAGATCCTTCACCAGCTCGCCATGCGCCCGCCACCTGCGACGTTGCGGGGAGGCCCGGCAGAGGCGGAGTACGGTACCGACCGGTCGCTCACGCAGGGTTGCCGTCTCTTTGCTCCGCCGCCACCGACCCCGCCCGTCACCCGATGCGGCGGTCCCGGCCCGCGCCCATGCCCAGCAGTGCGAGGCCGGCGCAGACGGCGAGGAGCAGTGCGAGGGGGACGGTCCAGCCGCCGGTGGCCTGGTGGACGGCGCCGAGCGCCAGCGGGCCGACGGCGGCCAGAAGGTAACCGCCGGTCTGTGCCATACCGGACAGGCGGGCGGCGGTGTGGGCGTCGCCCGTGCGCAGCACCATCATCGTCAGGGCCAGGCCCAGCGCACCGCCCTGCCCGATGCCGAGCAGCACGGCCCACAGCCAGGCACCGGCCACCGGCGCCACCAGCAGACCTGTGACGCCGCAGGCCATCAGCGCGGACACGGCCACTCCCAGCAGCCGCTGCCGCCGCATCCGTCCCGCCAGCACCGGCACCACGAACGAACCGGCCATCTGCAACAGCGTGCTGAAGGCGAAGACCAGCCCCGCTTCGCCCTTGCCCATGCCGTGGTCGGTGAAGATCGTCGGCATCCAGGCGATCGACACGTACGCGATCAGCGACTGCGAACCCATGAAGAGCGTGACCTGCCAGGCCAGCGGGGAGCGGCTCAGCCGCGGGCCGTCCCCGGCGGGGTGCGCGGGGGTGGCCGCGGCCGCGCCGTGGCGAGTGCCGCGCCGGGCCATGAGCGTCTGCGGAATCCAGACGGCCGCGGCGACGGCGGCCAGCAGCGCCCAGGAGACCAGCGAGCCCTGCCAGCCGCCGAGCGCCTTCTCCATCGGCACGGCGGAGGCGGCGGACACGCTCGCACCCAGGATCATCGCGGTCGAGTACAGCGCGGTCATGCCCGCCGCCCGCTCCGGGAAGTCCCGCTTGATCAGGCCCGGCATCAGCACGTTCAGCAGGGCTATCGCCGAGCCGACCACCGCACACCCGGCGAACAGCGCGACCACCGGCGGCGCGATCCGCAGCACGATGCCGCCGCACAGCGCCACCAGCGCCCCGCAGAGCACCGTCTCCGTGCCCCAGCGGCGCGCCAGCCTCGGCGCGACGATCGAACCGAGGCCCATGAAGATCAGCGGGATCGTCGTCACCAGGCTGCTGGCGGTCGCGTTCAGCCGGAAGTGTGCGCCGATCTCACTGAGCAGCGGGGAGACCCCGGCCAGCGCCGCCCGCATGTTGAGCGCGGCCAGCACGATCCCGGCCATGATCAGCGCGGGGTGGGAACGCAGCCGGCGGCGGGCCGCGGCGACCGGCGGTGCCGCGAGAAGATCCTCCTCGGCATCGATCAAGGGAACTTCGGACCTGGGCCCTGCCATGCGCATACCTCGTCAGGAGTCAAGGGTGGGGTGGGGAAGGGGAGATGAGTGGTGTACGGGGCGGACGGAGACGGCGGGACGGAAGGGCCGAAGGGGCCGAAGGGAGGGAAGGGGCGGGGGAGTTGGGGAGCCGGTGGGGGAAAGCCGTAAGGGGCAACGACCCTCAGTGGGTGGGGCCAGGAGGGCTTCCGCGGCCCTCAGTGGGGGCGGCCAGGAGGGCTTCCACGGCCCGCTTCGGCTTCTCCAGCAGGTCCCGGGTGGCCCGCTCCGCGGCTTCCGGGTCGCCCGCCGCGATCGCGTCCAGCACCGCGCGGTGATCGCCGTGCGCGACCCTCGGCATCGCCTGGTCGTCGAGCGCGCTGACCAGCGCCTCCCGCACCGAGCTGCTGAACCAGTCGTAGGTCGCCGTCAGCGCGGCGTTGTGCGCGGCCTCGACGACGGCCTTGTGGAAGGCGACGTCATGATCGGCATAGAGCTCCAGGCGGCCCGAGCCGGGCTGTCCCTCCGCGTCCGCCATCGAGGCCTGGGCGTTCAGGGCGGTCCGCATCCGTTCCAGATCGTCGGGCCGGTGGCGCTGTGCGGCCAGCCGGGCGGCCTCCGCCTCCAGCGCGATCCGCAGCTCCAATACGTCGCGGATGCCCGCCCGTTGGATGCCGCGCATGATGTCGCCAGGGTCCGCGGTGGAGACGACGAAGGTGCCTTCGCCCTGGCGTGAGCGCAGCATCCCGGCGTGGACCAGGACCCGTACCGCCTCGCGCACGGTGTTGCGGCCGACCTGGAGCTGCTCGGCGAGCGCATGCTCGGTGGGAATCCGGGACCCCACCTTCCACTCCCCGGCCGTCAGCTGGGACCGCAATGCCTCGACGACGGTGTCCACCAGGGATTGCCGTCCTGCTGCCTGCAGTGCCATGTCCATTCCGTCCGCGTCGATGAATCCGTAGGGGGCGATGAGCCCGAGGCGTCCATGAACCACTAAGGGGCGTAGGGGCTCCAGGGCCGGCAGGGACGGCTCGGTCAGGGACCATTCGGTCCCGCGACCCCCGACCCATCCGGTTGCCCAGTCATCCTACAACTGATGGATTCATCGTACATGGAAGCGCGAGGGCGCACCGCCGCGCCCACGTCGAGGGGCCCGCCCCCCAGGCTCTGCGGCGGCGGGCCGCTCGACTGGCGCTCACCTCCCGGTCGCGCCCGCAACCGGACGACCGGGCTCACCACTCCACGATCACGCTCACAACCCGATGTCCCGCTCCTGGATGTCCGCGAGCGATTCGCGCCGTACGAGAAGGCGGGCACGGCCTTCGGTGACGGCGATGACCGGCGGCCGGCCGACGAGGTTGTAGCCGGAGGCCATCGAGAGGTGGTACGCGCCGGCGACGGGTACGGCCAGCAGGTCGCCGGGGCGGAGGTCGCCGGGCAACTGCGCGTCGGCGGCGAGCACATCGCCGGCCTCGCAGTGCCGTCCGACGACGGTGACCGCCTCCGGCGCGGCCGCCGAGGCGCGGCCGACCAGCCGTGGCGCATAGCGCACCCCGTAAAGCGCGGGGCGCGGGTTGTCGCTCATTCCGCCGTCCACCGCCACGAAGGTGTGGTCGCCGGTCCGTTTGACGGCCAGCACCCGGTAGAGGACGACTCCGGCCGGGCCCGCGATGGCGCGGCCGGGTTCGACGGCGAGCCGTGGCACCGGGAGGCCGGCCGCCGCGCAGCCGCCGGCCAGTTCGGCGCGGATCCTGGTGCCGAGGGAGGCGAGGTCGAGCGCGGGTTCGCCCGGGCGGTAGGCGACGCCGTGGCCGCCGCCGAGATCCAGTTCGGGCAGCGTGACGCCGTGGTGCTCCCGTACCCGGGCCAGCAGTCCGATCAGCCGCCGTACCGCTGACAGATACGGCTTGACGGTGGTGATCTGCGAACCCAAGTGGCAGTGCAGTCCGGTCAGTTCGAGGCGGGGCCGGCTGAGTACCCGGGCGATGGCGTGCTGCGCGGACCCGTCGGCGATCGACAGGCCGAACTTCTGGTCGTCGGTCCCGGTCCGGATCTTGGCGTGGCCACCGGCGGCGATCCCCGGCACGACCCGGATCAGCACCTTCTGGCGGCTGCCCGCCGGGACCGAGGCGGCCAGCCGGGCGATCTCCGAGGTGCTGTCGATGACGATCCGGCCGACGCCCAGCCGCAGCGCGGCCCGCAGGTCGGCCGGGCTCTTGGCGTTGCCGTGCAGCACCATCCGCGCGGGCGGAAAGCCGGTGGTGACGGCCAACTCCAGCTCGCCGGCGGAGCAGACGTCCAGCCCCAGGCCCTCCTCCTGCACCCAGTGCACCATCGCGCGGCACAGGAAGGCCTTGGCCGCGTAGTAGACCTCGGTGTCAGGGAAGGCCCTTAGGTAGGCGCGGCAGCGCCGGCGCACCTCGTCCTCGTCCAGGACGTAGGCGGGGGTGCCGAAGCGGTCGGCCAACTCGGTGAGCGGGACACCGCCGACGGCGACGTCGTCCCGGCCGACCGGCGTCGCGGAGGCGGGCCAGACGGACCGCGGCCCGCTGCCGGACGGCGTCCGGGCGGGGGTAACGGGTGGGGGAACTGCGTCGGTTGCTGGTGAGGGCGTCCCGGGGCTACCCGTCGGGGGCATCACGGTGTTACCCGTCGGGGGCGACACGCCGTCACCCGTCGAGGGCGACACGGTGGTGGCGAGCGGGGGCGCCCCGGGGCTGTCCGACACGGCCGGCGGCGGGGCACCGGCCCCACGGGCAGTGGCCCCAAGGGCACCGGCCCCCTGGACACCGGCCCCCTCGGTACCGGCCCCGAGGACACCGGCCCCATCGGCTCCGGTCCGGTGAACACCGCCCCCATGGGCGGTCAGGGGAAGCGTGCGCTGACTCATCGCGACGGCCTTCCCTCAGGCGACCCGTAGGTGATGACCACAGGGGAACTCCGGGACGAACCGGGGATCGATGGTCAGGGCCGTCGCTCCGACGGGTTCGGCCAGCGCCCGCAGGGCGGGTTCGGAGAGCCGGACCCAGGGCTGGCCGCCGCCCAGGGCCGCGGCCAGCCGCTGCGGGGAGGTGAAGGCGACGGCGGTACGGCCGCCGCGCGGCGTGCGGAACAGGCGGGCCGTGCAGCCCGCGGGGCCCGACCGGACGGGGACGAACAGCGGCCCGGCCGGGACCCGATCATCGGCAGGTTCGGGATCTTCCGCGTACAGAGGGTGGGACACGGCGTTGCTCCTCGGACAGAACATCGGCCCCGGACCGGTGGGAAGTGCGACGCCGGGGCCCGGCTCTGACGCTATGCCCGGCAAACGGGACATCCCGTGGGTCGCTGACGCGTCATTGACGGGTTGCGGACGCTACTTGACGCGATGCTGCCGCCCGCTGGCCGATTGTGCGCCGCGGGTGACTCCACGGCATCTGCCGCTCGGCACGGGCAGCCGAGCCCCTTCCCGGCGCCCGTCGCGTCTCCCTCCGCCACCCGGTCCATCCCCCGTGGACCGCCGCGCTTGACCTTGACACTGTGGAAAGCACTCCACTGGAAGGCGTCATGTTCACCATCGGAGACTTCGCCCAATACGGCCGGGTGTCGGCGCGCATGCTGCGCCATTACGACGCCATCGGGCTGCTGCGCCCGGCCCGTACCGACCCCGTCAGCGGCTACCGCTACTACGAAGCGGCCCAGCTCGCCCGCCTCAACCGCATCATCGCGCTCAAGGACCTCGGGTTCAGCCTCCAGCAGGTGGGGGCGGTCCTGGCCGAGGAGGTGAGCGTGCCGGAGCTGCGCGGCATGCTGCGGCTGCGGCAGGTGGAGCTGGAGGCGGCGCTGACGGCGGCGGGTGCGCGGCTGGCGCAGGTCGAGGCGAGGCTCCGGACGATCGAGAGCGAGGGACGGATGTCTGCCGACGATGTGGTGGTCAAGCGCACCGGAACGGTGCTGCTCGCGGAGCTCAGCGGGATCGCCGCCAGTTACGGGCCCGAGGACATCGGCCCGGTGATCACGCCGCTCTACGCCGAGCTGTGCCGGCTGCTGGAGACGGCGGGGGTGTCCCCTGTCGGGCCGGGGCTGGCGTACTACGAGGACGCGACGGAGGCGGGGGAGCGGAGCGAGCGGCCGGCCGGAGGGAGCGACGGCCAGGACGCCATCGTCGTGCACGCGGGGATGGTGATCACCGAAGAGGCCCTGGCCAAGGCCGGCGCCAAGACTGGCGGCACCCCCGGGCGGCCGGGCAGCCCCACCCCCACCGGCCTCGGCTTCGACGTCGTCACCCTGCCCGGCCTGGACAGCGCCGCCACCGTGGTGCACCACGGCCCGATGAGCCGGATTCTGCCGACCGCCCAGAATCTCGCGCACTGGATCGACGCCAACGGCTATCGCTCCGCCGGGTACGCCCGCGAGCTGTACCTGGAGTGCCCACCGGACCAGGAGAGGTGGATCACGGAGCTCCAGGAGCCGGTGGTCAGGGTGTAACGCCGGGCCGGGGAACCGGGCCCGCCCCAGTGCATCACGCCCGGCCCGACAGCACGGCGTGACGCCATGCCCGCCGGCACCGCCCTCACAGCCCGCCCTGCTCCGCCGTCGCCCGCCCAGGGCGGCAACCCGGAACCGCATACGGCCGTAGGGTTCCGGGTGCCGACCCGTATGCCCGGCATGCTCCGAGCCGGCCGCGCTTCCCGGCCGATGCCGCCGGCTACGCGCTGCCGGCCGCCCCCGCCGGAGCGGCCGCCCCTTGCGCCCTCGCCCGGTCCCCCGCGCCGTCGCCGCCCGCCCCGCGCCGTACGACGGCCAGGACCAGCAGCCCGCCGGCCAGTGCCACCGTCCCGGAGAGCAGCAGGATGTCGGTCAGGCCGGTGACATGGGCGGCGGCGACGGTCGTGCGGGAGGCGCCGGGGCGGACGTCGTGCAGGGCGGCGGTGAAGACGGTGCCGAGGGCCGCGATGCCCAGGGCGTAGCCCAGCTGGTTGAAGGTGTTCACGGCGCCGCTCGCCATCCCCGCCCGCTCCGGGGGTGCCACGCCGAGCGCCGCCGGGACCAGGACCGGCATCGCCGCCCCAATACCGAGCCCGCACACCGCGAGGCCGGGGACCAGCGCCGCCCAGCCGGCGTCGTCGTCCAGCAGCGCGTACTCCAGCAGCACCCCGGAACCCACCAGCAACATGCCGACACCGACGGGAAGTTGGGGCGCCATTCGCTGGAGCAGCCGACCGCCCAGCGCACCGACCAGCAGCGACACCAGGGCCATCGGCGTCGCCGCGAGCCCTGCCTGCACCGGGCTCAGGCCGAGGACGTTCTGCACCCACAGCCCGGCGAAGGTGAGATACGGGAACGCCGCGGCCTGCAGCAGCATGGCCGCCGCCAGCAGCGCCGCGAACGCGGGGCGACGCAGCAGCCTCAGGTCCAGCAGCGGCCGGCGCATCCGCAGTTCGACGGCGACGAACACCAGCAGCGCGAGCGCCGCCCCGCCGAGCGCGGTGACCGTACCGGGCTCCGTCCAGCCCTGCTCACCGCCGTGCATCAGCCCGTACGTGAGCCCGCCCGCGCAGGCCGTGAAGCACGCGGCACCGGGCCAGTCGATGCGGCGGGTCACGGGCGTATCCGGGGTGTCCTCTACGGAGCCCGTTCGAGGACAGGGGAGTTCGCCGTGCGACTCGGGCACCCGGCGCACCGTGATCCACACCGCGACTGCGGCCAACGGCAGATTGACCAGGAAGATCGCCCGCCAGTCCACGTACTCGGTGAGCAAGCCGCCCAGTACGGGCCCGATCGCGGCCGCGGCGCCGTTGGTGCCGCCCCAGACGCCGAACGCCACGCCCCGGTCCCGGCCCTGATAAGTGGCCATCAGCAGCGGGGTGTTGGTCGCGAACATCGCCGCCGCTCCTGCGCCCTGTACCGCGCGGGCCGCGATCAGGAAGCCGGCGTCCGGGGCCAGACCGCAGGCCAGCGAGGCGAGCGCGAACAGGGCCAGCCCGGCGACATACAGCCGGCGCGGCCCGTAGAGGTCCGCGGCTGAGCCGGCCACCATCAGGAGCGCGGCCAGCGCCAGTGCGTAGATGTCCAGCACCCACTGGAGCGAGGTGAGGGTGGCGCCCAGGCCGTCGGCTATCCGGGGCAGTGCGGTGTTCACGATCGTCACATCGACCAGCAGCAGGACGTTGCCGAGAGCGATGGCGGCCAGTGGCCACCATTTCCGGGCCGGTCCGCCGCCCGGCTCCCCGCCCGCGCCCGGCGCCCGGCCGCCCGCCGCGGTCCCCTTCCCGGGTGTGCTCCGCATGTTTTTTCTCCTCCGTCGGTAGCGACCGGTAACGGCGGGCCCGGCGTCGCCCGCAGGCCCGGCCCGGTCCGCCGGTGCGCGGCCGGTGACTCGTCTGTCCGACGTCACGGTGCGGCGCGCACGGGCCGCGCTCCCAGCCGTCGCGCGCCCGGCGGCGCAATCCGACACGCGTTAGCCTCGAACGGTGAAATCCGACGGGAAGCCCGCGGTGGCGGACCGGGGGATGGGCGCCGCCGGGGCGCCCGGCCGCGCCACCGTTTTCGACGCCCTCGACCACCGGCTGGTCCATGCGCTGCAGCTCGACGGGCGGGCGCCGTTCAGCCGGATCGCCGCCGTGCTCGGGGTCTCCGACCAGACCGTCGCCCGCCGCTACACCAGGCACCGCACCAACGGCACGCTCAAGGTGCTGGGGCTGACCGGTGCGCAGGCGCTGGGCGAGGTGCAGTGGCTGGTGCGGGTCCAGTGCACCCCGGACGCCGCGGTCGCCGTCGCCGAGGCGCTGGCCCGCCGTACGGACACCTCCTGGGTCAACCTGATGTCCGGCGGCACCGAGATCACCGCGCTGTGCCGCGCGGCGAGCAGTGACCACAGCGAGGCGCTGCTGCTGCAGAAGCTGCCCCGTACCCCGAGCGTCATCGGGGTGACCGCACACTGCCAGCTGCACGAGTTCTTCGGTGGCCCCCAGAGCCTGATCAGCAAGTCCGGTGCGCTGACCGACGAGCAGATCGCCCGGCTGAGCCCGCCGCCGCCGGACCCGGCCGCGGCGCCCGTCACGCTCACCGACGCCGACCACCGGCTCTTCGACGCCCTCGCCCGGGACGGCCGCACCCCGCTGGCCGAACTCGCCGCCACCACCGGCTGGTCACCGACCACCGTCCGCCGCCGCTGTGCGGAGCTGCGGGCCAGCGGCGCGCTGTTTTACGACGTGGACTACGACATGGAGCAGTTCGGGTACGGCGTGATGGTGGCCCTCTGGCTGTCCGTCGAACCCGCCCACCTCGCCGCCGCCGGCGCGGCGATGGCGGCACATCCGGAGGTCGCCTTCGCCTGCGCCACCACGGGACCCAACAACCTCTTCGCCTCGGTGCTCTGCCGCAACGTCGCCGCGGTTTACACGTACCTGACGACTCGGGTGGCGACACTGCCCGGCGTACGGTCCATGGAGAGCGCGCCGCGCATCCGGCACGTCAAGGGGCCGGGGCCGCTGTTCTCCGCCGGCCCCGCCGCCCCCGGCCGCCGCCCGTGACCCCGCCGCGCGCTGGCCGTAGGCCCTCCTTCGGCACCCCGGTGGCCTGGGTGAAGGGCTGGGTGCGCAGCAGTCCCGGGACCCATATCTGGCTGCTGGTCATCGGTATCACCAGCCTGGTCGTCGCGGCCGCCTCCGAGGGGCTGGGGCAGTTTCTGATCCACCGGACCAGCAGCAACATCCACGAGCTCAACGAGCATCCGCTGCCGTCGCTGCTCATCAGCGGTTTCTGGATCGAACGGCCCTCGTCGTTCCTGCTCTATGCGGTGATGTTCGAGCTGCTGCACGCCAATGTGGAGCGCTGGACGGGGACCGGGCGCTGGCTGCTGACCGTCGGCGGCGCGCATGTCGCCGCCACCCTCGCCAGCCAGGAACTCGTCCTGCTGGCCATCGAGGGCCACCGGCTGCCGCGCTCGATGACCCATGTCGTGGACATCGGTGTCTCGTACGGGCTGGCGGCGGCCGCGGGGGTGCTGACGTACCGGCTGCGGCCGCCCTGGCGCTACGGCTGGCTCGCCGGGGTGCTGGTCTTCTTCGGCATTCCGCTGCTGACCGGGGCGACCTTCACCGACTTCGGCCATGCCATCGCGCTGCTCATGGGGTTCGCGGCCTGGCCGCTGACCCCGGCGGCGGTCGAGGAGCCGCCGCCGGAGGACGGGACCGGCCCCGGGGAGGAGGCCGGCGGGCCGCAGCGGGAGCGTCGGCCGGAAAGCCCTCAGGAGAGGTAGAGCCGCTCCAGCACCACCGCGACCCCGTCGTCCTCGTGGGAGGCGGTGAACTCGTCGGCGACGGCCTTCAGTTCGTCATGGGCGTTGGCCATCGCGACGCCGTGCGCGGCCCAGGCGAACATCGGGATGTCGTTGGGCATGTCGCCGAACGCGATGGTCTCCTTGGCGGTGACGCCCAGCCGGCGGGCGGCCAACGACAGGCCGGTGGCCTTCGACAGGCCCAGCGGCAGCAGTTCGACGATGCCCTCACCGGCCACCGTCACGCCCACCAGGTCCCCGGCGACCTGACGCGCGGCCAGGGCCAGCGCATCGTCGTCCAGGTCCGGGTGCTGGAGGTAGACCTTGTTGACCGGGGCGGTCCACAGCTCGGCGGGGTCGTCCAGCAGGACGTTCGGCAGCGGGCCCTCCTGGACGCGGTAGCCGGGGCCGACCAGCACCTCGCCCTCCAGGCCGTCCCGGCTCGCGGCCAGATACAGCGGGCCGACCTCGGCCTCGATCTTGGCCAGCGCGAGACCGGCGAGCTGGCGGTCGAGCGTCACCGACGTCAGCAGCCGGTGTTCCCCGGCGTGGTAGACCTGACCGCCCTGTCCGCACACCGCGAGGCCCTTGTAGTCGAGGGCGTCGAGGATGTGCCGGGTCCAGGGCACGGCCCGGCCGGTGACGACGATGTGCGCCGCGCCCGCCGCGGTGGCCGCGGCGAGCGCCCGGCGGGTGCGCTCGGAGACGGTCTCGTCGGCGCGCAGCAGCGTCCCGTCGAGGTCCGTCGCGATGAGTTTGTAGGGCAGCGGTGAGCCCGCGGCCGGAGCGGGGTGGCTCACTTGGCGACGGGCTCCAGGATCTCCCGGCCGCCCAGGTAGGGGCGGAGCACCTCGGGGACGCGCACCGAGCCGTCCGCCTGCTGGTGGTTCTCGAAGAGCGCCACGATGGTGCGGGGGATGGCGCAGAGCGTGCCGTTCAGCGTCGCCAGCGGCTGGACCTTCTGCTTGCCGTCGACGGTCTCCCGCATCCGCACCGAGAGGCGGCGGGCCTGGAACTCGTCGCAGTTGGAGGCCGAGGTCAGCTCGCGGTACTTGCCCTGGGTGGGGATCCACGCCTCGCAGTCGAACTTGCGGGACGCGGACGCGCCGAGGTCGCCGGTGGCGACGTCGATGACCTGGAACGGCAGCTCCAGACCGGTCAGCCACTGCTTCTCCCAGTCCAGCAGCCGCTGGTGCTCGGCCTGGGCGTCCTCCGGCGCGACGTACGAGAACATCTCGACCTTGTCGAACTGGTGGACCCGGAAGATGCCGCGGGTGTCCTTGCCGTAGGTGCCGGCCTCACGGCGGAAGCACGGGGAGAAACCGGCGTAGCGCAGGGGCAGCTTGGCCGCGTCGACGATCTCGTCCATGTGGTATGCGGCGAGCGGGACCTCGGAGGTGCCGACCAGGTAGTAGTCGTCCTTCTCCAGGTGGTAGACGTTCTCCGCGGCCTGGCCGAGGAAGCCGGTGCCCTCCATGGCGCGCGGGCGCACCAGGGCGGGGGTCAGCATCGGCGTGAAACCGGCGGCGGTGGCCTGCGCGATGGCGGCGTTGACCAGCGCGAGTTCCAGGAGCGCGCCGACGCCGGTGAGGTAGTAGAAGCGGGAGCCGGAGACCTTGGCGCCGCGCTCGACGTCGATGGCGCCGAGCAGCTCGCCGATCTCCAGGTGGTCCTTGGGCTCGAAGCCCTCGGCGGTGAAGTCACGGATGGTGCCGTGCGTCTCCAGGACCCGGAAGTCCTCCTCGCCGCCGACGGGGACATCGGGGTGGACGAGGTTGCCGAGCTTCTGCAGCAGCGCTTGCGTCTCTTCCTTGGCCTCGTCCTGGGCGGCGTCGGCGGCCTTGACGGCGGCGGACAGCTCACCGGCCTTCTTCAGCAGCGCGGCCTTCTCGTCGCCGGAGGCCTTGGGGATGAGCTTGCCGAGCGCTTTCTGCTCGGCACGCAGCTCGTCGAAGCGGACGCTGGACGACCTGCGCCGCTCGTCGGCGGAGAGAAGCGCGTCGACGAGCTCGACGTCCTCTCCACGGGCGCGCTGGGACGCGCGCACACGGTCGGGGTCCTCACGGAGCAGGCGAAGGTCAATCACCCCCCCAGGCTACCGGGGCCACCCGCCGCGCTTCGACGCCATATTCCCCCGCGTGGCATTTTGTCCGTTTTGGGGTTGTTTATTCCCTTAGGGGTGAGGGAGGAAAGGCGGTGCGGAATTCCCGTGCATTTCCGGGCGCGGGGGCGGTGGTGGAGGAGTGGCGGAGGCGCCTTCGAGGCGTCCACGATGTGGGATTTTGCGGGGACGGGGTGGATGATCCACTGTGTGGACAGCGGGAGTTGGAGGGGTGCCGGACCGGGGGTCGGGCTCAGGGTTATCCCCTGGAACCCGCCGGTTGTCCACAGGGTCGGGGAGTTTCGGGATTCTTATCCACAGGCTGTGTGTGAGATCTGTGGAAGTCGGAGCCGGCCATTCCGCTCCCGAAATGCTCGGCTATGGATTCTCTGTCCAAACCCTGTTCACGCACTCTTTCGTGTGGGATTGCCTCCCTCTAAAGGATTGAACACGCGAATTGTGCTGACGATGCCCGACGTGGGGTGCTGTGGAGTGGTGTGCGACCAGTAGGGCGATATGTCGACTGTGTCCGACTCCCATGTCGACTTACCCACAGGTCGAGAACTGCGCCTGTGGATAACTTTGTGGATAACCGGGCGGCCGGTCAAAATCGCAGGTCGAGCCGCCCCGCGGGGGCCCGACGGCCCGGCTGTGGAGCATGATCCACCCGTGCAGCACGATCCATCCGTGGAGCGCAGCCGCCCGCGAGGCCCGGCCCACCGTGAACACCGGGCGCCGCTCAGCCCCGCCCGTCCATGCAGCGCGCCAGCCAGTCCGACGCGTCGGTGAACGCCGAGTCCGTCATCTCCGGCCGCACGCTCGCCGCCACCTCGTCCGCCCGCGGGTACGAGCCGAGGAACCGCACCTCTTGGCAGATCCGCTTGAGGCCCATCAGCACCTCGCTGACCCGCCGGTCGGTGAGATGCCCCTCGCAGTCCACCGAGAAGCAGTAGCGGCCGATGCCCTCGCCGGTCGGCCGGGACTCGATGCGCATCATGCTCACCCCGCGCACCGCGTACTCCTGGAGGAGTTCGAGCAGCGCACCGGGGTGGTCCTCGCGCAGCCACAGCACGACCGAGGTCTTGTCCGCGCCGGTGGGCGCGGCGGGCCGGGCCGGGCGGCCCACCAGCACGAAGCGGGTGGCCGCGTTCTGGGCGTCATGGATGTCGGTGACCAGCGGGGTGAGGCCGTACGTCGCCGCAGCGAACTCGCCCGCGAACGCGCCGTCGTAGCGGCCCTCCTGCACCAGCCGCGCGCCGTCGGCGTTCGAGGCCGCCGACTCCCACACGGCTTCCGGGAGTTGCGCCGCCAGCCACTTGCGCACCTGCGGCTGCGCGACCGGGTGCCCGGTCACGGTCTTCACATCGCCCAGCGCCGTACCGGGGCGCACCAGCAGCGCGAAGGCGATCGGCAGCAGCACCTCGCGGTAGATCATCAGCGGCTCGCCGGAGGCCAGTTCGTCGAGGGTGGTGGTCACCCCGCCCTCGACGGAGTTCTCGATGGGCACCAGCGCCGCGGCGGCCTCACCGGCCCGCACCGCGTCCAGCGCCGCGGGCACCGACACCATCGGGGTCAGCTCGCGGGTCGCCGCCTCGGGCAGGGTGCGCAGCGCGGCCTCGGTGAACGTGCCCTCGGGGCCCAGATAGGTATAGCGGCTGGCCGACATGGATAAGGACTCCCTCGCGTAACTGCGGGGGCACCCCGCCGATCTTCTCCCTGCCCTGCCACGATACCCAGCCGCTCCGGCGCCCGGCCGGTACACGGGAATACCGCGTTCCCCCACCCCGTTGTGGCCCCGCAGGGGGCGCTCCCCACCCCTACGGCATCCGTTCGACCCCTCCCCGAGACCCCGCTGCCCCGCTTCCCCGCCCGGCTCCCCGCGCTCCTGGGGTCTCCCCAGACCCCGAGCCCAGCCGCCCGGCCTCAGGGCAGCTACCCCTCCAGCAGCGCCTGCCCGACGTAGCCGTCCGGCTCCGCGGCCGGCGGGACCGCGAACAGTCCGCTCGCCTCGTGCCGCAGGAACGGCGACAGCGCGTCCCCGCGGTCCAGCTTCCGCTGGACCTGGGTGAAGGCACGCAGCGGATCGGCCTGCCAGCAGACGAACAGCAGCCCGGCGTCCGGGGCGCCGTCCTCCCGGAACCCGTCGTGGTACGAGAAGGGGCGGCGCAGCATCGCCGCGCCCTGGTTGGACTCCGGCGCCGCGATCCGCGCGTGCGCGTTGGCCGGGATCACCGGCAGCCCGTCCGGGCCGTTCGCATCCAGCCGCATCGGGGTGGTCTCGGAACCGCCGGTCAGCGGCGCCCCGTTGTCCTTGCGGCGCCCGATGACCCGTTCCTGCTCGTGCCGGGAGTGCTTCTCCCAGTCGTCCAGCAGCATCCGGATGCGGCGCACGACGGCGTACGAGCCGCCGCGCATCCACGCCTGGTCGGCGTCCCGCCCGACGAAGATCCGTTCGTCGAAGTCCTTGTCCGACGGCTTGGGGTTGTTGGTGCCGTCGATCTGGCCCATCAGATTGCGGGCGGTCATCGGGCGTGCGGTGGCGCCCGGGGTGCGGTTGAAGCCGTTCATCTGCCAGCGCAGCCGGGCCCGGCCGGCCGCGTCCTTCTGGAGCGCGCGCAGTGCGTGGAAGGCGACCAGCGCGTCATCGGCGCCGATCTGGATCCACAGATCGCCGTTGCTGCGGCCGGCGTCCAGCGCGTCGGCGGAGAAGTCGGGCAGCGGGTCGAGTGCGACCGGACGCCGCTTCGTCAGGCCCGTACGCCCGAAGAAGCTGTGCCCGAAGCCGAAGGTGACGGTCAGCGAGGACGGGCCCGCGTCGAGCGCGACCCCCGTGTCGGCGTCCGGGGCCCGTCCGGCCGTCAGCTCGCCGGCCGTCCGCGACCAGCGGCGCAGCAGTGCGGCAGCGGCCTTGCGGTCGGTGCCCGGCGCCAGGTCGAAGGCGACGAGATGCCCCTTGGCCTGCAACGGGGTGGTGATCCCCGCCTGGTGCCCGCCGCCCGTCGGCCGGAACGGCACCCGTGCCGAACCGATGCTGGTCAGCGCCTCCGGAGCGTCGTCCCGCGCCGCCGAGACCCCGAGGGCGCCACCGGCTCCGCCGACGACCAGCCCGGCCGCGCCCGCCGCGCCGACGGTGCCGAGCAGCCGGCGGCGGGAGAACTCCCCGACGGGGGGAACGTCCTGCTCCGGGGCCGGGGCCGGGGCCGGGGCCGGGGCGGCGGCGGGGGAGGGGATGCGGGTGCTGTCCGCTGTGGCGGCCTTCCCGGCTCGCCCCTCGGTCACCGTGCCGGAGCCCGCGCCCGAGCCCGCGCCGGGGTTCTTCCCGGCGTTGGCCCGCTTCGCCGTAGTGGCCGACTGCCCGTCGGTCTGCCGCGCGTCGGCCTGCTTCGCGCCGGTCGGCTTGCGGCCGTTCTGCTTGCGGGGGGTCTGCTTGCTCATGAGCCGATCTTCACGTTCTTGATCTCGGTGACCTGGTCGATGTCGGAGGTCCGTACGACCAGCGACAGCTGCCACTTTCCGGGGACCGGCAACTGGACCCCGCTCGCCCGCCACTGTCCCTTGCCGGTGTGCCGGGTGGTGACCGACAGCGGTCCGAGCTTCTTGGCCTTCTCCGTGAAGGACACCTTCACCTCGGGGACGTCCATGGGCTTGCCCGAGGGGTCGGAGATCCGGAGCCGGACCGTGTTGGCGCGGCCACTGCTCCCGGGCGCGAGGTCGACCCGGGCGGTGCCCTTGCCGCGCGGGCCGCCGGTGTCGAACGGGATGCTCAGCGCCTGCGGACGGCCGGGCGCGGGGGCGGACGGCCCGCCCGAGGCGGCCTTGACCGATGCTTCGGTACGGGCCGGCTCGGTGGCGGTCAGCGCAGTGGTGATCACGAGCAGGACGACCGCGACCGATGCCTCGGCCAGCACGGACCGGCGCAACCCCAGCCGCTCCGGGTCGGCGTCCCGCCGCCGCTTGGTCCGCGCCGTACGCAACGCGGCCTGCTGCCGGGCGAGTTGAGCGGCACGGGCGGGGCCGGGTGTGGGGGTGTCACCGGCACCGGAGTCGCCATCGTCGGCAGCAGCGTCATCGGCGGCGGGAGAAGAGCCGCCCCCCGAGCCCGGGTCGGCCGCGACAGCCGCAGCGTCATCAGCCGCGCGAGAAGAACCGCCCTCCGAGCCCGAACCGGCCGCGACAGCCGCGGCCGGGGCCCCGACGGAAACCTTCTCCGCTTCCTGCCCGGCTCCCTGCTCCGCGTCCGCCGCGCAATCAGAGTCCTCCTCCACCGCCCGGAGCTCCGCCGCCGGTACCTCCGCCAGCCGCCCGGTCCACTGCCGCGACATCCAGGCGATCCCGACGAGCACCACGACCAGCGCCACCTTCACCAGCAGCAGCCGCCCGTACGTGGTGTCGACCAGCGCTTGCCAGGTGCCGACCTGCCGCCAGGACTGGTAGAGGCCGGTGGCCACCAGCACCAATACGGAGCCGAACGCGAGCCGTGAGAAGCGGCGGACGGCGGTCCGCTCGACGGGCGGGCCCCAATACAGGGACACGAGCAGCGCCGCCAGCCCGCCGAGCCAGCCCGCGACCGCCAGCAGATGCAGCACGTCGACCGGCATCGCGACGGCGGGCTGCAGCCCGGTCGAGGCGTGTTCGGCCATCGCCCAGGTCGCCGCGAGACCGGTGGCGACGATCACCCCGCCGAGGGAGAGCCCGAAGGTGAGGTCCTTGCGCCGCCTGGCCTGCTCGGCCGCGTCCACCACCGGCTCCGCACCATCCGCCACACCGTCCGCCGCTCCACGACCGGACGCACCCGCCGCAGCTGCTGCCTCAGCTACCTCAGATGCCCCCGCCTCATCCGACCCACCGGCCACCCCCGTCGGCCCGTCCACCTCCGCAGCTTCACCCGTCCCAGCAGCGTCCTCCGCCCCCACCGCTTCATACGCGCGCGCATACGCCCCGAAGAGCACCGCCACGAACAGCGCCGCCGCGGCGAGCAGCAGCAGCCGGGAGACCAGCGCCGCGCCCGGCTTGGTGATCAGGACCTGCTGGAGGCCGCCGAGGTCGAAGGCATCGGCGAGATTCCCGGACCCGGTGTACGGGTTGCGGAGCAGCAGCATCACCACGGTGGTGCCGGTCAGCAGCGCCCAGCCGTACACCACCAGCCGCTGCACGGACCGTACGAGCGCCGCGGCCGGCCGGCAGGCCACTACGAAGGCCGCACCGCCGGCCAGCAGCACGAACCCGGCGTAGGCCAGATAGCGGGCGATCCCGTAGAGCGCGCCCACCAGGCCGCCGCCGGCCTCCTGTTGGGGAACGGGGGCGGTGGTCCTGGAAGGCGCGCCGACCGAGAAGGTGAAGGCGCCGGACACCGGGTGGCTGTCGGCGGAGACCGCCTGCCAGGCCACGGTGTACGTACCGTCGCGCAGCCCGGACGGCAGCCCCGCGCCGTATTTGACGACGGTGTCGCTGCTCAGATTGCGCAGCTTCTTCTCGTCCACCCGCTTGCCCTGCGGATCGAGCACCCGGATCGAGTTGTCGCCCATCGCGACGCCCTCGGAGAAGGTGAGCGTCACCTGCCCGGGGGCGCGGTCCACCACCGAACCCAGCTCAGGGGAGCTGCCGGTCAGCGCGGCATGCGCCGAGGCGGGTGCGGCACCGCCGAGCAGCGTGCCGGCCAGCGCGAGCGCGACGACCAGCAGGCGCAGCACGGCGGACCGTCGCGGCCGAAGCCCGGTGGTGACCATAGTGATCGCTCCCCTTACT
Organism: Streptomyces sp. NPDC058773; assembly: GCF_042746015.1. Taxonomy (NCBI): domain Bacteria; kingdom Bacillati; phylum Actinomycetota; class Actinomycetes; order Kitasatosporales; family Streptomycetaceae; genus Streptomyces; species Streptomyces sp. NPDC058773. Next base: position 214,212 of record NZ_JBHYPE010000001.1, read on the forward strand.
CCCGTTGTCTCTCCCGGCCGGTGCGGTGCTGCCGGCCCTGCTGGTTCCTCTTCGGCCCTCCGGCCGGCCTCCTCGGGACCCGTCCTTCTCCCGCCGGGACGTGTCCGCCCTAGTGCTGCTTCGGCTGGTAGTCGGCCGCCTTGACCTCGACCTGCACCCGGACCGGGTCGGCGCCGGTGAAGTGCAGCCGGAGGGTGATGACGTCGCCCTTGGCCGGCTTGTCCTTGAGCCCCATGAGCATCAGGTGGTTGCCGCCGTGGCCGAGCTCAAGGGTGCCGTTGGCCGGGACGGTCAGGGACGTGACCTGCTCCATCTTGGTGCCCACCGTTTTGTGGATCGAGATGTCCTTGGCCACGTTGCTGGTGACCGAGGTGAGCTTGACGGCGGTGTCGCTGTTGTTCTTGACGGTGAAGTACGCACCGGCCATCTGCTGGGTGACCGGCTGCGGCAGGTACGCGTCGGAGACCGCGATCTTCGGGGCGCTGTCCCCGCCGCAGCCCGTCAGCGCGAGACCGGCGGTGAGGGTGAGGGCGGCGGCGAGGGTGGTGCGGCGGTTCACGGGTTCTGCCCCTTGACGATCTTCGGAAGTGCCTTGGTGTAGTGGTCGGAGGTGGCTTCCTGCATGCCCATCCAGTGGATCTTGTCGTCCTTGGGGGAGGTCAGCAGCACCTGCGCTCCATGGGTGGAGACGACATCGCCGTTCTTCTTCTTGACCGGCTTCTCGATGCCGATGTTCACGCTGCGCGCACCGGCCTGAATGGTGTCGAACTTGCCGGTCAGGCCGGTGAAGTCCTTGTTGATGCCGCCGAGCCACTTCTTGAGGGCGGCGGAGGTGTCGCGCTCCGGGTCGGAGGTGACGAAGACGACCCGCAGATCCTTCTGCTCGGCCTTGGGCAGCTGCTTCACCGCGACCGCGATGTTGGCCATGGTCAGCGGGCAGACGTCCGGGCAGTTGGTGTAGCCGAAGTAGATCAGCGTCGGGTGGCCCTTGGTCTTCTCCAGCAGGTCGTACTTGTCGCCGTTGGTGTCGGTCAGGACCAGGTCCGGCTTCGCCAGCGGACTGTCGAGCGTGACGATCGGCTTGCTGGAGCTACCGCCGGACACTTCCGCGGCGGGCTTGCTGTCGTCCCCGCCACAGGCGGTCAGGCTGAGGGCCGCGGCCGCCGTGAGGGCGGAGGCGAGCAGGGTTGTTCTACGCATTGCAGATGAATCCCGTGAGTTGAATCCCGTTTGTCCGGGGATGGGCGTCGGACCGGCGCCGGCCGGGCGCCGGCCCGTCCGTGATCAGGCGCTGCGGCGCCGGCCGGCGAAGAGGCCGAAGCCGACTCCGGTGATGCCGACGACGATGCCGACGGCGCCCAGGACGCGCGCCGTGGTGTCGCTTCCGGAGGCGTCCGCGGCGGCCGCCGCGTTCTTGACGTGGCCCTTGCCGCCGCTCTTGTCATCCGCACCGGCGGCGCCGTGGCCGTCCTCCTCGGCCGCGGTGAGCTTGAGGACCGGCGCCGGGTTCTCCGGCTCCGGGGCGCCCTCCTTCGTCGGCTCGATCCAGCGCACGACCTCCTTGTCGTCGTACGTCTGGAGGGCCTTGAAGACGACCTGGTCGGCGTCCTCGGGCAGCATGCCGACGGAGACCGGGAACTGCTGGAACTGCCCCGGCTCGACGCCCTTGTCCTCCGCGGTCCAGGTGATCTTCGAGGGAGCCTCGCTGATCTTCTCGCCGTGCATGTCGAGCGGCTTGGCCAGCTTGGTCTTCTTCACGTCCACCTTCCAGCCGGGCACCGGCTGGGGCATGACGGACGCCAGCGGGTGGTCGGCCGGCAGCGTGACCTCGAGCTTCACCGTGGAGGCGTCGTCCCGCTCATTGGGCACCTTGAAGTTGACGGTCGCATAGCCGCCCTTGGGGGCGTCGCCGGACGGCTGCACGCTGACGTGCGCGAAGGCCGGGGCGGCGAGCAACACCACACCGCCGACGGCGGCGGCGCCCACGAGCGGCAGCCGCCGCGCGAGCCGCCGCGGCCGCGAGGCGTCCGACTGCTGCTGCGGTGTCTGCGTCATCTTCGAGATCTTCGACATCGGGAAAACACTCCACAGGAAGGAGAAAACTGCTGGTGACGGTGTAGCTGGCGCGCGTGCGGCGACGGCGCGCGAGCCCGTACCCGGTCCTGCGGGAGCGTGCTTCGCGCGATGTCAGGCCGCGAGGGCGAGGGTGGGTGGCCCTCGCCTCACGACACTGTGGTGGAGTGCCGGGTCCTTCGGGCCGGGTTTGTCATCCCCGTACGAAACGGGGGCGCGCAGCGCCTTGTCGTGCGCCGCCCCGAGGCCCGTGAGCAGGGCGCGGACCAGCACGAGCGCCGCCCGCAGCGCACCGGCCAGCGTCCGTACGGTCATCCCGTACGCCGCCGGAGCCGACAGCCGGACCAGCCGCCACAGCGCCGCCTCGCCCCGCCGCAACAGCCAGCCGAGGGCGAGGGCCGCCAGCAGGTGCCCGAGCAGCATGGGCAGCGACGGCAGCAGGCCGTGCACCACCGGGTCGGCGGCGGCCGGGCCACCGGCCGTACCGTGCCCCGCCGGTGCGGCCACCCCGGCGGCGGAGGCCGCGTCGAGGCCACCCGGGCCGAGCGCCCGGCGGGCCTGCGCGCCGTCCAGCCGGCCGCTGCCGAGCCCGCACGTCAGATGCCGGGCCGCGCTGATCGCGGCCTGGTCCGAGAGCCCGCCGGCACCGGACGCGCTCCGCGCCACGGCGGGCGCCGGCTGCTGCCCGAAGGAGAACAGCGCATGCAGCGCGAGCTGTCCCACGGCGAGCCCGACGGCGATCCCCGGCAGCGTGCGCTCCCGCCCGGCCAGCGGCACCGCGACCGCGAACAGCGCGGCGGCGGCCACGCCCAGCGTCCACAGCGGGACGGTGGCACAGGAGCCGAGGATGTGCCCGGCCGCGGACAGCGCGACGCAGACCGCGGTGAAGACCGCGGCCCTCAACAGCCGGAGATCGGCGGCTGCGCGCGCTGTGGAGGCGGGCGGTGGAGTCATGGCCGCGCCATCATCCCACTGGTCCCGGAGCCCCCCTACGGCAGGTCGGTGCCAAGGGGCGCCCGGTGGGGCGTCCGGGGAGGCAGGCGGGGCGCGCGACGGCGCATGGGCGGCGCGGCACCTACACCGGTGCGCTCACTCCCCGCATCCGCCGAATGAGCGGTATCACGTCCCGGACATGCTTACGGACCTTGGGGCGCGGCAATAGGTAACGATATGTCGAGCCGCGGCCAGGAGGCTGGAGCGATGAGCATCTGGTGGTCACTCCATTTGCGGCGCGAGGCTGCGAGCGTGCCGCTCGCCCGTCGCCTGCTGCTGGGCACGATGGAGACCGCGGGCGTGGACCCGGACATCTGCTACGACCTGTCGGTGGCCCTCTCCGAAGCCTGCGCGAACGCCGTCGAGCACGGGGGCGACTCCACCGAGGACTACCGCGTCACGGCCTTCATCGACGGCGACACCTGCCGCATCGAGGTCACCGACTCGGGCCCCGGCTTCCGCCACAGCCCCGCACCCCCCGCCCCGCCCCATACGGCCACGGACCGCGCCCTCCCCCCGGCCCCCGTGCCCACCCCCGCGCAGGCCCCCGAGTTTGCCGAGGACGGCCGGGGGCTCTTTCTGATCGAGGCCCTCACCGACCACGTCCGCTACCGCAACCGCACGGGCCGCCCCGGCGCAGTGGTCAGCTTCGACAAGATCCTCAAGTGGCGCGAGGGAGCGGCGCTTCCGATGGCTTCGTGAGTGCGGGTTGCGGGTGACCGGGCTCCGAACGTCCCGTCCCCGTCCCGCAGTCCACCCGTGGCACACCGGGAAGCGGAGGTGTCAATCCGGGCGAACGTCGGCAGATGGATAATTGACCGGAAATCGCCCGTTGGGGAGAGTCGGCAGCGCGGTCTCGCGGTGGGAGGACCTCCCCCGCGGCGTCCCCTGTCCCGGCGAGACCAGCGCGCACCACGGTTAACGCGAAGTTGCTCGCGTTAACTCGTCTCGGACAATACTTGGCGTGAACCCGCACTGCAATACGGAGCCGTCGTGACGACAGCGCACCATGCCCCGGGCGAGACCCGGCCCGGCGGGCGTACGGCCCGCACCCGTCAGGCCGTATTGACCGCGGTCTTCCAGGAGTTGGGGGAGGGCGGCTTCGCCGGGCTGACCATGGAAAAGGTCGCGCAGCGCTCCGGAATCCACGTCGCGACGCTCTACCGCCGATGGCGCTCCATCGAGGGCCTGGTGTGCGAGTTGCTGGCCGATCTGAGTTCCGGTGTGCCGTTGCCGGACTCCGGCAGTCTGCCCACGGACCTGCATACGCTGGCCCGTTCGATAGCCGACTTCTACGGCGAGGCACGGATGAGCTCGCTGATCGAGGCGGTGGTCTCCGCCGCGGCGCGGGACCCGCAGGCGGCGGCGGTGCTGCGGTCCTTCTTCAGCGAACGGATGGCGCTGGCCACCCGGATGGTGCTGCGGGCCGTCGACCGTGGCGAACTGCCCGTGGACACCGACCCGGAGGGAGTGCTGTCGGCGCTCGGCGCGCCCTTCTGCTACCGGATTCTGATCGCCCGTCGACCGGTCGACCGGGACCTCGCCGAGTCCGCCGCCACCGCCGTCTGGGCGGCGGCCTGCGCGGGCGCCTATCGGAGGAAGGGCGAGGGCGGCCTTCCCGCCGACGAGTCGCCCGCCGTCAACAACAAGCCCCCCGGCGGCAGTTGACGCCACCAGGGGGCCTGCGCGAGGTCTCCCGCCGCTACGCGCCGAGCAGCCCGGCCATCCAGGACTCGACCTCTTCCGAGCGCCGGGGCAGTGCGGCGGACAGGTTCCGGTTGCCGTCGGCCGTGACGAGGATGTCGTCCTCGATGCGGACGCCGATGCCCCGGTACTCCTCCGGGACCGTCAGGTCGTCCGCCTGGAAGTACAGTCCGGGCTCGACGGTCAGCACCATGCCGGGCTCCAGCGTGCCGTTGACGTAGTGCTCGGTGCGGGCCGCGGCGCAGTCGTGGACGTCGAGGCCGAGCATGTGGCCGGTGCCGTGCAGGGTCCAGCGGCGCTGCAGGCCCAGTTCCAGGACCCGCTCGACCGGGCCCTCGACCAGGCCCCACTCGACCAGCTTCTCGGCCAGCACCCGCTGCGCCGCGTCGTGGAAGTCGCGGTAGGCGGCGCCCGGCTTGACCGCGGCGATGCCCGCCTCCTGGGCCTCGTACACCGCGTCGTAGATCGTGCGCTGGAGGTCGGTGTAGCGGCCGTTGATCGGCAGGGTGCGGGTCACGTCCGCGGTGTAGAGGGTGTGGGTCTCCACGCCGGCGTCCAGCAGGAGCAGGTCGCCGGAGCGGACGTCGCCGTCGTTACGGACCCAGTGCAGGGTGGTGGCGTGCGGTCCGGCGGCGCAGATCGAGCCGTAGCCGATGTCGTTGCCCTCGACGCGGGCGCGCAGGAAGAACGTTCCTTCGATGTAGCGCTCGCTGGTCGCCTCGGCCTTGTCCAGGACCTTCACGACGTCCTCGAAGCCGCGCACCGTCGAGTCGACGGCCTTCTGCAGCTCGCCGATCTCGAACGCGTCCTTGACCGCGCGGGCTTCGGAGAGCAGGACACGCAGCTCCTCGTCGCGCTCGGCGGTGACCTTGTCGGCCAGCGCGGCCTCGATACCGGCGTCGTGGCCGCGCACCACGCGGACCGGGCCGGTGGCCTCCTTGAGCGCGTCGGGCAGCTCGCGGACGTCCTTGCAGGGGACGCCGAGCAGCGCCTCGGACTCGCTGAGGCTGTGGCGCCGGCCGACCCACAGCTCGCCCATGCCGTTGAGCCAGAACTCGCCGTTCTCACGGTTGGAGCGGGGCAGCCGGTAGAGCGTCGCCTCGTGCGCGTCCCCGTTCGGCTCCATGACCAGGACGCTGTCGTCGGTCTGGTCGCCGGTGAGGTAGACGTACTCCGTCGAGGCGCGGAACGCGTACTCGGTGTCGTTGGAGCGGGTCTTCAGATTGCCCGCCGGGATCACCAGGCGCTCCCCGGGGAACTGCGCGGACAGCGCGGCCCGGCGGCGGGCGGCGTGCGGGGCCTGCGCGATCGGCTGGAGGTCGCGCAGCTCGGTGTCGGCCCAGCCGCTCTTCATGTTCGCCGCGAGCTCGTCGGAGACGCCCGGGTAAAGGCCGTTCTTGCGCTGCTTGATCGGCTGCTCGTCCTCGTCCGGGGTCTCCGGAGTGAGCTCGTCGGTCACCATGCCTCCTTTAAAGACTGAACCGCATTCCATCGTATGTGCGGATCGAAAGCGGTCCAGGGGGCCGAAGGTGTGACCTCTTTGCCAGTACGGCCATAGGAGGCATGGCGGCCGGGGCAGGCCCGCGACAGCGGGTCCGCCCGTCCTGGGTGGCGTGCTCGGGGCCGGCCCCGCGACCAGGGCCGGGGGCCGCCGGACCGGCCCCGAGTCGCCGGACCGGGGGCTACTCCTCGAAGTACGCGGCGAGCAGCACGACGTCCTCCTCGGACGAGGGGTCGTCCAGGCCCTGCGGCAGCATCGTGCGCAGGATGTGGTCGCAGACCGCCTCCGGATCATGGCGGGCGGCCCGGGGAACGCCCGCGGCGGCCGCGTGCAGCCGGGTGAAGGCGCGGTCCATGGGCTCGCCGGTGCGGTGCAGCAGCCCGTCGCTGTAGAGGAGCAGGGTCTCGCCGGCGGCCGGTTCGATCTCCACGCTCGGCGCCTCCCAGCAGGCCAGCATGCCCAGCGGCGCGGACAGCGAGGTCTCCACGTACTCGGTCCGCAGATCGCCGAGGATCAGCGGCGGGCAGTGGCCGGCCCCGGCCAGCACGATCTTGCGGGCGAACGGGTCGGTGATCCCGCCCGGCATCGGGGGTGCGGGCGGTCCGCCGGGCGCGCCGGGCGGCGGCTCGGTGAAAGCGAACAGCGCGGTGGCGCTGCGGGCCGGCTCGGTCAGCCGCAGCAGCAGTTCGAGGTCGGAGAGGACCGCGACCGGATCCTCGCCCTCCATGACGGCGTAGGCGCGCAGCGACGCCCGCAGCCGGCCCATGGCCGCCACCGCGCTCGGGCCGGAGCCGGTCACCGAACCGATGGCCAGCCCCAGCGCGCCGTCGGGCAGCGGCAGCGCGTCGTACCAGTCGCCGCCGCCGAGCGGCCCGCTGCTGTGCCGCACCGCGAGGCGGACGCCGGGGACCCGCGGCAGCCGGTGCGGCAGCAGCTCCTCGCGCAGGGTGCGGACGGCCTGCCGGGTGCGGTGGAGTTCGAGGAGGCGGGCGAGGTGTTCGGCGGCGTGCGCCCGGTAGCGGCCGATGAGGTGGCGCTGCCGTTCGGTGGGCTCGGCCGGTTCGTCGTAGAGCCAGACCGCGGCGCCGGTCCGGCCGATGGGGTCGGCGGTGAGCGGGACCGCGTAACTGGCGGCGTAGCCGAGCCGGGCCGCGACCTCGCGCAGCCGCGGGTCGAGATCCTTCTCGCCGGGGATGTCGGGTTCGGAGATCTCGGTGCACGGCCCGGCCGCCGCCGCGCCGCGGGGGCCCGGGGGACGGCCCGCGTCGCTCTCGTGCCGGAGTCCGTCGAGCGGTCCGCTCCGGGTGTCGTCGGTGGTGCCCGGCGCCGGGAGGCCGTCCAGTATCCGCGCGTACGACAGGGCGCGGCGCGGGATGGTCTCGATGGAGCCGATCTCGGCGTGGCCGAGGCCGAGTCCGACGGTGGTCTCCGGGCCGAAGCCGTCGGCCGGGGCGAGCACGACCAGTCCGCGGCGCGCACCGACCAGGGAGGCGCCGGCGCGCAGCAGCTCGTGGAAGGCGGCCTCCAGCGTGCGGGTGCGGGCGAGCCGTTCGGTCAGGTCGTGCAGGGTGCTGAGGTCGGAGATCCACCCGGCCAGCCGGTCCTGCGCGGCGGTGAGTTGATCGACGACGGAGAGTTCGGGGGTGTCGCCGGGGGCGGTGTCTGACGTGGCGTCGGGTGCGGGCTCCCGAGAGGCGCCCGGAAGGGGGTGCGGCGAGTCGCCGGACGGGGTGCCGACGGTGGGGCCCGCGGGGGTGTTCCCCAGATGCGGGTCGACAGTGTGAGTGGGGGCGGGAAGAGCTGGTTCGATTCCAGCCACTTTCGGTACGTGAGGGGTGGTCATGGCCGGCGACTATCGTCGCGCCCGGTAATACCCCAGGTCAGGCCGCCATTTGGTAGGGAGTGCGGCATTTTGTTGAGTGATGTTGCGCGGTACGATTGGCCGCTCAATTTCCTCAATAGCATCGCAAACCCCCATGTCATGCTGCTCCGCTATCAATGCTCCACATGTACACGCATCAACGATGTGATGTCCAGCACTCTCCCCTTGGGGTTTGTGGTGTCTGCGAGGTCTGTAGATTGGCCTGAAAAAGGCCCCTCAAGCGTCAATTTGAGGTCGACTGACGGCGATCAGCAGCGCGTCATCACCACAGTGGCGGGTACGTACTCGGAAAGGTGCGGGGCCAGTTGGGGCCGTACCGGAACTCTCCGGCGGACGCCGGCGTCTAATACGGCGACGACCGCGACGCACCCCCAAGAGGCGGGGACTGCACCACGGAGGCGCAATCGCCATGGGCGCGCCACCCCCCGCCATGTTCCACGCTCGGCGTACGGCGTGATGCGCTGCCTTGTACACGCGGTGACCTGTGATCCACGTGGCGTGATCGAGATGCGATCGACCCCGGGTTGCACCGCCGGGCCGCAGGAAACGCCACACCACGGCATGAAGCGGCACGGCACGAACGACGGCGAACCGGCAAGAAGTGCCATGTAGTGCGATGGACAAAGCCCTCGGCGTTTACGGAAAGGAACGAGCGCTCATGCGCGAGATCCTCGGAAGGCGACGCAAGCTCCTGTTCCGGCGCGGCGGACGGTCGGCGCTGCTCGGTGCGGCGCTCCACTGCGCCACCGAGTGGCAGTGGCCCGTCCTTCCCGGTGTGGGGATCAGGCCCGCCGGCCGTCAGCCGGCCGGTGCCCGGCTCGGCCTCGGTGAGCGGCCCGTCCGCCGGTGCAGCTGCCCCGACCCCGAGTGCGTGGTGCCCGGCGCGCACCCCTTCGACCCCGGTTTGCTGGCCGCCACGACCGATGCCCGGATGGTGCGTTGGTGGTGGACGAACCGCCCCGATGCCCCGGTCGTGCTGGCCACCGGCGGCAGCGCGCCGTGCGCGCTGAGCCTGCCCGCCGTCGCGGGTGCCCGCGCCCTGGCGGCCCTGGACCACTTCGGCGTACGCCTCGGCCCCGTGGTGGCCACGCCCACCCGCTGGTCGCTGCTCGTCGCGCCGTACGACCTCGCCGAGTTGGGCGAGCTGCTGCATTCCCAGGACTGGGTGCCCAGCTCGCTGCGGTTCCACGGCGAGGGCGGCTATGTGGTGCTCCCGCCCTCCCGGATCGGCACCGGCCAGGTCCGCTGGGAACGGCCGCCGGCCTCCCCCAAACTCGCAACTTCGTCCGAGCAGGGGGGACCCCCACCCTCGTCCGCGCCCTGGCTGCCGAAGGTGGCCACGATCGTGGACGCCCTGGTCACGGCGAGCACCAGCACCCCCGACGGCGGCAGCCGGCTCGCGTACTGACGCCCGCGCCGCACCCCGGAGTCCCTCCCGTCCACCCGTCGGGCGGTCGGGATCAACGCGCGGGCGGATCACCCGTTCGGGTGTGACCGGCCCGGACAGCTACGGGGAAGTGGCGTCCGGCGTCCGGGCGCACCCCCGCCGCCCGATAGGTTCGGCCCACCGTCAAGCCGCCGTCGCGGCATCTCAATCGCAGGTGGGGGCCATGCAGCGTGCGCGGAAAGTCCGCATGACCGGTCTCGCCGGCGCGGCGGTGCTCGCCGCCGTCGTGCCGCTGGGCGCCGCAATGGCCGGTCCGGCCGACCTCGTCGCGTCCGGGGCGGCCGCCACGTCCGAAAACCGCTCTACGGGCAAAAGGGGTATCAGCCAGGAAAGCGTTACCAAGGCGGGCAATGGTTCCGTCGTCGCGGACGCCCGGACCGCCGTCGGCTCGTCCGCCGCCCCTGGCCTGCCGCCCCGCTCCGGCCGTATCTCCCGCTGCGGCCCCCAACTCACCGCTCCCGGGCGGATCCAGGCCCAGACCTGTGTGCTCGCCGAGGACGGTCTGACCTGGGGGCGGACGTACTACCGCAATCTCACCGGCGGCCCGCTGCGCGCCGCGCTCACGCTGCTGCGGCCGGACGGCACGACCGTCCAGGTGAACTGTGAGGTGTCGGCGGACGGCCCGCCCGGCCTGTGCGAGACGCCGGCCGGGGCGACCGTGCGCCGGGGCGGGCCGTACGGGGCGGTGGCGGAGTTCTCCGATGCTGCGGGGGAGCGGCTGCTGCTGCGCGCCGGAAGCAATTCCGGTGCGGGAAGCGGTGGTTCGGGCCGCTGACGCCGTGGGGCGCGGGGAGCCGGGGCCGGGCAGGCGGAGTGCCGGGCTCCGGGCATGGAAGCGCCCGGTCGCTGGCGACGGGGGATGCACCAGCGACCGGGCTTCTAGAACCGTAACAAGAGATTGGCGGTTCGCAAATTCGATCGTGGAATTCCGGACGCCTATTTACCGGCAGGTACGGGGAGTTGTGACAGGTGTCACGCCTGAGATCCCCGAGGGCGTCCGGTCCGCCCGACCGGGCGGTCCGCTCAGCTCAGGGTCACCTGGCGGTTGGTGAGCCCGCCGCGCGCCCGGCGCTCCTCGGGGGTGAGCGGGGCGTCCGACGCGAGCGCCTCCGCCAGCCGCTCGGCGAACGCCTCGGCAGGCTTGGCGACGTCCTCGGCGCTCATCGACGAGGGCAGGTCCCAGACCGGCACGACCAGGCCGTGCGCGCGGAACGAGCCCACCAGGCGGGTGCCTTCGCCGAGCGAGGAGGCGCCCGCGGCGTGCAGCCGGGCGAGCGCGTCGAGCAGCTGCTCCTCGGGGTGCGCGGTGACCCAGCGCAGGTGGTTCTTCTCCGGGGCCTCGCACCAGTACGCGCCCTCCAGGCCGGGGATCCGCTCGGTGGGAATGGCCGCCGCGTTGGCCCGCTCCAGGGAGGCGGCGACCTCGCCGGTGGCGTTCTCGGCGTTCTCCACCCAGAACTCGAAGCCGGTGTGGACGTTCGGCTCAAAAGCCGCGTCCGGGTCGAGCAGATCCTGCAGCCGCGGACCGTCGGGGGACGGGCGGCCGGCGGCGACCGGGGTGCCGGGCTCGGCCTCCAGCGCGCGCTGGAGGGTGTCGGCGAGGGCGCGGCTGAGGTCACCGGAGGCGGTGTCGTTCTGCACGCCGAGCAGGACCGCGCCGTTGTCGCGGCGCAGCGCGGGCCAGGCCATCGGCAGCACGGTCGCCAGCGTCACGGACGGGACGCCCTCGGGCAGTCCGCCCTTCAGCGTCAACTCGGCGGTGGCGGCGGGCACCAGCTCGCGCAGCGCCACCCAGTCGCACTCACCGGTCAGGCCCTCGAAGGGGCGCTGCACCAACTCGGTGGCGGCGTGCGCCGCCTGTCGCCCGTGACAGGCCTTGTACCGGCGGCCGGAGCCGCACGGGCAGGGCTCACGGGCGCCGACGACCGGCACCTCGCCGTCCTTGATCTGCGGTGCTGCGGCCTGGGACTGGGGACGGCGCTTCTTGGCCATGACGACGGTGTCTCCTGGTCGATCCGGGGCGTACGGACGCGTTTCGGCGCGAGCCTAGAGGATTGCGTACGCCGTCGCGCCCGGCCGCGCGCCGGCCGTGTCCCGCCGTGCCGCTACGGCAGATCGTCGAAGTCCGGGAAATCCGGGGCGAGCGGCCGGCCCGGGATGGGTCCCGGGCCCGTGGTGAGCGAGGGCGGCAGATCGGGTGTCAGGTCCACGCGCGTAGCGAACGCGCCCTGCAGCGAGAGTGCCGCCCAGACCGTGACTTCGCCGACGACGGAGTCGCGTACGCCCCAGTCCTTGGCGAGCGAGCGGATGATGGCCAGCCCGCGGCCGCCGCGCGCCGTGACCGAGGGAGTGGCCGGAAGCGGTCGGGTCGGGCCGCCGCCGTCCGTGACCGCGACGGTCAGCCGGCCCTGTGCGTCGATCTGCCAGGAAGCCCGGACGGATGCCAACGGGCCGTCCTGCGCCGCGGCCGAAGCGGAACCCGGTGACCGGTGTTCGTATATCGGACGCGCATGGCGACAGGAATTACTCAGCAGCTCCGAAAGGATGAGGACCGCGTCATCGACGACTGTGTCCTGAACTCCACTTGCCAACAGCTCTTCGCGCATGCGCCGCCTGGCCATGCCCACACCCACAGGACCATGGGGTACGGCCATGATCGACGACGTCGGCACCTCTTGTGCCACCACCAACGCCACCCCCGAGACCTCCTTTGCCCCACGCCACGGGATGAATGCCCCAATGGACTGGACCGGAAACCGGCCAAGCGGCACATGGTGACGCATTGGGCACTCCGGAATGCGGGTCGAATGCGCCGGTGCACACCCTGTGATGGGCTTTAGCCAAGGCCGAGTTGGATTCGCACCTGTTTGGGGCGATTCGTAATCACCGCATCCACCCCCAATTCCTGGCACAGCTCGACATCGGCGGTGTCGTTGACCGTCCAGACGTGGACGCGGTGGCCCGCGCGGTGTGCCTTGGCGACGTAGTCGGGGTGTGAGCGGAGGATGCGTATCCCGGGGCCCGCGATGCCGACGCCGGGCGGGAGCCGGCCGTCGCGGTGCCGTGGCGTGAGGAATTGCATCAGGTAGACGCCGGGGATGCAGGGCGCCGCGGCCCGTACGCGATGCAGGGAGCGCGCCGAGAAGCTCATGACCCGGACCGCGGGGGGCCGGTCGGGGTGCCTGGCCGGATTCGTGTGCCCGAACCGCGTCAGCAGCTCGACCAGCCGCTCCTCCACCTGTCCGGCCCAGCGTGTCGGGTGCTTGGTCTCGATGGCCAGCTCGACCCGGCGGTCCGCGTCGGCGACCAGCTCCAGCAGCCGTTCCAGGGTCAGTACGGAGGTCCGCTCGGGGTCCTCGTGCTGCCGGTCCGGTGCCTCGTTGCCGAAACCTTCTTCCTTCCAGGAGCCGAAGTCGAGCATGGCCAGGTCGGCGAGCTCCAGAGCGGAGACCGAGCCGCGCCCGTTGGACGTGCGGTTCACCCGCCGGTCGTGCACGCAGACCAGATGCCCGTCCGCGGTCAGCCGGACATCGCACTCCAGGGCGTCCGCCCCGTCCTCGATGGCCTTGCGGTAGGCCGCCAGGGTGTGTTCCGGGGCGTCCTCGGAGGCACCGCGATGGGCGATGACGGAAATGGCCGGACGGTCCGGACGGGCGTCCTGGGCGGGGCGTGCATAGGTCACCGCGTTATCGTGCCATCCGCCACGGAGGGGCCGCCGGGCGTTTGTCCGGGGAGAGGAACAGGGGATGCGTCGCTTTTGTCCGGGATAAAGGATGAGGGGACAGTCACAGCCTCGGCTTACGGTGCTCTGACGCTCGGTGGGAAAGGGTGGAGGGGAGACTCGCCCGCACCGCCCGGCCCGGATCACCGGACGGGCCCGCGGACGGGGCTCACGTGCGGCCGGGGTGTGCGGGACAGGACCTGCGGACCATGGCCGGCGGCCCCGGACCGGCGGACCGGGACTCGCCCGTATCGCCGGGATCCTTGATCCTGGAGGACCGGGCTCCCCGTCCACCGGCACGAGGAGCTGTACGACCCGGAGGGCCCTGCGCCCGCCGGACCGGAAGGACCGCACCACCCGACGGACCGCGAGGCCCGCCGGCCCCGACAAGAACCGCATCACCCGGACGCACCCCCAGGGTCCGGCCGAACCGCAAGTCCCGGAAGAAACGGCCCGCCCCGGATCCCGGGATGGATGAGATCCGCGGCGGCAGGGAAGCAGCCTGCCAGACCGTGGGCGCCGACAGTCATGAAGCTGAGGAGAGAGCTGTGAGCACCGAGAACGAGGGAGCCGCCGTCCCGCCGGAGGCCAAGCCGCCGGCCGGGCCGCAGCCGGACAGCGCCCCCGCGTCCGCCTCCGGTGACCGGACTCCCGACGCCCCGCAGACGCCGCCCCCGCCGCCGGGCTTCGCCCCGGCCGCCGGACACCCTCCGCAGCCCGGCTACGGCCACCCCGGCGACGCCCCCACGACCGAGCAGACCGCCCAGATCCCGCCGTACCCGGGCACCGGCCACGCCGCCCCCGGCGCGGGCGGCGGCTGGGGCCAGCAGCCCCCGTACGGCAGCGACCCCTGGGCGGTGGCCGGCAGCCCCGCGCCCAAGCGGCGCAACGGCGGCCTGATCGCGGCCGTCCTGGTGGCCGCGCTGGTGGCCGGTGGTATCGGCGGCGGCATCGGCTTCTGGGCCGCGGGCCAGAACGACAGCGCCTCGACGACGGTCTCCGCGCCCGGCGACCCCGGGGCGCTGAACCGCAAGCCGACCTCCGTCTCCGGGATAGCGCAGAAGGCCCTGCCCAGCGTCGTGACGATCGAGGCGCAGGGTGCCACCGGCGAGGGCGGCACCGGCACCGGCTTCGTCTACGACAAGCAGGGCCACATCCTCACCAACAACCACGTGGTCGCCAGCGCGGCCGGCGGCGGCAAGCTCACCGCGACGTTCTCCAACGGCAAGAAGTACGACGCCGAGGTCGTCGGCAACGCCCAGGGCTACGACGTCGCCGTGATCAAGCTGAAGAACGCCTCCGGCGCCCCGCTCAACCCGCTCCCGCTCGGCAAGTCCGGCAATGTGCAGGTCGGCGACGCCACGATCGCCATCGGCGCCCCCTTCGGTCTGTCCGGCACGGTCACCACCGGCATCATCAGCGCCAAGGACCGCCCGGTGGCCTCCAGCGACGGCGGCGGCACCAGCGCCTCGTACATGAGCGCCCTGCAGACCGACGCCTCGATAAACCCCGGTAACTCCGGCGGCCCCCTGATGGACGCCGCCGGCAATGTCATCGGCATCAACTCCGCGATCCAGTCGGCGGGCAACGGCGGCGGCCTGGGCGGCGAGTCCCAGCAGTCCGGCAGCATCGGCCTGGGCTTCGCGATCCCCATCGACCAGGCCAAGCGGGTCGCCCAGGACCTGATCAGGACCGGCAAGCCGGTCTACCCCCAGATCGGCGTCCAGGTCGGTATGCGGGACACCGGCGACGGCGCGACCATCGCCCAGACCGGCAACAACGGCTCCAAGGCCGTCACCCCGAACGGCCCCGCCGACAAGGCGGGCCTCCGCCCCGGCGACACCATCACCAAGCTCGACAACACCGTCATCGACAGCGGCCCCACCCTCATCAGCGAGATCTGGCAGCACAAGCCCGGCGACGAGGTCACCCTCACCTACAAGCGCGGCGGCAAGGAGCACACCGCCCATGTGACCCTGGGCCAGCGCACAGGCGACAAGTGACGCGCTAGTCTGATCCCGCGACACCTTCGCGCCCCGCGCACCGGTGCCGCGGGGAGGCTTGCCCGAGCGGCCTAAGGGAACAGTCTTGAAAACTGTCGTGGCGGCAACGTCACCGTGGGTTCAAATCCCACAGCCTCCGCTGAGGTCAGCGAGTTAGCTGGTCAGAAGGGGTGTCCTGCTTCGGCGGGGCACCCCTTCTGCGTTCGTCCTGTCTCACCCCGGAGTTTGTCTGGGAGTGGTGTTGGGGGCTCGCCGTTTCGACCCACGTGTCTCGTAGGGGCATTTCGTCGTGTGGAGCGGCCCGAGTACGCACGCACCGTTTACGGGGTATGAGCCTTATGTCAGGTGCTCGATCGAGACGTTGCCCCACTGCTGCGCCAGGTATTCGGCAACTAGTCGGCGATGACAATGCTCCGCATTATCTTCACTGCAAAGCAGGACGGCGTTGTTGAGTAGTTCCTGTGGGACGGTGTTCTCAATGTGGCGATCCTTCATTAACTCCAGGAAGCGTTCTTCGTAGGATGCCCAGCTGGCACCTCGCTTCTTGTAGTCGTCGAGCATGGACTGGGTTGGTGCCAGATCGATGCGATGGGCGTATTGCACGTCGCAAATCTCACTCAGGAAGTACTTCAGGTCATCGCGCTTGGCGAAGCCAGACAATTGTGAGACGTTGTTCAGCCGGACATCGATCAGCGTTGCCACCTCGGCTTTGCGCAGTAGCCCGAAAAACTTTTCTGCGGACTTCTTTGTGAAGCCGATTGTGTAGAGTTTCATTTTTCCGGCGTCCCGTTGATGCGAAGCTCCTCATTGACGTACGCGATGCGGTGTTCCTGGCGGCTGAGCGCCTCTTGGAGGCGCTCAGCCGGCGTGCGGAATAGTTCTTCCTGGTCCAGTCTGAAGCTGGCCATCAGGCGTTGCATTGCCGTGCTATGGCTCTCGATATGTCCGTCGCCGTGAATGTGGTCGACAGTGGTCCCGTGTTCTTCGAGCGTTCGCGCGACGAGGATGCAGCGATGGCATTCGAGTGGTTCTTGTTCGGTGCACATGATGGCGATTCGCTCGTTCTGTGCACCCTTCAGTACGCGGTTGATGCCGCTGGCGAAATCCGGGGTCTGGGCGAGGCGGCTGTACTGTACCTGTCCGTCGACATAGCATGTGGCGTCTTTCGTACGCGCTCCGAGTTCGTTGCCCAGGAAGGCGTACTTGATGCCAACCTCGCGCAGACTGCGCTTCACTGCATCTCGGTTGAACTGAGGGGTGAACCGACTGGCGGGTGTCGACCGCGCATCGGCGACCGCCGTGATTTCATGCTTGTGAAGTAGGCCCAGGAAATGTGAAACGCTATGCGTGGAGTGCCCGACGGTAAACACGGTATTCAGTGTCATTGCTTGCTGCCTGCTTAAATCTTTGCTCGCTCGATGATGGCTGCCACTAATTTGTAAGCGTAATCTTCGAACGGTTCGCCGAGACTCACCGTAAGGAAAGATTCGCTCAGGTTGTATGTCCCCTCCTGCTTGGCCAAGTATGTCTGTTCGTACTCGGGATCGGTGAGTCGCAGTATGTAGGTGCATCCGGCATGGCGAAAATGTGCGTCCACGACCTTCTTCCTGTCGCCGAACGCTGAGCCAGGGGTGTGCACCTGTAACGTTACGCAGTCAACCCGGATGAGCTTGAGTGAGTCCGGCAAAGTGTGCGCTTGATCAGTCAAGACGCGGTTGTTGCTGCCGTGATATGTGCTGTGTCCGTTGATCCATAAGGTTTTTGGGCGCTGCTCCAGTGTGAGCAGCGTGTCCCACTCGGCCCTGCCGGTCTTCTCCCAGTAGCGCTTGGGGTCAAGGAGCCAGTTTTCGCTCTGGTAGCTGTGCGCCTGAGGGCGCAGGAGCGGCACGGCGATAATATCGAGGACTCTCGGGTCTGATCTGTCGGCATATTGCCGCTCATGAGCGGATACTTCGCCGTTCGGGCGGGCGCTGACCGGGCGTATCCATTGTCCCGGACCCTTGCCAACCATGCCCGCCACGCATCGACCCGCATTCTTGCGCGAGTTCGCTAAGCACACGAACGTCTTTACAGCTGTCATGCGTACCCCCGAAGCTGAAGTGCCGGCCCGTTCGTGACGATATCCCGGCGCATTAACACGGGGCGACGGTTTCCCGTGGAGTAACCACCGCTATCAGCCAGGCTCAAGCCGCCTCGAAGAAGAGCCTCTTCGAGGCGCCCGGGTCCATAGCCCTGGGCGGGCCTCTCCTTTTCGATCATGGCGGACTTTCCATCTCGCAGGTCAGCCCCACCCTTCAGGTCAGCAACACCCCTGAGACGGGGGGCGACAGGTATGCAGGTCCCGGTCAGCCGGCGACGCCGGGCCAGTTCACGTAAGCCATGAACGCCGCCGGCCCACCACAGGGTCGGCATAACAATGGCTCAGATCTTGTCCCGCACGGGCGGCCTCGTCGTGAAAACTGTCGTGGCGGCAACGTCGCCGTGGGTTCAAATCCCACAGCCTCAGCAGGGGTAGGGAAACTGCAGGTCGGAGCGGGTCCGGGAGTTGTCCGGGCCCGCTCCGGTGGTGTGGGTGGGGGTGATGGTGCGGCCTGCCGAGGGGTTTACCGGGTGGATTCTGTCCAGGTGACCGGGAGTTCGTGGACGCCGTAGATGTTCATGTCGGTCCGGAGTTTCACTTCGTTGGCGGGGATGGCGAGCCGGAGGGTGGGGAAGCGGCGCAGGAGGGCGTCGAAGCCGGCGCGCATCTCGATGCGGGCCAGTTGCTGGCCGAGGCACTGGTGGATGCCGTGGCCGAAGGACAGGTGGCCGCGGGCCTTGCGGTGGACGTCCAGGGTGTCGGGGTGGTCGAAGCGTCGGGGATCGCGGTTGGCGGCCAGGAGCGAGATGACGACGGTTGACCCCTTGTTGATGGTTTCGCCGCCGAGTTCGATGTCCTCCGTGGCGTAGCGGTAGAAGATGTCGGCCACGGACAGGTAGCGCAGGAGTTCCTCGACGGCGTCGGGGAGCAGGTCCGGGGTGGCCCGCAGCGCGGCCAGCTGTTCGGGGTGTTCCAGGAGTGCGAAGGTGCCCAGTGCCAGCATGTTGGCGGTGGTCTCGTGGCCGGCGAGCAGCAGCAGGAAGGCGATGCCGGTCAGTTCCTCGATGGTGAGGTCGTCCTGGCGGGCCAGGTCGGACAGGATGTCCTCGCCGGGCTCGGCGCGTTTGCGGGTGACCAGTTCGGCGAGGTAGGCGGTCATCGCGCCGTAGGCGGCCATCTTCTCTTCGAGCGGCAGGTCCTTGACCATGAACGTGGCGGAGTTGACCTGGAAGGTGTCCCGGTCCTCGTAGGGGACGCCGAGCAGTTCGCAGATCACCAGTGAGGGCACCGGCAGCGCGAACTCCTTGACCAGGTCGACCGGCGGGGCGAGGCGCGCCATCTCGTCCAGTTGCCGCTCGACGATCTCGGCGAGGTGCTCTTCGAGCATCTTCATGCGCCGGACCGTGAAGGCGCCGGTGAGCTTGCGCCGCAGCCGGGTGTGGTCCGGCGGGTCCATGGCGACGAACAGGCCCGGGACCTGCGGGGACGGTTCGGTCATGACGGGCATGTCGGTGGCGTCGTACGGCATGTGCAGAACGCCGAGGTCCTGGCGGGAGCTGAACCGGGTGTCGGCCATGAGCCGGCGGACCGCGTCGTAGCCGGTGACGAGCCAGCCTTCGTGGCCGTCGGGGAAGAGCAGGGGGCTGACCGGGCGGGCCTCGCGCAGCCGGGTGATGGCACGGGGCGGGTCGAAGGGGCCCGCGTCGCGTTCCAGGGGGAGGCCGTGGGGGACGGGAATTGCTTGGCCGGGTTGACCGGGCCGGCCGGGTTGACCCGTCTGGCTCGTCTGACGCTTCGGACCCGTCGGGCTCATGGGGGTTCCTTTCGTGGTGGGCGTGCTCGTTGCTGTGGTCCTGGTGGTTGGGGCGGGGAGGCGGTGGGGCGGTGGGTGGACTGCAGGCCCGGGGCCCGCGGCGGTTTTGGCGCGAGCATGACAGGAGGCGCCCGGCGCCCTCCCGTTCGAGGGCTGAAGTGGCGGGGTGGGTGTGGGGCGAGTTGGCGGCCGGCCGGTGGTCAGGGCCGGGCTCGGCGGACGTCGATGTTGCCGTAACGGGTCCGGGCGCGGACCTCGACGGTGTCCTCGGTCTTCTCCGGGGTCTCGGAGGCGGCGAGGGTGTTGCGTACCTGCCCGTTGCCGGAGCTGACGTCGAGCCAGGCGGCGGTGCCCTCGCGGATGCCTACCTCGATGGCACCGTAGGCGGTCACCAACTGGACGGTGCCGCAGGCGACTTCGGCGACCCGCAGGGTGCCGTGGGCGGTGGCGACGACGACCGAGCTCTCGGCGCGCGTGATGTCGATGTCGCCGTTGGCGCCGCTCACCCGCAGCTCGCCGGTGGCGGTGCCGAGGGTCGTGGTGCCGTGCGAGTTCTTCAGGATGGCGGGACCGTCGACGGTGCCGACGCGCAGGCTGCCGGAGCTGGTGGTGATCTCGGCCGCGCCCTCGACCCGGTCGACGGTGACCGAGCCGTGGGAGGCGGTCAGATGGAGCGGCCCGGTGGTGTCGAGGCGGACGTCACCGGCCGCGGTCTTCACCCGGACCTCGCCGAGCCGGCCCTCGCCGAACACCTGGGCCCAGGCGCCGGTCATGTCGATACCCGAGCCCGCGGGCAGTTCGACCGTCACGTCGACGGTGCCGGTGCGCCCGATGAGATTGCGCTGCTTGGGCGTCCGGACGGTCAGGACGCCGCTCGCGTAGGTGACTTCGGTCTGGTCGGCCGAGCGTACGTCTCGGTCCTGCTTCGGGTCGCGGGGCCGCACCTCGACGACCGTGTCGAGGCGGTCGCCCGCGGTGAACCGGATCGAGCCGGCTGCCACGTAGGCGGTGGCCGAAATCGGTTCGGGAGTGTCGTAAGAAGGCATGGCTGTACCGTCCTCATGGGTCCTTGGGGCGTCCCTGCTGGTGGGACGTGGTGTGGGTGAGGTGGTGCGGGGCGGCGGGCGCGGCTAGCGCACCCAGCCCGTGAAGCTCTGTCCGATGGTGTGGGCCGTCTCCGTTGTACGCGTCTGGGTGCCGCCGTCGACCGCGGCAGAAACGGCGCGTACCAGCCACGCGTTGACCGACAGGCCCGCGCGGCTCGCGGCCTCCTCGGCGCGCGCCTTGAGATGGGCCGGCAGGCGCAGATTGACGCGGGCGGTGCCGCCCTCGTCGCCGTCGGCGGGCGCGTGCGCCTTGAGCGGTTCGACGGGCGGGGCCGCCGCTTCCGCGGTGCCGCCGGCGGTCGGTGGCGTCACCACGAAGTCGGGGTCCAGCCCGCGCAGCCGTACGTCGACCGAGCCCGGGGCGAGGTCGCGGGTGATCTCGTCCATCGCGGCGGAGAGCACATTGAGCATGGTCAGACGGGTCGCCGACTCCAGGGGGGCGGTGAGCCGCTCGGCCAGCTCGCGGGCTTCTTTCCCGCCGGCTTCGGCGGCCACCGCGAGTTCGCGCCGCAGGGTGTCGACATACGGAGTGAGGTCCATGACGTCATGATGGCACTACTTTGATGCCATATGCAAGGTGGGTGGCGTCGCTTGGTGGGAGTGGGGGTGCGGTGGTGGTGGTGAAGGCCGCTCTGAGCTGGGGGAATGGGGTGATGGTGGGGTGGTTCGGGGTGGCGCCATGTGGAGTGTGGGGGGCTTCGGGGGTTGGGGTGGCGCCTCGGTGGGGGCTGGCATGGTGTCGGGTGACGCCAAGTGGCGCCATTTGGTGTCGGCTGGCGTCAGGTGGCGTCGGATGGGGTGTCGAAGCCGGGGGCCTGCTGTCGGCTCGGGGTCTGCTGCTGTTCACGGTCAATTGCCGGCGGGTGGCGGGTCGCAGTGGCGGGTCGCGCCTGAGGGCAACCGCCGGTATGCGGGCGGCCTTGCGGAGCGGCTGGTCGCCGGGGGCCGGAACTCGGCGTGGTCAATGCCGCTATTGCCGGGAACGCCTTGCTGACCAGCAGCTCGTGTTTGGGGGAGAAGGGCGTCGCGCGGTTCCGGCGGGACGTTCTGGACCGGTGAGGGTGCGTACGGTGATAGTCGAGCCGGGAGGCAAGGGCGTCGGGGCCAATTGGTCCGAGGGCAAGCCCTGCCTCCCGTCGTCGTGCCGGCAGGTGTTGACGCGTCAGATCGCCGCTGGGTAGAGGGTGTTGGGCCGGGTCCCGTGTCGTCGGGGTATCAAGGTCGTCGGGGTGACGGTGAGACCGCTGAGCGGATCTCCGGGCGATTCGGCCGAGGTTGAGCGGCTGGGTGCGCAGGTCAACCACTGGATTCGCCCCGGTGGGATTGATGTCGCGGATCTTTTGAGCATGCGTCTTCAGTAGTTTGCGGCGCCGCTATTTATGATGGCGCCACTGTCTATTGGGAAATTCGGCATGCAAGTGAAGGGATTCGGCGGTAAAATGACCTCGGTGAAGCGGTAAGTTGTGTGGTGCCAGGCTGCTGTTGCAAAACATGCGGGGGTCTGGGAACGCTTCTAGCGTGAGTGTCATGGGCACTCAACAGACAACACAGAACAGGTACTACACGGTGGTTGCGGGTGACACCCTCTCCGGTATTGCCACTCGTTTCCATACCACTGTGAAGCAGCTTCAGATCTGGAACAACATTGCGGATCCGAATATCATCAAGGTGGGGCAGCGGCTGATCGTCGCCAAGGCTTCCACTGGAGAGCCGCAGCCCGGCGATCCCAGTTTCGTTCCTTTCCCGGGTGGCGAATGGTTCAAGACCCTGCCGAACAGCCCGATCATCCAGATGATGGGGCTGCGCCTCGTGGAGGAAGGATGCGGCGCTCCTTACGGGTTCAGCGGTCCCGGGCCGAAGTGGAATGACAAGCACCGTCAGGCCTATTCGTCCTTCCAGAGTGCCCTGGGGTATTCGGGCGCGGATGCGGACGGGTGGCCGGGGCGGCGGTCCTGGGACCAGCTGCGGGTTCCGTTCCCGGAGGAGGACTATGGCGCCGCTGCCGCGGAGTGAGGGGCGTCGGGAGGCCGGCGCGCTCGCGAAGAACTATTGAACAGCGTGCATCCCTGCCGTGTGGCTGCTGGGCAATATGGCGGCTGCGGGGCGGGGATTGCTGTGAGGTGTGGGGTGAGGGGTGTGGTGGGGCGGGGATCTCGGGATTGCGGGATTGGTGTGAGCGGCGCTGTAGCGTTGTGGTGGTCACGGGAATTGCGATTCAGGTGTGATGCGGAAAGTGGGCAGAGGTCACGGTGGGTGTGCGGCGCGGCGGGGAAAAGGGCGGGGCTCGGCCAGGTGCTGTGGTGATACGGCGGGCCGAGGCGCGGGATGCCTCGCGGCTGACTCGGCTGGTGCGGCGTTCTCGTGCCTATGAGGGGCGGTATTCCCCGATGGTCGAGGGATATCGGGTGGGGCCCGACTACATCGAAGCGCATCGGGTTTTCGTCGCCGTGGAGGACGGGGGTGGCAGCGCCGGCCCGGGTGAGGGGGAGGCCGGGCGGGTTCTGGGGTTTTATGCGCTCATGGTGGAGGCGGCCGAGCTGGATCTGATGTTTGTGGCGGATCAGGCGCAGGGGTACGGCATCGGGCGCCGGTTGGTCGAGCACATGCGGGACGAGGCGCGGCGGGCCGGACTCGACAGTGTGCGGGTGGTGTCGCATCCGCCTGCCGAAGGGTTCTACCGCAGCGTGGGTGCGCGGTCGGTCGGAACGGTGCCGGCGTATCCGCCTGCGGTGATGTGGGACCGGCCGGAGCTCGCCTTCTTGGTGGGGACTGGTGAGGGGCCCGGCGGGGCGGGGTGAAGGGGGCGTCCTGTGTTGCGGGCGGGGGCGGCAGGTTGGGCGGGGAAAATCGCTGGCGGGGTAGGTGCCTTGCGGTGATTGTGTAGGTATGGCGCGATCATTTGAGGAGCTGGTGGCCGAGGCGGAGGTGGCTTCGGTCGAGGGGTGGGACTTTTCGTGGCTGGCGGGGCGGGCCACGGAGGAGCGGCCTTCGTGGGGCTATCAGCGGGCGATGAGTGAGCGGCTGGCGGGTGTGCCGGCGGCGTTGGACATTCAGACGGGTGGCGGTGAGGTGCTCGCCGGGGCGGCGAAGCTGCCGCCGGTGATGGTGGCCACGGAGTCCTGGCCGCCCAATGTCGCCAAGGCCACCGGGCTGTTGCATCCGCTCGGCGCGGTGGTGGTGGCCGATGAGGATGAGCCGCCGCTGCCGTTCGCCGACGCGGCGTTCGATCTGGTGACGAGCCGCCATCCGGTGACCGTGTGGTGGGAAGAGATCGCCCGGGTGTTGCGGCCCGGCGGCCGGTATTTCTCCCAACAGGTCGGTCCGGCCAGTGTGTTCGAGCTGGTGGAGTACTTCCTGGGGCCGCAGCCGGAGCACATACGGCGGGCCCGTCATCCCGAGGATGCGCGCCGGGCGGCGGAGGCGGCGGGGCTTGAGGTGGTCGATCTGCGTGCGGAGTCGTTGCGGACCGAGTTCTTTGACATCGGGGCGGTCATCTACTTCCTGCGGAAGGTGGTGTGGATGGTGCCCGGCTTCACGGTCGCGGAATACCGGGAGCGGCTGCGGGAGTTGGATGCGCTGATACGGGAGGAGGGGGCGTTCGTGGCCCGGACGACCCGGTTCCTGATCGAGGCGCGCAAGGGGTGAGCGGCTCCCACCCGCCTGGTCTACGTCTCTCTCGCACGTACCTCACTCGCGCGCTTACGCACGGCGCGCTGCGGAAGCGATCGTTGCGCGGGCCTCGGCTGCGGACAGGCCGGTGTGACGGGCGGCTTCTGCCA
Source organism: Streptomyces sp. NPDC058773 (assembly GCF_042746015.1). NCBI lineage: Bacteria > Bacillati > Actinomycetota > Actinomycetes > Kitasatosporales > Streptomycetaceae > Streptomyces > Streptomyces sp. NPDC058773. The sequence goes on from NZ_JBHYPE010000001.1 coordinate 238,314, forward strand.
GGCGGGCGGAGAGTTCCTGGCCCAGGCCGGCCTCCTGGGCGCGGCAGGCGGCCCAGAAGAGGCGGGCGTTGCGCTGGCCACGTGGGGATGCCCGGACGAAGCGTATGAGCGCCGCGGCGGGCTGGGGCGGGACGCCGTACGGCGACTCGCGGTGAGCGGGCGGGGGCGGGGCCGTGAGGAGGGTGAGCAGGCGGCTCGGTATGGGGGCGGGGTGGTCTGGTGCGTCCGGTGCCAGGGCGTACCGGCCGTGGGTGGTGAGTGAGCCGGGGCCGACGAGATAGCCGGCTGCGCCGCGGACGTCGATGCCGGGGGCGAGCTTGCCGACCGAATTCGGTACGGGTGGGGACGGCGGGCCCGTGAACCAGAGGTGGCGGCCGCCGCTCGGGGTCAGGACCGTGACCGTCGGCGGGATCGGGAAGCCGTGCTGTTCGGCGAGGAAGCGGAGCGCGGTCAGGCCGTCGGCGCCGTTCTTGGTGTCGAGATCGATGCCGATGAGGTGGTGCGGGGGCCGTCCGCAGGCGATGCCGTAGCCGGTGGCCCAGGGGGCGGCCGCGAACATCCGGCGGACGGTGAGCGGGTCGGTGCTCGCATCGTGCACGCCGTGCCCGAGCCGTCCGCATGCGCCGCGGCAGGGCGGGACCTCCGGGTGCCCGCGGTGCGGGGAGCGGATGGCGGGGAGCTTGCTGCGGGTCAGCGGGATGACGGGGTAGCCGGCCTCGGCGGCCGGCAGCGCCCGGGTGAGTGCGGTGCTGTCGGGGGTGGCTGTGGTGGTGCCGGCGGTGGTGGCCGTGCCGGGGATGGCGGCAGTGGTGCTGCCGGTGTCGGGCGGGGTGGTTTCAGCGGCGGGGGCGCCGGCGCTGGGGGCGTTTGTGGGCTTGGCGGCGCGCAGGCCGGCCCGCGGTGCGTGCGGCTGGTTGGGCCGCGGGCCGGGCGGTTGGCCGGTCGGCGGATCGGGTGGAGGGTCGGTCGGTGTTCCGGCATGGCGGCGGTGCATGGCCATGGCTCTATTTTCGTACGAACGTTCGATGAAGGGAAGGGGGCGTGGGTTGCAGTGACCCGCGCGCCGGGTGCGGCGGTGCGCCGGGTGGGGTGTCGGTCCCGTTGTCGGTGGGCCCGTGGCGGGGCTGGTGTCGGTGCGGGGGGGCGTGGGCGGGGGTGACGTGTGGGGGCAGGGGTTTGAATCGGGGCTGATCATGCTTGCGGGGGAATCGTCTCCTCGCGACGGATTCGCCGGGGCTTCGTGGGCAAAGCTGAGTTCGCGACGTCGAGGCAAGTATCGGGGTGTCGGCCAACTGCCCGATGAACAAGCGGAGTTGTTGTCCGGTTATCCGGAGCTATGGGGGTGAGGGGGAGGGGAGGGAGAGGTGGGAGAGCGTCGGGTGGTCGGTGAGGCAGGGGGAGCCTCTCCCGGCCGGCTGGTCAGGAGGGTCGGCGGGCGACCGTGACCCGGGCTCCGGCCGCGGGCGGGCGCCGCTCGGCACTCCGATCCATCCGGCCGGTTGGTGCATCGGCCGGTGAACCCGGGCCACCCGTCCGGTCCACCAGCCAGGCCGGCCACCTGCCCACTCGCCCGTCCCCCACCCCGCAACCCCGCAACCCCGCAGTTCAGATGGTCCAGAAGTCGTGTTCCGTAGGAGGAAGACACATGGCAAGCATCCGTACCGCCCGCGTTGTCGCCGTTGCCGCCGCGCTGCCGTTTGCGGCCGCGCTCTTCAGCGGTGTGGCGCAGGCCGATAACGGTGGCTTTGCGACCGGTGGGTCGAGTGCGGCGGCGACGAGCCAGACGGGGACCGGCGTCGGCGGGGACAACCTCGGCAACTCGACCACCGGCCAGCAAGTCGCCAACGGTGCCGGCGCCTCCAACCAGAACAACACCGCGAGCGTGAGCGGCTCCGGCCCGACGGACATCGACCAGACCAACGCCACCGTGAACTTCACCAACTTCGAGTGATCCGGCCCGTTCTCCGGGCGATCCGGCCCGTCGCGCAGGGGGCGCGGCGCTGACCGGCAGGTGATGCGTCAGGGCCGGCACGGAGGGAATGGGGCTTCTCCGGGGTTCACTGCGCCGACCTTGACAGCGAGCGGGTTTCTGACGGACAGTCAGAAACCCGCTCGCTCGTTCGTATGCCCGGACCCAGCGCACCGGGCGTACGGCCACCAGAAGGGGAGGCCGCCGACGTGCACCTCGCCCCCACCGCGCGCCAGGAGCGACTGCGCACCGAACTCCGTTCGTACTTCCGGGAGGTGCTGCCGGACGGGCCGGTCGAGGACTCCGCGGCGCAGCGTGCGGTACTGCGCCGGATCGGTGCCGACGGCATGCTGGGACTGGGCTGGCCCACGGAGTACGGAGGGCAGGGCCGTGGTCCCGACGAGCAGTTCGTCTTCTTCGACGAGGCGTACCGTGCGGGGGCGCCGGTCTCGATGGTCACCCTCAACACCGTCGGGCCGACGCTGATGAAGTACGGCACGCAGCAGCAGAAGGACTACTTCCTGCCGCGCATCCTCAGTGGCGAGCTCGTCTTCGCGATCGGCTATACGGAGCCCGAGGCCGGCACCGACCTCGCTGCGCTCCGCACCCGCGCGGTGAGACAGGCGGGGAGGGCCACCGGCCCTGAGGGAGCCTCGGGGGCGGCCGCTTTCCCTAAGGGCGCCCCGGATGCGTCCACCGCCCCCGAGGGCGCCCACTGGCTGATCAACGGCTCCAAGTCCTTCACCAGTAACGCCCACCGGGCCGACTGGATCTGGCTGGCCTGTCGCACCGACCCGGATGCGCCCAAGCACCGGGGCATTTCGATCATCCTGGTGCCCACCGACGCACGGGGCTTCTCGTGGACGCCGATCGAGACCGTCGGTGGGCTCACGACCACCGCCACCTATTACGACGGCGTCCGCGTCCCGGCCGGAAACCTGGTCGGCGCGGAGAACGCCGGCTGGCAGCTGATCACCAATCAGCTCAACCATGAACGGGTCGCGTTGGCCGCGCTCGGCATGCAGGCCGAGGACGCCGTCGACGCGGCGCTGGCGTACGCCCGTACGCCGGACCGGGAGACCGGCGAGCGGCCCGCCGACCGCCCCTGGGTGCGGTCCCGGCTCGCCGAGGCGCACGCCCGGCTGGCCGCCACCCGGCTGCTGAACTGGCGGCTGGTCGGCGATGTGGGCGCCGGGACGCTCAGCCCCGGCGACGCCAGCGGCGTCAAGTTCGCGGGGACGGAGAGCACCGTCGAGGTCTACCGGATGTGCCAGGAGGTGGCCGGGGACGCCGCCCTGGTACGGGCCGGTTCGCCGGGCGTCTTCGGGGACGGAGAGCTGGAACGGATGAACCGTGCGGCGCAGATCAACACGTTCGGGGGCGGAGTGAGCGAGGTCCAGCGGGAGATCGTCGCGACGATGCGGCTGGGGATGCGGAGGGGGCGGCGATGAGCGGGACGTCGGGTGGCGGGGAGCCGGCGGCGGACGGGTGCGGGGGCGGGGACGGGCCCGGTCACGGGCGTGCCCCCGACCTCTCCCACGAGCAGCTCAAGGCCTATGAGGGCCGGCCGACCTCGGCCCCCGGGGTGGGCAAGGACCTGGTCAACGAGCCGATGATCCGGCACTGGTGTGAGGCCGTGGGCGATGCCAACCCCGCCTACCGGGGGCCGGACGCGATCGCCCCGCCGACCATGCTGCAGGCCTGGACAATGGGCGGCCTCTCGGGACACGCGGACCGCTCGGGCGCGTACGACGAACTCTCCGGGCTGCTCGACAGCGCCGGATACACCTCCATCGTGGCCACCGACTGTGAGCAGGAGTATCTGCGGCCGCTGCGGCCCGGGGACCGGATCACCTTCGACTCCGTGATCGAGTCCGTGTCGGAGCGCAAGACCACGAAGCTGGGCACCGGGCACTTCATCACGACGCGGATGGATATCCGCGCGGACGGCGAACCGGCAGGCACGCATCGCTTCCGGGTCCTCAAGTACGCGCCGGCGGTACGGCGCCCCAAGACGGCCGAGCGGGCCCGTACGGAGGGGCCGCGGGCGCGGCAGTCACGTACGGGCGAGCCCCCAGCCCAGCAGCCCCGTACGGGCGAGCCCCCAGCCCAGCAGCCCCGTACGGGCGAGCCCCCAGCCCAGCAGCCCCGTACGGGCGAGCCCCCAGCCCAGCAGCCCGGTAGCCGGCCGACCCGGGCCCAGGAGCCCGGGACCCGGCGCCCGCGGCCCGTGATCAATCGTGACAACGCCGGCTTCTGGGAGGGCGTCCGCGGGCATCGGCTGCTGATCCAGCGGTGTACGGGCTGCCGGACGCTGCGTTTTCCCTGGTTGCCGGGGTGCAACGGTTGCGGGTCGCTGGAGTGGGACACCGTTGAGGCGAGCGGCGCGGGGGCGGTCTTCTCGTACGTCGTCATGCACCATCCGCCCTTCCCCGCCTTCACGATGCCCGCCCAACCAGGCGATGGGAGAGCCCCGGAAGGGACGGCCCCGGAGGCGGCGGCCCCGGGCGGGGTGGCCCCGGACGGGACGGCTCCCGGCGCGGCGAGCCCCGACGCGAAAGACCCCGGCACCCTGGGCCCCGGCGCGGCGAGCCCCTACGCCGTCGGTTTGGTCGAGCTGGTGGAGGGGGTGCGGATGGTCAGCAACATCGTCGGCGTGCCCTGTGACAAGGTGCGGATCGGGATGCCTGTGCGGCTTGAATTCCTGCGTGTGGACGAGGAGTTGGAGCTGCCGGTCTTCCGGGTGGCCGAGGGGGGTGAGGGGTGAGATGGACTTCACGCCCACACCGGAGCAGGTGGCGGCCCGCGACCTGGCGGCGGAGATCTTCGGCGATCTGTCCACGCCGGAGCGCCTCGCCGCGGCCGGTAGCGGTATCGACACCGGCCTGTGGAAGGCGCTGTGCGCGGCCGGTCTGCCGGGCGCCGCGGAGGAGACCGGCTTGCTGGGGGTCGTCCTGATGCTGGAGGAGCAGGGGCGTACGACGGCGCAGGTGCCGTTCGCCGCGACCTGCGGGTACGGCCTGCTGGCGATCGGCGCGCACGGCAGCGCGGAGCAGCGGGCCCGGCTGCTGCCGGCGCTGCGGGCCGGTGAGGCGGTCGCCACCGGGGCCTTCCCGGCGCGGCGGGGTGGCGTACGGGCCGAGGCGCCGGCGGGCGTCAGCACAGGCCGCCTGACCGGCCTCGTTCCCGTGGTGCCGTGGCTGTGTGCGGCCACCCATGTGCTGGTGCCGGACGAGGCCACGCGGGCCGTGTGGATCGTACGCACCGATGCCCCCGGGGTGCGGCGGGAGCCGGTCGAGACCACCGCACCATGGTCGGCGGGCCGCCTCGCCCTCGACAAGGCCCCTGCTGAACGCCTGGGCGGCGACCCACCGGCCCGCCCGGCCCAGGCCAACGCCCTCGACGAACTCCCGGGCGGAGCCGCCGAGCGGCCGGGCAAAGCCGCCCTCACAGGCCCCCTGGGCCGCAACCCCCACGCCGACATCCTGGCCCTGGCCCGGATCGCCTTCGCCGGGCTTCAGGCCGGGGTCTGTGCCGGTTCCCTGGCCCGTGCGGTGGTGCACACCACCACCCGCGAACAGTTCGGCCGCCCGCTCTCCACGAATCAGGGCGTGTTGCTGCGCGCCGCCGACGCCCATATGGACATCGAGGCCATCCGGCTGACCGCCTACGAGGCGGCCTGGCGCCGGGACGCGGGCCTGGACGCCGCGGCGCATGCGCTGACCGCCTCCTGGTGGGCGTCCGAGGCGGGTACCCGTGTGGTGCATACCGGCCAGCATCTGCACGGCGGTATCGGCGCCGATGTCGACCACCCCGTCCACCGGCACTTCCTCTGGGGCAGGCAGCTCGCCGGATATCTCGGCTCGGGCGCCGAAGTGCTGGAGCAACTGGGCGAGTTGCTCACCGAGGGGCATCCGGAGGCAGCCGCCATCCCGGAACCGGAGCCGGCCGCCCGCCCCAGGCCGTCCGCCCGCCCGACCCCCTCGCTCCGGACGACGGAGGCCCCATGAACCCCGGAGACCTGAACCCCGGAGACCTGAACCCCGGCGACGAGCTCCCCGCCCTCACCGTCCCCCTCACCCGCACCCTGATCGTCGCGGGCGCGCTCGCCTCCCGTGACTACCAGGACGTGCACCACGACCCCGAGGCGGCCCGTGCGAAGGGCTCCCCGGAGATCTTCATGAACATCCTCACCACCAACGGGCTGGTCGGCCGCTACATCACCGACCACTTCGGCCCGCGCTGCACCCTGCGCAAGGTGGCCATTCGCCTGGGTGCCCCCAACTACCCCGGAGACACCATGGTGTTGCGCGGCACGATCACCGAGGTGACGGACGACGCGGCCGTGGTGCGTGTCGTCGGCGCGAACGGCATCGGCCACCACGTCACCGGCACGGTCACCGTGGGCCTCCCGGAACCCACGGCCACCGCAGACCCCCCGGAGGGCACGCGCCCCACAGCCGGCCCGGAGGCCACCCCGGAGGCCACCCCGTGACCCTCCACCGCCCCGACTCCCTGGGCGGCCGGGCCGCCATTGCCGGCATCGGTGCGACCGAGTTCTCCAAGGACTCCGGGCGCAGCGAACTGCAGCTGGCCGTCGAGGCCGTCCGGGCCGCCCTCGACGACGCCGGGCTGACCCCCGCGGACGTCGACGGGCTGGTCACCTTCACCATGGACACCAACCCCGAGATCACCGTCGCCCAGGCGGCCGGGATCGGTGAGCTCTCGTTCTTCTCGCGGGTCCACTACGGGGGCGGCGCGGCCTGTGCCACCGTCCAGCAGGCGGCCCTGGCGGTCGCCACCGGTATCGCCGAAGTCGTCGTCTGCTACCGGGCTTTCAACGAGCGCTCCGGCCGCCGCTTCGGCTCGGGTGTACAGCGGCGGGAGCCGTCCGCCGAGGGCGCGGCGCTCGGCTGGAACCTGCCCTTCGGCCTGCTCACCCCCGCCTCCTGGGTCGCCATGGCCGCTCAGCGCTACCTCCACACCTACGGGCTGACCCCGGACGCCTTCGGGCCGGTCGCGGTCACCGACCGCCGCCACGCCGCCCGCAATCCGGCGGCGTACTTCCACCACAAGCCGATCACCCTCGCCGACCACGCCGCCTCGCGCTGGATCGTGGAACCCCTACGGCTGCTGGACTGCTGCCAGGAGACCGACGGCGCCCAGGCGATCGTGGTGACCTCGCCCGAGCGGGCCCGTACGCTGCCGCATCCGCCCGCGCTGATCACGGCAGCGGCGCAAGGCGCGGGCCGGGCCCAGGAGCAGATGACCAGCTTCTACCGCGACGATCTGACCGGCCTCCCCGAGATGACCGTGGTCGCCCGCCAGCTCTGGCGCACCGCCGGCCTGACCCCCGCCGACATCGACGTCGCGATCCTCTACGACCACTTCACGCCGTTCGTGCTGATGCAGCTGGAGGAGTTCGGCTTCTGCGGGCCCGGCGAGGCCTCGGACTTCGTCGCCGCCGACGCCCTCCCCCTGAACACCCACGGCGGCCAGCTCGGCGAGGCCTATCTCCACGGCATGAACGGCATCGCCGAGGCCGTACGCCAGCTCCGCGGCACCTCCGTCAACCAGGCGGGCACCCCCGCGCATGTGCTGGTCACGGCCGGGACCGGGGTCCCGACCTCGGGTCTGATCCTCGCGGCGGATCACTGAGGTACGTGTCCGACGTCCCATCCGCCGCGGCCGTTGCCGCTGATGTTCTGCTCCACCACCCAGCGGGGGAAGGGGAGTTGAACTCTCAGCGTTAATGATCGTTCCATGGCATCCTTACCGCGTGCGCTCACGAAGACGGAGTCCCGTGGCCTGGCGTTGAAGGGTCCGCTCCGGTGGTTCGTGATCGTGGGGAACGACGGGGTTGAAGGATTCGGTCCGGTTCCGTTCAGGGCCCTGGCCGCGCGGACCGCGCCTCATTCGGTGGGGCATGCGACCGACCGTACGAACGGGCCGCGCGGACCGCGTTGCATCACGGGGCTCGGTCGCGGTGCGCACATCTTGGTCATGCCCAAAACGGAGGACATAAGTGAAGTTCACGAAGCTGAGGTCTGCTGTCGCGATAACGGCCACGCTGGGAGCCGCCATGGCCGGCAACACCGCGATGGCCGCTTCGCCTGGTTCCGCACCGTCCTCGGCCACCCACGCCGCGGCGGCGGTCTCGGCCGCGAGCGGCTGCACGATCGGCCGGGTCCGGGCGGACGAAACCGTCCTCATCCGCACGTCGCGGAAGGTGAAGGCCGCGGCTCGCGGTAACTTCCCCAAGGGCAAGAGGGGCACTACGTGCGTCGGCAGGACGACGGGCGAGAAGTACAACCTGTGCGGCAGCCGGGACAACGGCTGGATCGAGGTCGACTACAAGGGGACCAGGGGATGGGTGCCCGTCGGCTGTGTCACCACGAACCCCGATGGGCCCTGGGGATAAAGCCTCGCTGACCTGGTCGTACGCCCTTCCTGCAACTGCTCCGGCAGGAGAGAGCCGAAGGAAGTTCTGCGACTGCCGGCTGGTCCCACGCGGTGGTGTGGGACCAGCCGGCACCCGTCGGCCCGCTCCCGGTCTCGGGGAGGCCACGGTGCGTCGGCACGGGGAGAGACCCTAGGGGCGGGTCGCCGCCCGTCCGCCTTGAGGAGGTGGGGCAGGCACCACCCGTACAACTTGAGACGGATAGGGCTTCGGCACCTGGGGGCGATCCCCCGACCCCACCTGCGCTCCTAGCGTGGTGCCCATGACCACGCCAGTGTGCACAAGCGCTTCGACCGCCGCTGTGTTCCCGACGTTCTCGTCCTATGTACGGGCCCGGGGGCCGGTCCTGCTGCGCGCTGCGCGGTCGATGTCGCCCAATCCCAACGATGCCGAAGACCTCCTCCAGACGGCGCTGACCAAGACCTATGTGGCCTGGGACCGGATCGAGGACCACCGCGCCCTGGACGGCTACGTCCGCCGCGCGCTGATCAACACCCGCACCTCCCAGTGGCGCAAGCGCAAGGTCGAGGAATTCGCCGTCGACGAGCTGCCGGAGCCGGAGCCGCTGGCGGCCCCGGACCCGGCCGAACTCCAGGGCCTGCGCGACGCGATGTGGCGCGCCGTGATGCGACTGCCCGCCCGTCAGCGGGCCATGGTCGTCCTCAGGTATTACGAGGACCTCAGCGAGGCCCAGACCGCCGAGGTCATGGAGGTCTCCATCGGCACGGTCAAGAGCGCCGTCTCCCGTGCCCTGGCCAAACTCCGGGAAGACCCGGAACTGGGGATGCTGTCGGCCTGATCCGGATGCGCGGGGCTCCGCACGGCGCGCCCGGCGCGTGCACCTTTTGAGCCCTTCCGTCACCTCTCCGGCCGGCCGTACGCTCGCCGTGGCTCTGAGTGGCAGACGAAGGAGGGCGAAGTGGGAAAGCACCGCAGTCCGATCGGAGACGACGGACAGCAGCCGGGCCGACCGGTCCCACCGGCTCCGGAGCCCACTCCGCCGCCGAAGCCCGAGCAGGCCAGTTGACCTCGCATCCCGCCCCCGACGAGGCCATCGGCGGTCTGCTGGACGAGATCGCCGAGCAGCTCGGTTTCCCCGTCCCCGCTGACCTGCAAGCCGCCTTGCGCGCCGTACCCCGCCATCTCTTTCTGCCGCCCACCCTGTGGCTGCGGGACGGGAACGGCGGGCACGAGCCGTGCGACCGGGAGGGCGAGCCCGGCCGCTGGTGGCGCGCGGCTTACCGCGACGCCCCGCTCGTCACCCAGTTCACGGAGAGCCCCGAAGGCCACCGTGCCCCGTCCTCCTCCGCGTCGATGCCCAGTGTGGTCGTACGGATGCTGCGGGCGCTCCACGTACGGGCGGGGCACTCGGTGCTGGAGATCGGCACCGGCACCGGGTTCAACGCGGCTCTGCTCGCCTTCCTCTGCGGCGCGGAAAACGTGACCTCGCTCGACGTCGACCCCGAGCTGACGCGCCGCGCACAGCAGGCGCTGAAGGCCAGTGGGCAGCAGCCGGACGTGGTGTGCGCGGACGGCGCGGGCGGCTGGCGGCCGAACGCGCCCTACGACCGGCTCATCGCCACCTGCTCCGTCCGGACCGTGCCGCTCCCCTGGCTGGAGCAGACCGTGACCGGCGGTCTCCTCGTCATCCCGTGGGACACCCCCTGGTGCAACTTCGGGACGCTCATCGCCACGAAGCAGGCAGACGGAACAGCCGAGGGTTCGCTCGCCCCGTACGGCTCGTTCATGCTCCTGCGCGCCCAACAGGTCGACGCAGAGCTACGCGCCGGCATTCCGCGCGAGCGCGAGGGCCAGGAGCCCGGGCGTCAGGAGCCCGAGCGGTCCACAACGGGGCTGTCCCCCTGGTCAGTTGCCGGGAACGACCTCGATGCGCAGATGTACATCGGCCTCCGCGTGCCGGGAGCCTGGCACGTGTGGGACACCGAGGTGGCCGAGGCCCATACGCGGCTGTGGCTGGCCGACGGCCGGACGGACAGCTGGGCCTGTGTGGACTACGACGGACAGCAGACCTCGGCCTTCACGGTCTCCCAGTACGGCGCCAGGAAGCTGTGGGACGAGGTCGCCCGGTCATACGAGGAGTACGTGGCCGTCGGCCGTCCCGGCGTGGAGCGGCAGCGGCTGCGCATCACCCCCGACGGCCGGTGCACGCGCCATGAGGTGAGCGTCAGCGGGACGGTCGCGTGAGCGCGTAGCGCGCCGGTGTCGTGCCCACGTGCCGGATGAAGTGCCGGTGCAGATGGGCCTGGTCGTGGAAGCCCACGGTGGCCGCGACCTCTGCCGGGCGGCGGCCGTCGAGGAGCAGGCCGCGGGCCCGTTCGATGCGCTTGCCGGTCAGGTAGGCGTGCGGCGGCAGGCCGTAGGTCTGCTTGAAGCAGCGGATCAGGTGGGTGGGGTGGGCGTGCAGGACGCCGGCCGCCTCCTGGAGGGACAGGCCGGCCGTCAGCCGGGAATCCAGCAGGTCGCGCAGCTCGGCGGCCAGCCGGTTCGCCTCGGGGCCCGGTGCACGCGGCGGCCGCAGCGCGGCCAGGTGCCCGTGCAGCCGCTCCCGGACGAAGGCCAGCCGGGATTCCGCCTCGAACGCGTCGCCCGCGTCCCCGAGCGCGGTGTGCAGCTGCTGGATGCGCTGCCGCAGCAGCGCGTCGCCGAACACCGGCCCGTCCACCGCCCGGCCGGTCAGCTCCTCCGGGAGTACGACCGCGTCCAGGTAGAGCACCCGCTTGCGGAAGCCGCTCGCTGTGACCGTCCGGCCGTCGTGGGAGACGCCGGGCGGCAGCAGGACGACCGTGCCGGCGCCGGTCACGCCATGACGGTGACGGTCGCACGCGAAGTCGACCGCCCCGTCGTTGAGGATCATCAGGGCCCAGGTGTCATGGGTGTGGGCCGGATACGCGTGCTCGGTGAAGTGCGCGTGGAAGACCTCGGCGATGCCGGGCACGGACGGGCGCCAGGCGCTGATCGTCGTACGGGGCGGGCCGTCTGTCATGCCAGGAACGTACAAGACGGCCGGATACGGGTCACGGCAGTCTCAAGGGATGAACCAGCAGCCCGCTCCCGCGAACCTGATCGACAAGCTCGCGCAGTTCAGCGACCTGTGGTCGCAGAAGAAGATCGCCCAGCTCAACGACTACGAGGTCAAACTCGCCAAGCTGAAGGGCGAGTTCGTCTGGCACCGCCACGACGACACCGACGAACTGTTCCTGGTCCTCAGCGGCCGGCTCACCCTCCAGCTCAGGGACGGCGATGTGGTGGTCGGTCCCGGCGAGCTGTACGTGGTCCCCCGGGGCGTCGAACACTGCCCGCTGGCCGACGAGGAGACCGCCATTCTGCTCCTCGAACCGGCCGGTACGCCCAACACGGGCGATGCGGGCGGACCGCGCACCAAGGCCCCGGAAGCGCTTGCCTGACGGCCCCTTCCCGCGAATTCGGTGGCGGGCGCTGCCGTCGCCCACGACCATGCGACACATGACTACTGACGACCACCCCGCGCGATGGACCGAGGCGACCGTCCACCCCGACATGTGGGTCGATCCCAAGGACGATCCCCGTGACAACGAGGGCCCCGGGCCCGAAGGCGAACTCGCCACGCTCCAGGACTACTTGGCGGACTACCGCACGACCCTGCGGATGAAGTGCGACGGCCTGGACGCGGAGCAGTTGGCCCGGCGCTCGGTTCCGCCGTCGACGATGTCGCTGCTCGGCCTGATTCGCCACCTCGCCGAGGTGGAGCGGGACTGGCGCAACTGGCTCACCGACGCCGACCCGCTGCCCAAGCTGTACGGCGCGCGCGACGCGGACTTCAACGGCGCCGTCGCCGAGCGGGCCGTGGTCGACGCCTCGTACGCCGACCTGGAACGCGAGCAGGCGGCGACCGACGCCGCGCTCGCCGAGCACGCTGACCTGGGCGAGCGCGTGGGCAAGGACGACATCGCGATCCGGGAGCTGTTGGTGCACCGGATCGAGGAGTACGCCCGCCACTGCGGCCACGCGGACCTGCTGCGCGAGTGCGTCGACGGACGGGTGGGCCAGTAGCGAGCCCGCGGCCCGGTTCCAGCTGTTCGGACGCCTCTTCGTCCGCTCCGCGAGGGTGCGCCAGAAGTCACAAGAAGGGGGTCGCTCGCTGGGCCCGTTGGGGGCGTGAGACGGGGAGGCGGCTGGTGCGTGACGGGCGCCGCTCACCGCGTTGCCCCGGACCCCGGGCGGCCGGCTCGGGGAACAGGTCGTCCACGATGCGGTGCCGGCCGCTGTGCGGCCGGCGTACCAGCAGATCTGTCGGGTGCGGTGCAACGCGGCAGGGCCTGTCCCGGCCCCGTGGGCGGGTGATCAGGGGCACAGCCCGTCGTCGGGCCGCGGGGAGGTCAGGCTGCCGGCGCGAATGCGGTGATGGCGTCGGCGAGGTCGGCCGGGGCTTCCAGCGGGATCAGATGACCGGTGTGGGGGACCACCACGAAGTCGGCTTGGGAGAGGTAGGGCACCAGGTTGTCGCGGAGCACGCCGACGGGCTCCACCTGGTCGTGTTCTCCGGCGACGACGAGAGCGGGCACGCTGACCATGCGCGTGTGCTCGGTGATGTCCTGCGCGATGCCGCGCTGCGGCCACTCGGTGCGGGCGGCGTCGGTGACGGTCCGCGAATCGGTCACGATCTGCGCCCTGACCGGAGCGGGCAGCTCGGTCGCGGTGAGGACGTGATCCCGTGCCCCGGCCACGGACTCGGCGGAGTCGTAGGCGTGCGACAGGGCTTCCTGGTACTCGGGAGTGACCTGTGCGGCGGGCTTCGCCGGGCCGGAGCCGACGAGAACGATGCCGCGCAAGCCGGCGGGCCGGGTGGCCGCGACCAGCTGTGCGACCTTGCCCCCCATCGAATGCCCCACCAGGACGTAGTCGGTGACCCCCGCATCCGCGAGCACGGCGAGTGTGTCGTCGGCGAGCTGGCCGAGCGTATAGGGACCGGGCAGAGCGCTCGACCGGCTCCACCCGCGGAAGTCGACCGTGAGCACATCACGGCCCGCCAGGTGGTCGACGACGAGGTCCCAGGTGCGGGCAGAACCACCCCAATAGTGCAGGAACACCAGAGTCGGCCCGGTCCCCGGCCGATGGTCGTAAGCGGGCAGAAGCGTCTGCTGCGTCGTCTTCATGATGGCTCTTCCGGTCGATGCTCCAGGCGATTGCCCTGTGTATTCATGGAAACTTCCGCACCCGGACGGGGCATCGGCGTGACTGGTCGCTCGATGGTGAAAACTGGACACGTGAGCATGATCCGGCAGATGGTCTACGAGCCCGCAGGACGCCGCGCCGCCTCGGTCGAGACGATGACGTTCGGCCGCCTTCGCGAGCTGAACGACGGAGGCACGCAGCGCGCCGACTTCCACGTCCTTGCCCTCATCGACGCCGGACCCGGCTCCGTCACGGTCGATTTCCACCTCCACCCGCTCCAAAAGCGGTCCGCGGTGTGGATTCCCCCCGGCGCGGTGCACCGGTGGGACGACATCGCCGAAGTGGCAGGGCACCTCGTGCTGTTCGTGCCGACCGCGCCGGTCACCCACACCACCCGAGAACGCGTCGCCTCCCCGGACCCGGCCGCGCACTGGAGCATCCCCGACGCCGACTGGCCCTTCGTCGACGCGGCGCGCAGCCATCTCCTCCTCGAAGCATCCGCCCCACCCGGTGACTCCTCGACGGAGCTGCCCGAAATCCTGCTCTCCGCGCTCCTCACCCGGCTGCACCCACCGCACGCGGAAGCACGGCTCACACATCCGGTGTTCCGGTTGTTCCGCGCCGGCGTCGAAGCGCACTTCCGGCAACACCACGACGCCGGCTACTACGCCCGTGCGCTGGGATACGCGCCCCGCACCCTCTCACGAGCGGTGCAGCAGGCCACCGGCCGCACCGCGAAGGCGTACCTCGTCGAACGGATCACCCTGGAAGCCAAACGGCTCCTCGCACACGACCGCCTCACCGCCGCCCGCTGTGCCGACATACTCGGCTTCTCCGACGCATCCAACTTCTCGGTGTTCTTCCACAAGGCCACGGGCAAACGCCCGGGCGCGTGGCAGGCGACGGTGGCCGCCGAGTGAGGAGCGCACCGCGCTCAAGACGGTCCGGGCGGAATTCGACCTGCCGTTGTGGGGCCGATGAGGGGACCGGCCGTGCCGGCCGACAGGTCGACCGCCCGGCGGTCAACCGGCGTCCGGGGTACCGGACTTCGGTACGCCGCGGGCCGGGGCGTCGGCCCGCGCGCCGCGCAGCTGAAGAAGGTACGCCGCGGTCAGCGCCACGGCACGGTCCGCGTCCTGCGACAGCTCCATGAGGGCATGTGAGGCCCTCGTCCCGGGGATGCCCGCCAGTGCCTGGGTCAGCCGCCCGCGGGCCGGTGCCTCGGTGGTGTCGTGGGCGAGGCGGTCGGCGAGCCTGGTCGCGATCTGATCCGCCGTCGCGGTGTCGCTCGCCAGCACGCTCAGTGCGTCGGCCGCATCGGTGTCGTTCCGTCCGCCCACGATCATGTCGAGGAGCGTGGGGATCGCGTCGGCCACGCCACAGGCGCCGAGCGCCAGGGCGGCATACCCGCGGACCACGGCGTCGGGGTGCGCGAGGGCATCCCGCAGGCGCGCGGCGGCCTCGTCACCGGGCAGCTCGGCGAGGGACTGAACGGCGCGTTCCCGCACCGCGGCCGCCGGTGAGCCGAGGGCCTCCGCCAGCAGTGCCGCGCCGCCGTCGCCCGAGCGTGCCAGCGCCCAGCGCAGGGCCCCGGCGACGTTCGGCTCCGTCTCGCGAAGTGCCGCCTCGACCAGGGCCTCCACCGGCACCGGAACCTCGTCGCCCGAGGACAGCGCCGCGCGCTGGCGGGTGCCGGCGCTCTTCGACCCCAGCGCGTGGAGGAGCGCGACGACCTGGAGGACGTCCTCCCAGCCGGCGGGGTCCGCGGCATGGATGCGGCACAGCCGCGTGAGCAGCTCGGTCTCGGTCGCGATGCGGTCGCGCGTCTGACGGATGAGGTCGCCGACGAGTGCCGAAGGTGTGAAGCCGGGCTCGTCGAGCGCGCGTCCGGTCTCGCGCAGCGACAGCCCCAGCGACCGCAGGCTCTCGATATGGAAGATCCGCTGGATGTCCGCACCGGAGTACTCCCGGTATCCGGAGCCGGTACGGCCCGAAGGGCGCACCAGACCGAGCGACTCGTAATGCCGCAGCATGCGGGCACTGACCCCGGAGCGTCGCGCCACCTCACCGATCAACACGTCCTATTGTCCCTCCCGGCCGGACCCGCCGAGGGCCACGGTGCGTTTCGCCTCCTCGATCGCGGACTCGAATCGGGCGTCCGGGTCGCGCAGCAGCCGTTGTGTGGCGAGCGCGTGCGTGCGCCTGCGCGGGTCAGGGGCCGTCGTCGCGGAACGCAGCGCCGGCACGATCACTTCACCCAGCGCGACCAGCGCCCGGCTCAGACTCAGCTGCGTGTCCCGCTCACCGCGTCCGAGCTGCGTCGCCAACACCGCGGCCAACGCGGCCTCTTCGCCTTCCGGCACCAGCACGACCGCGGCCCTCCAGGCGCTCCGGGCCACCTCGTCGTCGGCGTCGGACAGGAGTGCCCGGGTGATCGCCGGCCACGCCTGCGGGTCCCCGATCTTGGACAGCGTGTGCAGCGCCTGGCTCCGTGCCTGCGCGCGCTCGGAGCGGACTTCGCGGAGCAGCGCGGGGAGCGTGACGGACACCGGGTGGCGGGTGAGCGCCCAGGTCAGCATGTCGCGGACGAAGAACTCGGGCTCGGTCGCGCATCGCTCGATGAGCTTGTCGACGAAGCGCGGGTCAGGCGTCGTGCCGACCGCCAGCGCGGACCGCAGCCGCACGGACGAACGGCCGTCCTCCAGCTCCTGGAGCGCTCGTACCGCCTCCGGGCCCTGCCTTGTGATCGTCATCGAGACCACCTCCTGGGCACGCAGTGAAGAGCTTGTCACCGTGTCAAGGTCAAGCAGGGGGATGGCCGGGGGCACCCGCACCCGTTGTTGCGTGGTTTTCCGAGACGGCTCTCTTCGACGCAATAGCGGGTACCGGGCCGCTGGTGCCGAAGGTGAAGCCGCTTTCCCAAGGCGCGAGATATTTGGACATTGAGGATCAGTCAGCCGAAAGGCGAACATGGCTCCCGCGGGGGAGTTTCACAAAATCGTCAAGCTCAAGATCGGCTCAACGGGGTTTCCCCGGGCGCATACCGGCTAGTACGTTCGTGGGTGGCAAAGCGCGCGCGGCATCTGACCAATGCCCGTGCCGAATAGTGAAGTTGAATCGGGGAAATTCAATGAAGAGCCTTGTCTCGGGTGCGATGTCGGCCGTCATGCTGGGCGGTATCGTCCTCGCCGCCGGCGCCGGTGTGGCCCACGCCGAATCGAATCCGCGGCCCGCGGTGCAATCGCAGATGGTGAACCCCATCGAAGAAGCCCGTTCGATGTGCATCATGTCGAAGAGCAAGGACGACTGCGCCTACCTCATGAACCACACCAAGATGCGGAAGATGGTGAAGAACTGCCTCGTCAAGGGGGCGATCGGCGGAGCCGGAGCACTGGTCGTCGGCCGGTACGTCAGCAAGGACGTGGCCTCGGACATCGCGAAGAAGACGGTTGTCGCCGGAGCCACCGGCTGCCTCTCGTCGCTCGCCTAATGGGTAGGAAATCCTGATGGCCAAGATCGCATTCACTCTTCTCTGGGCCGGCGTGCTCATCGCGGCGAGCAGGGCGCTCGATGACGTCACCTGGGCTCAATACCTGACGTTGTTCGTCCTGGCGGGGGTTTACGCCTGCACGGTCGACAAGCTTCCGGGAAGCCGGGACAGGAGCGCCCGTGAAAGGCCGGAGACATAGCGCTCTCGGCGTCACGCTTCAGCGTTTCCGAATGCCGGCGGTGCCCTTTCACCGGGTGCCGCCGGCATTGCCGTGCGAAACGGTGCGTCGGTGTCGGCGTCAGGTCCCCCGGCTCACCAGCAACCGCCCCACCGACGCCTCCAATTCGGCGATGCGGTCGGCGAGGCGCTCTTTGTCGGAGCCCTGGGCGTCGCGCAGGAGGAGTTCCACCTCGGCGAGCTGGCCGGCGATGTCCGCGAGGCGGGACGCGTCGCCGGCGGCGGGGGCCGCGGGCGACGGGGGCGGCTCGGGCGGGGCCGGGGCGCCGGGGCCTTCCGTGGGGAGGGGCGGGTGCGCGGCCTGCGGGCCGGATTCCCGGCGCTGCGGCTCCGGACACTCCTGGGGCGTGATCGACGGGGCGGCCGGGGCCGAGGTCGTCACCGCGGGCGGGGGTGGGGCGGACGGCGCGCCCGGTTCCGTGCCGGTCGCGGCCGTGGTCGCTGCGGCCGGCGGCGCGTGCGGCGGGCCCTCTCCGCGGAGCTGCTCCTCCGAGGTCAGCAGGCGCTTCAACTGCTCGGCCTGGGCGGCAAGTTGGCGGTTCTTGCGGTGCAGGTCCAGGAAGACGTTCACCTTGGTGCGCAGCAGCCAGGGGTCGAAGGGCTTGATGAGGAAGTCGGCGGCGCCGACCGTGTAGCCGCGGTAGGCGTAGTTCGGGTCGACCGAGGCGCCGGTGAGCAGGATGATCGGGACGTCCTTGGTCTGGTCGAGGCCCTTGATGTTCGCGGCGGTCTCGAAGCCGTTCATGCCCGGCATCAGCACATCGATGAGCACCACCGCGAACTCCTCGCGGAGCATGGCCTTGAGGGCCTCTTCGCCGGATCGCGCCCGGACCACCTTCTGGGTGAGGGAGCCCAGCACGGCCTCCAGCGCGACCAGGTTCTCCTCCATGTCGTCGACGATGAGGATGCTGGACGAGGTGTCGGGTGTGGTCGTCATGTTTCCTGCCCCGCCGTTCCCTGGTCGTTCCGGCCGCCGCTGTCGTCGGTGGCGGCGGCAGTGGTGGCGTCGCGGGTCCCCGGATCGGGGTGCGGCGACGGGTCGCCGATCTCCGGGTCGAGCAGGCGGCAGATCACGGACAGCAGCCGGTCCACGTCCACCGGCTTGGGGATGTAGTCGTTGGCCCCGCTCTCGATCGCCTTCTCGCGGTCGCCGGGCATGGCCTTCGCGGTGAGCGCGATGACCGGCAGGTCCGCGAACCGGGGTGCCTGGCGGATCGCCTTGATCATCTCGTAACCATCCATTTCCGGCATCATGATGTCCATCAGCACCAGCGAGACATCCGGTGTCCGGTCGAGGACCTCCAGGCCCTCGCGGCCGTTCTCGGCGTACTTCACGCTGATCCCGACCCGGCCCAGGACGTGCGTGAGGGCGAAGACATTGCGGATGTCGTCGTCGACGATGAGGATGCGGCGCTGCGCGAGCACCTCACCGGCGCGTCCGCTGAGCCAGTCCTTGAGGCGGGTGGTCTCGGGCCAGGTGACGGCGCCGCCGTCGGGGGAGTGCCCGTCCGTCGGGGCGGCGGGCGTCAGCTCCTGCTCCTGCGGGGCGGGGAAGAGGTCACCGGCCGGCGCGCTCGGCTGCGGTTCGGGCTTGGCGGTGAGCTGTTCGGCCAGGACGGGGCCGGACTGCGCGGTGCTGTCCGCGGGGCGGGTGGCGGCGGTGGGGCTCGGCGCCGGGAAGGGGCCGGTGTAGCGCGCGGGCACGTACAGCGTGAAGGTCGAGCCGACGCCCGGCTCGCTCTCGGCGATGATCCGGCCGCCGAGCAGCGCGGCCATGTCGCGGCTGATGGACAGGCCGAGACCGGTGCCGCCGTATTTGCGGTTGGTGGTGCCGTCGGACTGCTGGAACGCCTCGAAGATGCCGTCGAGTTTCTCCGGCGAGATGCCGATGCCGGTGTCCTTGACGGAGAGGGCGATGACGTCGTCGGCGGTGCGGAGGGACTCCTCCTCGAAGTCCGTGCCCGGTACCCGCTGCACGATGAGTTCCACACCCCCGTTGGAGGTGAACTTCACCGCGTTGGACAGCAGGTTGCGCAGGATCTGCTGGAGGCGCTGTTCGTCGGAGAAGAGCTCCTGGGGGACGTTCTCGCCGACCTTCACCTCGAAGGTGAGTCCGCGGTCGACGGTGAGGGGGCGGAAGGTGGCGCGGACGTAGTCGAGCAGCTTGATCAGCGGCAGCTTCTTGGGGTGCACGTCCATCCGGCCGGCCTCGATCTTCGACAGGTCGAGGATGTCGTTGATGAGCTGGAGCAGGTCGGAGCCCGCGCGGTGGATGGTGACGGCGAACTCCACCTCCTGCGTGGAGAGCCGGCCGTCGGGGTTGTCGGCGAGCAGCCGGGAGAGCACCAGCAGGGAGTTGAGCGGGGTGCGCAGCTCGTGCGACATGTTCGCCAGGAACTCCGACTTGTACTGGGAGGAGGTGGCGAGCAGCGCCGCCTTCTCCTCCAACTCGGCGTTCGTCAGCTGCAGTTCGTCGGAGCGCTGGCGCAGCTCGGCGGTCAGCCGCTGGGACTCCGAAAGCAGGGACTCCGTGCGGGAGTTGGCGATGATGGTGTTGATGGAGACGCCGATGGTGTTCACGAACTGGTCGATGAACGCGAGGTGGACGTCGCTGAAGCGGCTGAAGCTGGCCAGCTCGATGACGCCGAGCACCTGGTCCTCGAAGAGGACCGGCAGGATGACGATGCTGGCCGGGGCCGCGGCGCCGAGTCCGGAGCTGATGGTGATGTAGTCCGGCGGGACGGCTTCGACCACGATGCGCTTCTTCTCCATGGCGGCCTGGGTGATCAGGCCCCAGCCGGGGGTGCCCAGCCGCAGCCGCGGCAGCGAGCGGCGGCCCTCGGGCTGGCCGGTGCCGTAACCGGCGATCAGCTCCAGGCCTTCGCCCGGCTCGGCGCCCGCCTCGGCCAGGAAGAACGCGCCGAACTGCGCGTTCACCAGCGGGGTCAGCTCGCGCAGGATCAGGTCGGCGACCTCGACCAGGTCGCGGTGGCCCTGCATCAGGCTGGCGATACGGGCGAGGTTGGACTCCAGCCAGTCCTTGGCGCGGGTGGTCTCACGGAGGTTGGCGACCATCAGGTTGACGTTGTTCTTCAGGGCGGCGACCTCGCCCTGGGCGTCGACGGTGATCGAGCCGGACATGTCGCCCTGGGTGACCGCGCTGGCCACCTCGGCGATCGCGCGGACCTGGGTGGTCAGGTTCAGCGCCAGCTCGTTGACGCTGGTGGTCAGCCGCTTCCAGGTGCCGTAGACGCCCTCGACCCGGGCCTGGCCGCCGAGCTGGCCCTCGCTGCCGACCTCGCGGGCCACGCGGGTCACCTCGGACGAGAACGAGGACAGGGTGTCGACCATGGTGTTGATCGTGGTCTTCAGCTCCAGGATCTCGCCGCGGGCGTCCACGTCGATCTTCTTGGACAGGTCGCCCTTGGCGACGGCGGTGGCGACCTGGGCGATGTTGCGGACCTGGGAGGTCAGGTTGTCCGCCATGGAGTTGACGTTGTCGGTGAGGTTCTTCCAGACGCCGGAGACACCGTGGACCTGCGCCCGGCCGCCGAGCCGGCCCTCGGTGCCGACCTCGCGGGCGACGCGGGTGACCTCGTCCGCGAAGGCCCTCAGCTGCTGGACCATCGTGTTGACGGTGTCCTTCAGCTCCAGGACCTCGCCGCGGGCGTCCACGTCGATCTTCTTGGACAGGTCGCCCATGGCCACGGCCGTGGTGACCTGGGCGATGTTGCGGACCTGGGAGGTCAGGTTGAGGGCCATGAAGTTGACGCTCTCGGTGAGGTCTTTCCAGACCCCGGAGACGCCCCTGACCTGGGCCTGGCCGCCCAGGTTGCCTTCGGTGCCGACCTCGCGGGCGACGCGGGTGACTTCGTCGGCGAAGGCGGAGAGCTGGTCGACCATGGTGTTGATCGTCGACTTCAGCTCCAGGATCTCGCCCTTGGCCTCGACGGTGATCGTCTTGCCGAGGTCGCCCTCCGCGACGGCGGTGGCGACCAGGGCGATGTTGCGGACCTGGGAGGTCAGGTTGTCCGCCATGAAGTTGACGCTCTCGGTGAGGTCTTTCCAGACCCCGGAGACGCCCCTGACCTGCGCCCGGCCGCCGAGCCGGCCTTCGGTGCCGACCTCGCGGGCGACGCGGGTGACCTCGTCGGCGAAGGCGGAGAGCTGGTCGACCATGGTGTTGATCGTCGACTTCAGCTCCAGGATCTCGCCCCGGGCGTCCACGGTGATCTTCTGGCTCAGGTCGCCGTTGGCCACCGCCGTGGTGACCTGGGCGATGTTGCGGACCTGCCAGGTCAGGTTGGACGCCATGAAGTTCACGTTGTCGGTGAGGTCTTTCCAGACCCCGGAGACGCCCCTGACCTGCGCCCGGCCGCCCAGCTGCCCTTCGGTGCCGACCTCGCGGGCGACGCGGGTGACCTCGTCGGCGAACGCCCGCAGTTGGTCCACCATCTTGTTCACGGTGAGCTTCAGCTCCAGCAGCTCCCCGGTCGCCTCGACCGTCACCTGCTGGGTCAGGTCGCCGGTGGCCACCGCGGTGGTGACCACGGCGATGTCCCGCACCTGCGCCGTCAGCCGGGACGCCATGGTGTTGACCGCCTCGGTCACATGCAGCCAGTCGCCGGAGAGCCCCTGCACCTTGGCCCGGCCGCCGAGCCGGCCCTCGGTGCCGACCTCGCGGGCGACCCGGGTGACCTCGCCGGTGAACAGCGACAGCTGGTCGACCATGCGGTTCACGCCGTTGCCCAGGCGGCGCATGTCGCCGCGGAGCTGGCGGTTGCCGTCGTGCAGATCCACCCGCTGGGTCAGATCGCCGTCGGCCACCGCGTCCAGCACCCTCGTCGCCTTGGCGAGCGGCACCACCAGCGCTTCCAGCACGGTGTTGGCCGCCTCGATGTTCGTCGTCCAGGTCCCCTGCCCGGGGCTCGCGGAGATCCGCTCGTCCAGCCGGCCCTGCCGGATGATCTCCCCGCGGACGCGTTGCAGCTCGGAGGCGAGATGGGCGTTGCGGGCGATGATCTGGTTGAAGACACCGGCCATGTCGGCCAGCACCCCGTCCGTGGCGCCGCTGTCCGGCGCGCCCTCCACGCGGGTGGTGAAGTCCCCGTCGCGTACCGCGTTCATCGCCGCGAGCAGGGGCCGCAGCTCACTGGTGCGTACCCACTGACCGTCGTGCGGCGATGCGGCAGGGGGGACGTACGCCGTGGGCCCGGACCGCCGGTCGGGCGGCGCGGACGGTTCCGACGGCGGGGCGGTCGGTTCGGACGACGTGGCGGTCGGTTCGGTGGAACGCGAGGACTGAGCGGGCTCGGGAGGCTCCGGGGGTGAAGAAGCAGACTCGGGCCGGGCCGGGTCGAGCGCCATGGCACACCATCCCCAGTGATCGATGTGGGGAAATCCAGTCGGGCAGAGTGATCCATTTGGGCAGTTATGACATAGTATAAAGCGCTCGTAATTACTTTTTCCCGGCATATCCAGGGGGCGCAGTGGTACCGCTGTCCTCCCCGCCCACGACGGAAACCGTGTCCCGGAAAGGCCTGCCCGCGAACCAGCTCGCGGCGGCGGGTGCACGGAAGTTTGTGCGCGCGCTGCTCACCGAACGGGCGGCCGCGCCACCCGCCACGGCAGGACCCGGAGCGGCGGCGATCAGCGCGGAACTCATCCACGACGCCGTCCTGCTCACCAGCGAGCTGGTCACCAACGCCGTGATGTACGCCGGGACCGAGATCGATGTGACCTGCCGGCTGGAGCACGAGCAGGCGGCCGCCGACGGGGACGGGGAGCGCCGCCCGGCCAAGCTGGGGCTGGTGATGGAGGTGTCCGACCGCCATCCCGCCCGGCGGGTGCGCGGCGGGGTGGACGCCCGCTCCGGGGAGCCGGGCTACGGGCTCCAGCTGGTGAGCGCGCTGGCGGAGTCGTGGGGCGTGACCTACCGCAAGTCGGTCAAGACCGTGTGGTTCCGGCTGGAGTCCACCGAGGGCCGGCCCGGGACGGTCGGCGTCGTGACCCGCCCCGCTTCCCCGGTCGCCGAGCCCGCGCCGCGGCCGGCGGACCGGCCCGTCACCCGGCGCCCCCGCAGGCACGGGTACGCCGCCGAGTGGGCGGACCGCGGCGGCCCGTCCTTCCTGGCCGAGACCAGCGAACTGCTGGCCGGGCAGCTCGACCAGGACATGGTCACCGCGCTCGCCGCCCAGCTGCTGGTGCCCCGGCTCGCCGACTGGTGCGCGATCTGGCTGACCAGCGAGGGCGGCGGGATGGAGCTGTCCCGGGTCTGGCACGTCGACGAGCGGCGGATCGCACCGCTCCGCGCCGACCTGGAACTGGACCCGCCGGCCGACGTCATCCGCACCGCCGGCACTCCCTGGCCCTGGCCGGAATGCGCGGGCGCGGGCTCCTCGGGCGGGTCCGCGCTGGCCTTCCCCCTGGTCGCCCGGGACACCGACCAGGGCATGCTGCTGCTCGGCCGGGCCGGCCACCTCCAGATGACCGACACCGTGGTGCGGATGGTCGAGGACGTGGCCCGCCGCGTCGCCCAGGCGGTGCACACCGCCCGGCAGTACACCCGGCAGACCACCATCAGCATGGCGCTCCAGCGGCGCCAGCTGCCCGCGACGCTCGCCAGCATCCCCGGCGTCGACACCGCGATCGTCTACGAGCCGCACGGCGAGGGCCAGACCGTCGGCGGGGACTTCTACGACGTCTTCCCCATGGGCGACCGCCGCTGGTGTTTCCTCCTGGGGGACGTCCAGGGCAAGGACCCGGAGGCGATGTCCGTCACCGGCCTGGCCCGCCACCTGGTGCGGCTGCTGGCCCGTGAGGGGCACGGCGTCGAGTCGGTGCTCGGGCGGCTGAATCTGGCCATGGCGGAGGAGAGCGCGGAGGCGGTGGAGCTGGGCGGCGAACAGGCCACCTCCCGCTTCCTGAGCCTGCTCTACGGCGAGCTGGAGGTCGACCCGGGCACACCGGGGGCCCGCTGCACGGTTGCCACCGCAGGCCATCCGCCACCGCTGCACATGTTCGTGGACGGCACCGTCGAGGCGGCCTCCGAACCCCAGATGCTGCTCGGCATCGACGAGGGCACCGAATTCCAGGCCAGCTCCTTCGCCCTCGCCCCGGGCGAGACGCTGCTGTGCGTGACCGACGGGGTCACCGAACGCCGTTGCGGCAACTGGCAGCTGGACGACAACGACGGCCTGATCGAGGTCGTGCGGGACGGTAGGGGACTGGGCGCCAAGGCCCTCGCCGAACACGTACGCCGCGCCGCGCACGACTTCGGCACCGGCCCGGTCGAGGACGACCTGTCGGTGCTGGTCCTCCAGGCGGTGACGCCGGCGGCGGACCGGCGGTGACCGGGCGGGCGCGCGGCCGTGACCGGGCGGGCGCGCGGCCGTGACCGGGCGGGTGCGCCGCCGCGCGGGACCCGCCGCCGCGGAGCCGTGCCGCGCCGCCCCTGGCCATATCCCGCCCGAGCGGGCAAGAACACACTCCCGGGGGCGTGACATACCGCGCGGTATGCGTCGAGAATCGCAGCACCATTACCCGCCCGTACAAAGCGGAGGCACCCGGTGCTCAGCACGATGCAGGACGTACCGCTCACCGTCTCGCGAATCCTGACCCACGGGTCCACGGTTCACGGTGGTTCGCAGGTCATCACCTGGACCGAGGGGGACCCGCACCGGCGCACCTTCGCCGAGATCGGCAGCCGGGCCGCGCAACTGGCCCACGCGCTGCGCGACGAGCTGTCCGTGGCCGGCGACGACCGGGTCGGCACCCTCATGTGGAACAACGCGGAACACATGGAGGCCTATCTCGCGATCCCCTCCATGGGCGCGGTGCTGCACACCCTCAATCTGCGGCTGCCCGCCGAACAGCTGGTGTGGATCATCAACCACGCCGAGGACCGCGTCGTGCTCGTCAACGGCACCCTGCTGCCGCTGCTCGCCCCGCTCCTCCCGCAGCTGCCGGAACTCCGCCACATCGTCGTCGTGGGCCCCGGCGACCGCTCGGTCCTCGACGGCGCGCAGGCCCGGGTGCACGACTACGAGGAACTGCTCGCCGGCCGCCCGGAGACGTACGCCTGGCCCGAGATCGACGAGCGGGAGGCCGCGGCGCTCTGCTACACCTCCGGGACCACCGGCGACCCCAAGGGCGTCCTCTACAGCCACCGTTCGCTCTACCTGCACTCGATGCAGGTCAACACCGCCGAGGCGTTCGCGCTCAGCTCCCGCGACATCACCCTGCCGGTGGTGCCCATGTTCCACGTCAACGCCTGGGGCCTGCCGCACGCCGCGTTCATGGCCGGCGCCTCGCTGCTGATGCCGGACCGCTTCCTCCAGCCCGCGCCGCTCGCCGAGATGATCGAGACCGTACGGCCCACCATCGGCGCCGCCGTCCCCACCATCTGGCAGGGCCTGCTCGCCGAACTCGACGCCAAGCAGCGGGATGTGGCCAGTCTGCGGACGGTCGTCATCGGCGGCTCCGCCTGCCCGCCCGCCCTGATGCGCGGCTTCGAGGAGCGGCACGGCATCCGCGTCGTCCACGCCTGGGGCATGACCGAGACCTCCCCGCTCGGCAGCGTCTCCCACCCGCCGGCCGGCGTCAGCGGCGACGAGGAGTGGGCCTACCGCGCCACCCAGGGCCGGTTCCCCGCCTCCGTCGAGGCCCGGCTGATCGGCCCCGACGGCGAACAGCTGCCCTGCGACGGCCGGGCCGCCGGCGAGCTGGAGATCCGCGGCCCGTGGATCGCCGGCGCCTACTACGGCGGCGCCCAGGGCGAACCGCTGTGCCCCGACGACAAGTTCAGCCCCGACGGCTGGCTGCGCACCGGCGACGTCGGCACCATCACCCCGAACGGCTACCTCACCCTGACCGACCGCGCCAAGGACGTCATCAAGTCCGGCGGCGAATGGATCTCCTCGGTCGAGCTGGAGAACCACCTGATGGCGCACCCGCACGTCCTGGAGGCCGCGGTGGTCGCCGTCCCCGACGACAAGTGGGGTGAACGACCGCTGGCCACCGTCGTCCTCAACGAGGGCGCGACCATCGGCTACGAGGAGCTCAAGGCGTTCCTCGGCGAGCGCATCGCACGCTGGCAACTGCCCGAGCGCTGGGCGGTGATCCCGGCGGTACCGAAGACGAGCGTGGGCAAGTTCGACAAGAAGGTGCTGCGCAAGCAGTACGCGGAGGGCGCGCTGGATGTGACGCTGCTGGCGTAGGTGTAGGCGTAGGCGGGGGTGGGGGCGTCCTGCGGGGGGGGGGGGGCGGGCGCCCGCCGGCGGCCCACCCGCCGGCCCCCGCGGCGAAATCGCGTGGACGGGCCGGGCGGGCTCGATTACTCTGCCCGCATGTCCAGCCCCGAGGCGTCAAGACGCTAGCCACCGGTCGTCCGGTGGCTCCTCGCGCTGTCTCGCGGTCGTGCCGTCTCCTCGTCGCGCACCACCCGGCACGTTCCCCTGCCACCGGATCACCGTCATACGGGTTGTTTCTCGCCTGACACCGCGTCATGTCCAGGACGCGGCAGGCCTTTCGCGCGATGGCCACGCGTGCCCGGCCGGACGGTCGCTCTCCGCACCTCCTCACGGGTACCGCTGCGCCACTCGCCGCGCCCTGTTGATCCACCGTGTGGTTGTGGAGTGTTGCTGTGCCCTTCGTTCTCTATCTGCTCGGCCTTGCGGTCTTCGCCCAAGGCACCTCCGAGTTCATGCTGTCCGGCCTCGTTCCGGACATCGCCCGTGATCTGGAGATCTCGGTCTCCGCCGCCGGAGCGCTGACCTCGGCCTTCGCCGTGGGGATGGTGGTCGGCGCGCCACTGCTGACGCTGCTGAGCCTGCGCTGGTCCCGGCGTCGCGCGCTGCTGACCTTCCTGGTCACGTTCCTGCTCGTCCATGTCCTTGGTGCGGTCACCACCGGCTATGGGGTCCTGCTGGCCACCCGGATCGTCGCGGCGCTGGCCAACGCCGGGTTCCTGGCGGTGGCGCTGGCGACCGCGGCCTCCATGGTCGCTCCCGACGCCAAGGGCCGCGCCACCTCCGTGCTGCTCGGCGGCACCACCCTGGCGTGTGTCGCGGGCGTGCCCGCCGGTGCGCTGCTCGGTGAGCTGTGGGGCTGGCGCTCGGCGTTCTGGGCGGTGGCGCTGCTCTCCGTGCCCGCCCTCGTCGCGATCCTGTGGTCGGTGCCGGCCACCCCCGCCCCGCGGTCCACCGGGGATCGTCCCCGCGCCCGCGTGGAGGTGCGTGCCCTGCGCAGCCCCCGGCTGGTGCTGCTCCTGCTCCTCGGCGCCCTGGTGAACGGCGCGACCTTCTGCTCGTTCACCTATCTCGCGCCGCTGGCCACCGAGGTCACCGGATTCGGTGCCGGCTGGGTGCCCGTCCTGCTGGCGCTGTTCGGCCTGGGTGCGTGCGTGGGGGTCGGCGCGGCCGGCCGGTCGGCCGATGCCCGGCCCGTCCGTCTGCTGATGGCCGGCGGCCCGGCCCTGCTCGCCGGCTGGATCGTGAGTGCGCTCGCCGCCGGGAGTCCGGTGGCCGTGCCGGTGCTGCTCTTCGTCCAGGGGGCGCTGTCGTTCGCCGTCGGCTCCACCCTCGTCTCGCAGGTCCTCTATACGGCGACCGGGGCACCGACCCTGGGCGGCGGGTTCGCCACGGCGGCGCTCAACGTGGGTGCGGCGCTCGGTCCCTGGTGCGGCGGCACCGCACTCACCGCGGGGCTCGGCTACCGCGCGCCGCTGTGGGTGAGCGCCCTGCTGACGGCGCTCGCCCTCGTCCTCGCGCTGGTCGTCGCGGGCCTGGCCCACCGTACGGTCCGGCGGGGCGAAGTGGAGGGGCCCCGCCTCCCCGCCGACGGAGGGGCCGGCGGGGACGCGGTCCCCACACCGTGATCACACCGAGCGGGGCCTGCCGAACAGGAGGTCGTACCCCGGCGGCAGTTGGAGCAGGACGCGTTGCATGAGGTCTTCGTCGGCGGCGTCCGCGACGACGCTGAGGACGGCGCCGACGTCCCAGGTGGCAGTCTCCTCGGTGGCGCCGTCGATCCAGGCGGCCGTGGCGCGGACGAAGCGCTCGGGGTCCAGTGGCTCGGCGGCCTGGAGCGGGTTGAGCAGGATCAGGGCGAAGGTCTCCGGCAGATCGGCGGCCAGCTCCGCCCGTTCCTCCCCGACCAGATGCGCGCCCAGCAGTGCCAGGACGACGCGGGCCGCTCGTTCCGCTTCCTCTGGTGAGCCGTACTCACCGCGTTCCTGGACCCGTGCCAGGAACGCCTCCCATCGCATGGGTGCCACAGCTGCCTCCCTCTCGTCGGAGCGCGGAGGACGGGAACCGGAGAGGAGTTCGCCGTCCGTCCTCCGCCCGGTGCGGGCGCGGTCCCGTTCCGCCGCGGATCTGCTGCTGCGTAGTCTCCCGGTCGACGGCGGTCGTGCGGGGCACGGCGCGCTCGGCGGCCGGGAACCGGACCGTCGAGAAGGACTCAGCCCGGCTCAGTCGGGCTCGGCCGCACTCAGCCGGTCCCCGCGTAGCCGCGGATGCGCTCCAGCTCGACGGCCACATCCGTGAGCGTGGCGCAGTCCGGGACCGGCGGCAGGCCGGGGCCGGAGAGGCCGCGCTCGGGCAGCCGGCGCGGGTCCTCCAGCGCGTCCGCCATCGCCGACAGCGCCTGGCACAGCGCCTCGGCCTCGGCTGTGCTCGGCCGGTGCGCGCCGTGGTCGAGGCGGACGGCGCAGGCGGTCGCGGCGTCCACGATGCGTTCGGCCGCGGTGACCACGGTCAGCCAGTCGGGGCCGCGGTCGCGGGCGGCGAGGAGTTCGGCCGCGGCGGTCTCCGCGGCCGCCCTGGCCTCCCCCAGCGCCCGGTAGGCGGCACGGCGCAGCACCAGCCGCCGAGTGGGGTCCGCGCCCGGTTCCGACTCCAGGACGTACCGCAGGAAGTGTTCGGTGCTGCGCAGCGCCGCGGTGACGCGATGCCCGACCCGGCGGCGCGGGTCGGCGAGCCGTGGCAAGTGGCCGACGACGAGAACGATGCCGCAGGCGATGGAGGTGTCCACGATCCGCTCGGCGGCGGCCTGCGGATCGCCGCTGACGTGCACGAACGACAGCACCATGAGGGTGATCGCGACGGTCTGGAGGGCGAAGTGACGGGTGGCGAACGGCAGCAGCGCCCCGCCCGCGCCCGCCATCAGGGCCGGCCACCACGAACCGGTCAGCAGCAGGCCCGCCCCGGCGAAGACCAGCACCCCGGCGACGGTCCCGGCGAAGCGGTTGACCGTACGGGAGAAGAGCGGGCCCAGGTCCGGCTTGACGAGGAAGGTGACGGTGGCCGGGAGCCAGTACCAGTGGTCGGAGTGGAGCAGCAGGGCCACGGCGGCGCTCGCCGCAATACACACGGCGACCCGCAGCCCGTAGTCCCGCCCGGCCGGGCCGAACAGCCCGCGTCCGCGCCGGGTCCGCCCGCCGACGGCGCCGAGCACCCCACGGACCAAGGCCACCGGCCGGACCGTCCAGGCGGGGCGGTCCACCGGCGACGGTACCGGTTCCGCGCCCGCCGGCGTCTCCGGCTCCTGCCGGGCGAAGGCGACCGCGGCGTCCAGCAGCGCCTGGTCGAAGGCGCCGCGCGCGGCCGTACTGGTCTCCGGGGCGGACAGCCGGCCCGGCGCGCGCCCGGTGCGCAGCGCGTCGGCGAACCTGCGCGGGCTCTCGGCCACCCGCGACGACAGCGGGCGGGCCTCCCACAACAGCGCCACACTGGCCTCGCACAGCGCGGTGGCCGCGGCGAACCGCTCGGCGAGCAGCCGTTCTTCCGTACGGGCGGGCCGGTGCAGCAGCCGGCTGGTGAGGCGGCGCAGCCGCAGGGCCTCGTCGGCCCGGTCCAGGGCTGCGGTGAGCCGGCGCCGCGCGGGCTCGGCACCGGGCCCGCCGACCGCGCCCAGGGCGTCGGCGAGCGCGTCGAAGACGGTGGCGACCGCGGCCCGCTCGCCGCTGAGCGCACCGCCCACGGGACGGGGCGGGCGCAGCACCAGCCGCAGCAGAAGCAGCCACAGACAGCCGGCGAGGACGTAGAACGCCTTCGCCCAGGGCGCGCCGGGCAGCGGCATCCCCGCGCCCAGGATGGTGGTGGCCAGCATCTGCATCCCGGCGTTGGAGCGCACCGGCCCGGCCACGCTGCCCGCACCGGAGACGAACCCGACGGCGAACAGCGCGGGAACCAGCCACCAGCCCGCGTCGGCCGCCCGCAGCGAGGCGCCGATCAGCATGCCGAGCGCCGACGCGAGGGCGGGCAGACCGATGTGGACGATGCCGGTGCGCCGGGTGCCGGGGCGGTCGTTGACCCCGGCCAGCATGGAGCCGAGTCCGGCCAGCACACCGGGTGCCGGGTGGCCGGTGGCGACGCCCGCGCCCAGCAGCGGCCCCGCACACAACGCTCCGCGGGCAACGGCCGCCCAGGGTACGGGCAGCCGCTGCCAGCGGAAGGGGTGGGCCAGCCAGGCGGGCACGGCGCGCTGCGCGCGGAGCATGAGCCTCCTCAGACGACGCGTACGGACGGCGAAAAGCGGAATCCGAGGGGCGACATCGGCCGACGGTGCTGCTACCAGCCTACGGTCCGCAATGGGCCACTCGACCGCTGCGGGGTTACCGCAAGATCACGAACGTATGGCGGGCAACTGTCGGCCGGGCGCACGGGGGTGCGCACCGCGGGTGCGCCACCCACGGCCCGGCGGTGCCGCGAAGGCGGACCGGGCCACGGCTCCACCGGCACCCTCCCCTTTCCCACGCCCGCGCCGGCGGCTAGCGTCCCGCCATGACGCGCAACACGGAGGGCCTGGACATACGGGTGGTCGGCGGCGGGGTGATCGGGCTGACGTCGGCGATCACGCTGGCCGAGGACGGGCACCGGGTACGGGTGCTGAGCCGGGACGCGGCCGGCGGGACGACCTCGGCGGTGGCCGGCGGCCTGTGCTGGCCGTACCGCATCCAGCCCTACGAGCGGGCGGTGGCCTGGTCCGTCCGGTCCTTCCAGGTGCTCACCGCGCTCGCCCGGCGGCCGGAGGAGACCGGCGCCCGAATGGTGACGGGCACGATGACGGCCACTACGGGCGGCGGCCGGGACGCGTCGGAGGGCGCGGGCGAGGGCGGCGACGACGGTCTGGCCGCCTGGTACGACGCGGTGCCCGGACTGCGTCCGGCGCGGGCGACGGAACTCCCCGAGGGCTCCGCGGCGGGGTGGCGGGCCCGCACTCCCCTGGTGGACATGCCCGCCCACCTCCGCTATCTGGAGCAGCGGTTGACGGCGGCGGGCGGGACCGTGGAGCGGTGCGAGGCCGGCTCGCTCGCCGAGGCCGGAGCGGCGGCGGACGCGGTCGTGAACTGCTCGGGACTCGGTGCGCGCGAGCTCGCGCCCGATCCTGACGTCCATCCGGTCCAGGGGCAGTTGGTGATCGTGGAGAACCCCGGTATCCAGGAGTGGTACGTCTCCGCCGACACGGGGGCGACGGACACCACCTATCTGCTGCCGCAGCCGTACGGCCTGGTGCTCGGGGGCACCGCGCGGGAGAACGCCTGGTCCCGGGAGCCCGATCCGGCGGTCGCGGAGGCCATCGTGGCGCGCGTCGCCCGGCTCTTCCCGGAGCTGGCCCGCGCCCGGGTGCTGGCGCACAAGGTGGGGCTGCGCCCGGCCCGCCCGGAAGTGCGGCTGACCGCGGAGCAGTTGCCCGGCGGGGTGCCGTTGATCCACAACTACGGGCACGGCGGGGCGGGCGTGACCGTGTCATGGGGGTGCGCGGACGAGGTGCTGCGGATGGTGCGGACGGTCCAGGAGGGCCGCGGCCCGGTCGGCGGGTAGAGACGGCGGGCCTTCCCGGATACGGATGCACTGCGTCTCCGTTTCCCCCGTCCGGTCATGGCCGTTCTCCCGGTCGTCACATTCGTGTCCACCGGCCGACCGGGGGAATACAGCGGTGTCGGGCCGGAATTCCGTCCTATCGGTCCGGTGTGCGTGCGGCCGGACGGAAAAGTCGCCGGGAGAGCGCATCCATTCGCCCGTCCCATGCGTCTTATGGGCAAGCGCCATTTCCATATGGCTGCACTGCAGGGATATTTGGAGTATCCACTTTGAAAAACGGCATCAAGGGCATTCGTCGCGTATCCGCGGTCGCTGTCACCGCGGGAGCCGTCCTGACGGCCGGGGCGTTCACCGCTCCGGCGCAGGCCGCCACGCTCAAGACCCCCACGATCGCCGCCAAGGGCGGCTTCGTGATGAACAACAGCACGGGGAAGACTCTCTTCACCAAGGCCGCGGACACCCGTCGTTCCACCGGCTCCACCACCAAGATCATGACCGCTCGGGTGGTGCTGGCGCAGCCGAACCTCAACCTTGATTCCAAGGTGACGGTCCAGAAGGCGTACAGCGACTACATCGTCGACAACGACTGGGCCTCCTCGGCCAGGCTGATCGTCGGCGACAAGGTCACCGTCCGCCAGCTGCTGTACGGGCTGATGCTCCCGTCCGGTTGCGACGCGGCGTACGCGCTGGCCGACAAGTTCGGCAGCGGCTCCACCCGGGACGCCCGGGTCAAGTCGTTCATCGGCAAGATGAACTCCACGGCCAAGTCGCTCGGCATGACGAACACGCACTTCGACTCGTTCGACGGCATCGGGAAGGGCGCGAACTACTCGACTCCGCGCGACCTGACCAAGCTCGCGTCGAACGCGATGAAGTACTCCACGTTCCGTTCGGTCGTGAAGACGAAGTCGACCAAGCAGAAGGTCACGACGAAGAGCGGTGGCTACCGCTACATGTCGTGGACCAACACCAATGCGCTGCTCGGCAGCTACTCGGGCACCCTCGGCGTCAAGACGGGCTCCGGCCCCGAGGCCAAGTACTGCCTGGTCTTCGCCGCCACCCGGGGCGGCAAGACGGTCATCGGCACGGTTCTCGCCTCTTCCTCGGTGGAGGCCCGCACCGCTGACGCCAAGAAGCTGATGGACTACGGCTTCAAGAAGTAACCGCGGGAGCGACAGGGGGCCTGCCCGCAACTCACGTTCGCGGGCAGGCCCCTTCGTCATCGCACGGAGACGGCTAACCGCCGCTCTTGACTCCGGCGGCGCTGTCCTCGTCGGCAGCGGGGCTGTCATCGTCCCCGTTGCCATTGCCGTTGCCGTTGCCACCCGGGGCGATCTGGAACTCGAAGTCCCCGTCGTACTGCTCGTGGCCCGCGATCACGGCCAACTCGACGGCTTCCTCGGCCTTCTGGCCGCGCACGATCAGCGGGTCGCTCCGCAGATCGCGCATCAGCGCCCAGCACATGGCGATCATCACGACCATGAACGGCACCGCGACCAGAATCGTCAGGTTCTGCAGGCCGGTCAGGGCATCGCCCGAACCACCGCCGATCAGCAGCATGATCGCGGCGACCGCGCCGGTCACCACACCCCAGAAGATCACCACGAGCCGGGTCGGCTCGAAGGTCCCCTTCTGCGACAGGGTGCCCATGACGATCGATGCCGCATCGGCACCCGACACGAAGAAGATGCCGACCAGGATCATGACCAGAATGCTCATGACCGTGGCGAGCGGGTACTGGTGCAGCACGTCGAAGAGCTGGCCCTCCGGAGTGCTCGACCCGCTGAGCTGCTTGGACGCCTGGAGCTTCATCGCCGAGCCGCCGAACACCGCGAACCACGCCAGGCTGACCACGCTCGGGACGAGGATGACCCCGCCGATGAACTGGCGGATCGTCCGGCCCCGGCTGATCCGGGCGATGAACATGCCCACGAAGGGCGTCCAGGAGATCCACCACGCCCAGTAGAAGACCGTCCAGCTGCGCAGCCAGCCACCCACGTCATCGCCGCTGCTGGCCTCCGTACGGCCCGCGAGCTGCGGCAGTTCGCCGATGAACGAACCGAGAGAGGTCGGCACCAGGTTGAGAATGAGGATGGTCGGTCCGACCACGAACACGAAGACCGCCAGGATCACCGCCAGCACCATGTTGATGTTGGACAGCATCTGGACGCCCTTGGCGATCCCGGAGACCGCGGACAGGATGAAGGCGATGGTCAGGACGGTGATCACGCCGACCAGCAGAGTGGTGCTGACGCTGTCCATCCAGCCGAGCACCTTGATGCCGCTGCCGATCTGCAGCGCACCGAGTCCCAGCGAGGCCGCCGAGCCGAAGAGGGTGGCGAAGATGGCCAGGATGTCGATCAGCCGGCCGCCCCAGCCGTTCGCCCGCCGGGTACCGATCAGTGGCGTGAACACCGCGCTTATCGTCTGCCGCCTCCCCCGCCGGAAGCAGCTGTAAGCAATGGCGAGACCCACGACCGCGTAGATCGCCCAGGGGTGCAGCGTCCAGTGGAACATCGTGGTGGCCATCGCCGTGTCCATCGCCTGGGCGGCGTCCTTCGGATCGGTGCCCGGCGGTGGTGTGCTGAAGTGTCCCAGCGGCTCACTGACGCCGTAGAACATCAAACCGATGCCCATGCCCGCGCTGAACATCATCGCGATCCATGACACGGTGCGGAATTCGGGCTCCTCGCCCTCCTTGCCCAGGGTGATCCGGCCGTACTTGCTCACGGCCAGCCAGATCGCAAAGATCACAAATCCGGAGGCGGAGAGGACGAATGCCCAGCCGCCGTTGTCGATCACCCAGTGCAGCATCGAGGTCGACGCGTTCTTGAGGGATTCGGTGGAGGACGCGCCCCAGGCGATGAAGGCCAGGGTGAGCAAGGAGGTCACCCCGAAGACCACTCGGTCGGTCTGTGGGGGCCCGTGCTGCTGCGGGTCTTCCGGGAGGTCCGTCACGGACGGCGAGCCACCCCCGTCTCCGGCTTCTCTGACTGTGTCCGACACGTGTCAACCTTTCAATGGGCCATATTTTCCTTACCCGTTACCCCCTACCACACGACGGCAGACGTTGAGGGGCGTCGCGACCGTAAGGTGATAACCGGCCCTCCGGTCCAACAGCAGCGGAATGAGCTTCCGCAGCGGTTGGCGCAGCGGCACGACAACGCCGTCACGGTCCCGGCGCCACACCACTCCGTGCCTCACCAGTTCTTCCCTGACCTGCGCAAACTGTCCCTCTTCGAGGTGGTAGGCGCAAGGTGGACGGGACAGGATCTGCTCCTCGGTGGCCGGTTCGTTATCCGCGCCGCCGAGAAAGACCGGGCCGCGATCGGCGTAGCCCGCGAGCCGGGCGGCGGTGGTGGCCGCCTCGATCCGGGACCGGTGCCGGCCGATGAAGGTGAACGCGCCGTGCAGAGCCGCCAGGTGCGAGTCCACCCGGCGCCGGTTGTTGAGCGCGGGGTCGGCCTTCTCGGCCTCGGTGAGCGCATCGACCCGGGTCTCGACGAGCAGTCCGATCGAGCCCTTGATGCCCGCGGTGTTGCGCAGGATCCGCTCCTGGCCGTCGCCCGCGACCTGCTGGACGGGATCGCCGGTCTCCGGGTCGGTCCAGATGCCGTAGACGCCGGTGGAGTAGCCCGCCCGCTGGACGGCGGGCCGCACGAAGTCCTGGGAGAGCGCGGCCGCTTCGCGGTGCACCCCGTCCGCGGTGTTGAGGTTGCGCGGCCACAGCGACAGCACGTCCTTCATGTAGTACGGGACCGTGGGGCCGTACTCGTGCAGGTCGTAGACGGTGTCGGGGCGGTAGTCGCGAAGGACCGTGGCCATGGCGCGGCCTTCGGGGGTGTGCAGGGCGATGTGGTCGCGGTTGATGTCCGTACCGTCGGCGTTGCCACGGGTGTCCGCGGCCCGGCCGTCTGGGTTGGCGGTGGGTACGACCAGCACGCTGGTGTGTGCCAGGAAGCGCCGGGTGGCCGCGTCCTCGGCGTAGGCGAGGTCGCGGACGGTGGTCAGACAGGCCTCGCGGCCGGAGGGCTCGTCACCGTGCTGGGAGCAGATCAGCAGGACGGAGTTGCCGCGGCGGATCTGTGCCGGGCCTGCGGGGGCGGGGGCGCCGATCCGGACGAGCTGGAGCGGGCGGCCCTGTGCGGTGGTGCCGATCCGGTCGATCCGTACGCGCACCGAGCCCCGGTCGACGGCCGCGAGGAAGGCCTGTTCCTCGTCCTGGCCGGTCCAGCGGGCGCCATGGCTGATCTCGAATCCCGTACGGGGCGTGGGGGTTGTGGTCGCGGCGGCCGGCGGGGTCGCGCCGAGGGTGGCCGTCAGCCCGATGGCCAGCGGCCCCGCGGCGAGGCGGCGGGAGCGGAGTAGCACGAGGGGGAGCCTCCCTTGGATGAGCGGTGGGGGTGGGACGGGGACCGGGTCCGGGCCGGTGGGGCCGCCCGCGGCGGGGCGGCCCCGGTGGTCATCCGGTGGCCGGCAGCCGGCTGATCGAGCGCGGCGGGGCGATGCCGTCCAGTGGTGCCGCGGTGTCCGGGTGCCCCGGTGTGCCCGCGGTGGCCCGTGCGAAGGCCGGTGCGCCGCCGGTCAGCGGCAGTGCGGCGGAGGTGCGGGACAGGTCGAGGGTGAGCTTCGGGGTGGACGCGGGCGGGTCGATCAGACCGGCGTCGGTGCCGGCCACGATCAGCGCGAGCCGGTGCCCGGCGGGCACGACGTGATCGCTCGCGGCCAGGTCCAGGGTGAGCGTGTAGGGCTTGCCGGGGGTGAGCGGGCGGCCCTTGTGCGGGTCGGCGTAGTTGCCGAGGTCGGCCCAGCCGCGGCTGAAGACGGTGTGCGCGACCTTCCGGCTGTCGGCGGCGGTCTCCTTGAAGCAGCCGGTGTCACCGGTCGTTCCGGCGCCCCAGCAGGTGCGCCGGCCGAGGGTGGTGATGCCCTCGCCCTCGGCCGCGTAGTCGCGGATGGTGGCGGGTCCGAGGTCGGCCAGGACGGCGGAGACATGGGCGGTCGAGGTGCTCGGGGTGACGGTCACGGTCACCGTGCCGGAGCCGGAGAGCCGCAGCGGCGCGCGCAGCGGCCCGGTGCGGAACCCGGCCTTGGCTGCCGTCGGGGAATCGACAGCGGCCGCCCAGTCGGCCTCGCTCAGCTTCGGGTCGTCGGTGAAGGTCTCGGTCGCTCCGTGCGGTGCCTTACGGGTTCCCAGCAGGCCGACGCCGGGCGCGGTGCCGCCGCGCGGCCGCAGCGTGGTGGGCACGGTCCCGGGAGCCGGCCACCTGGGGTCGGTGGTCCACTTGCCGGGTGACCGCTCGATATCGGCCATCGGCGTGCGCTCGATGCCGTTGTCGTAGCCCAGCAAATAGTGGTCGAACCAGTGGTGCAGGGTCTTGACCCAGGCGCCCCGCCGGTAGTCGAAGGGGTCCACATGCCCGGTCGTCGACAGCCAGATCTTGCGCTCGACGCCGTGCCGGGCGAGCGCGTCCCACCACTGTCCGGCATGCCGGGTCCGGACGTTGAGGTCCTGCAGGCCGTGCACCATGAGGACGCTGGCCCGGACCTTGCCCGCGTCGTGGACGTAGTCGCGTTCGGTCCACAGGCCGGTCCAGTCGCCGCTGCGGGGCGCGCCGTCGGCGAGTTTCTTCTGCACGGCGGCGCAGCGCTTGCGCGCCTCGGGGCTGTCGACGGCATCGGCGAGGGAGTCGGGGCCCGAGTCGTAGAGCGGGGCGCCCTTGGCGAAGTAGTAGTCGTACCAGGAGGAGATGCCGGCGATCGGGACGATGGTCTTCAGCCCCTTGACGCCGGTGGCCGCGACACCGTTGGCGATGGTGGCGTCCCAGCTCTTGCCGATCATGCCGGTGCTGCCGTTGGCCCAGCCGGCCGTGACGGGTGCGCCTCCCGTACGCGCGGTGTAGGCGCGGCCTCTGCCGCCGAGCCAGTCGACGACGGCCTTGGCCGACCGGATGTCGGAGCGGCCGCCGACATCGACGCAGCCGTCCGAGCGGTTGGTGCCCGCGAGGTCGACCAGGACCGTCGCATAGCCGCGCGGCACGAAGTAGTTGTCGTAGAAGAGCGGGAAGCCGACCGGACGGCCCCGGTCGTCGTAGGTCTTCTTCTGGCTCTCGTTGCCGCGCCCGCAGCACGAGTAGTACGGACTGGCGTCCATGATCACGGGGATGCGCCGGCCCTGTCGGGCGGGTTCGGCGGGCCGCACGATGTCGGCGGCGACACGGTCGGTCCGCCCGTCGCCGTCGCCGTCCAGCCGGGTGTCCACCCAGACCGTTTCGCGTATCGCGCGGTCGTAGGAGTAGACGGGTCTGCTCTCGCCGGGCGCCGCCTGCGCGGTGACCGGCAGGGTCAGGCCGGACAGCAGCGCGGCGACGGCTGCCATCACGAGCGTTGTGAAGGGGATGCGGGGGATCCGCGCAGGATTCGTCACGGGCGGACGGTAGCGCGGCCCAACTCCCCTGCGTAAGGGCGTGTCCGGGCACGTCGGGCCCGCGCCGGTCCGAAAACAGGTCCATGAGTCGCTTTTGCGCCGCGCGGGTGGCCCGGATGCCCCTGGCGTGTGCGCGCCGCCACGTCCGGCTCGGACCCGAGTGACGGATGGTGGTTCATGTCGGTCATGTGTCAGATCGAGCCATGTACATGACGCCGA
Organism: Streptomyces sp. NPDC058773; assembly: GCF_042746015.1. Classification (NCBI taxonomy): domain Bacteria; kingdom Bacillati; phylum Actinomycetota; class Actinomycetes; order Kitasatosporales; family Streptomycetaceae; genus Streptomyces; species Streptomyces sp. NPDC058773. Next base: position 277,113 of record NZ_JBHYPE010000001.1, read on the forward strand.
CCGGGCGCAGTACATAGGGTCTGAACAGAGCCATCCCCCCTACGAGTTGGAGGACTCGTGCGTCACAGACTCCTCGTCCCGGGCGCCGCCGCACTCAGCCTGCTGCTGGCGATTCCGGCCTCCGCGGCCGACTTCACACCGGGCGCTCCGGGTGTGGGCGACAGCTACTACCCCGAGAGCGGAAACGGCGGATACGACGTTTCCCACTACGATCTGCGACTCAGGTACCAGCCCAGGACGGACCTGCTGGAGGGCACGGCCACACTGCTGGCCACCACCACCCAGGACCTCTCCCGCTTCAACCTGGACTTCGGCCTCAAGGTCAGTGAGATCCGGGTCAACGGCAAGAAGGCCTCCTTCGCCACCTCCGGCAAGCACGAGCTGGAGGTCACTCCGGCCGCACCGCTGGAGAAGGGCAAGCAGATCAGCGTCGTGGTGCGCTACGCGGGCAAGCCCTCCGAGCTGAAGATAGACAACTACAGCGCCTGGGCCCGCACCCCCGACGGCGGTGTGATCGCCCAGGAGCCGGACGCCGCCGTGTGGTGGTTCCCGAGCAATGACCACCCCACCGACAAGGCGACGTACGACGTCTCGGTGGCGGTCCCGGACGGCACCCAGGCGCTGAGCAACGGCGTACTGGCCTCGCAGTCCTCCAAGCTGGGCTGGACGCGCTACAACTGGCGCTCGGACAAGCCGCAGGCGACGTATCTGACGACGCTGGCCGTCGGCAAGTTCGACATCACCACCGACAAGACGGCGAACGGCCTGCCGGTGCTGAACGCCGTCAGCAAGGATCTCGGCGCGAACGAGGGCGCGGCGAAGGCGAGCATCGAGCGCACCAGCGAGGCCGTCGAATGGCTGGAGACCGTCTTCGGCCCCTACCCCTTCAACGCGGTCGGCGGCTACGTCCCCAACGTCCCGGCCGGGTACGCGCTGGAGACCCAGACCCGCCCGTTCTACGGCAAGAAGGCCTTCGACCGCGGCGCCAATGTGTCCGTCGTGGTCCACGAGCTGGCGCACCAGTGGTACGGCGACAGCGTCTCGCTGAAGGACTGGAAGGACATCTGGATCAACGAGGGCTTCGCCGCCTACAGCCAGTGGCTGTGGTCGGAGAAGGAGGGCGAGGGCACCGCTCAGGAGCTGGCGGACTACGTCTACGCCCAGCACCCGGCCGATGACCCGTTCTGGACGGTCAAGCCGGGCAACCCGGGCGCGGAGAACCAGTTCGACGGCGCGGTCTACGACCGCGGTGCGCTGACCCTCCAGGCGCTCCGCAACAAGGTCGGCGACAAGGCGTTCTTCGACCTCCTCAAGACCTGGCCGACGGAGAACAGGTACGGCAACGCCTCGGTCGCCGACTTCGTGGCGTTCGCCGAGAAGAAGACCGGCAAGAAGCTGGCCGGCTTCTTCGACACCTGGCTCTTCCAGCCGTCCAAGCCGACGGCGGGCACCGCCAAGCGGGCCCTCGGCGCGCAGCACGGCCCGGTCGCCCAGCCCAAGTCGTGGAAGCAGATCGCGGCCACACGCGAGGTACACGGGCACTGAGCGGGCAAAACGGACGCTGAGCCGGCGCACGGGCGCTGAGACAGGGGACGGGCGCTGGACGAGACGGAGCCGGGCGGGGATCGCCCGGCTCCGTGCGCGCGCCGGGTCTGCCCGTGTGCCCCGCATCGCCCTGCGCGCGCCGGGCCGTTATGCGCGCGGGGCGATGTGCGTACCGCCGGCTCCTGACGACCGGGCCGCCTGCCGGGCCCGCCGCGCGGTCGGCATGAACCGCAGCCGCTCGGGCAGCACCGGCACCACGGCGCGCACGACCCGCCCGAGCCGGCGCAGCTTGCGCTCCTGGGCGTCCGTCCACTCCAGCCCGATGGCCTGCCGGGCGTCCGGCGGCATCAGTCCGATCGTGACGAAGCGCCGGACGCGGGCGAACCGCGGGCGCAGCCACGGCCAGGACAGTCGCAGCAGCAGCCGCAGCCACCGCGGCCCGCGGTCGGGAACCGGCAACGGCGGATCGGTCTCCAGCAACTCCTTGACCACGACGGTCTCTTCGAGCTCGTTCTCGAGGACCTTGCGGTAGTAAGGCCAGAACTCCTCGATGGTCTGCGGCATATCGCGGTCATGGATGCCCAGAATCCGGCCGACCTGGAGCCACTCCGCGTACAGCTGCCGCTCCTGCGCCTCGGTGAAGGGGCGGCCGAGATACTGCTGCGCATGCCGGAAGACGGGGTAGCCCGTGGCATGCACCCAGGCGTAGTAGGCGGGGGTCAGCGCGTGGTAGGCGCGGCCGTGTGCGTCGGTCCCCTGGATGGTCTTGTGCAGCGCGCGCAGCCGGCGCCCTTCCGCGGCCGCGGCCTCCCCGCCGTACACCCACAGCTGTAGTGAGGCCAGCGACCGCTCGCCGCGCCCCCAGGGGTCCGTACGGAAAACGGAGTGGTCGTCGACGCCGGCACCCACCGCCGGGTGCGCGACCTGCATGGCCAGCGCGGGCGGCAGGGTCAGCAGCATACGGATGTCCCCGGCCAGCGACCAGAGCACACCTCCGACCGGTGGGGGCTTCGGGTCATTTTTTACCGCATTCATGGTATTAATCATCATACGGTGACGCTCCGCGACCGGCGGACGCGGGCCCCGCTCCACGCGACGCCACCGCGCACCCGGCAGGCGCCCGGGACGCGCCCCGTACGCGCCCGGCACGCCGGGACGCAGCCCACGGTGCCCCACAGTGCGGCGGAGCCACCCGTCAACACCTCTGCGACCTGGCCCTACTCAGCCAGGAGAATATCGAACACGGCCACCCTGACCCGCGAGTTGAACGCGGACGGGTGCAGCTGGACGCAGGCAGGCACAGCGGGACGCACCAGCCGGCGGAGTTCCGTCACCGCGCGAACGGGCATCGAAAACGGGCCAGTTGGCTCGGCCGGCCGACTGACCCGTCGGCCGCCCCACGCGCCCCTGCCGCACCCCTCGCGACGGCGCCCCGGACCTGGCCCGCCGGGCGAGCCGCGAAGTGTACGCCGTCACTCGACACCCGGCCGTGCGCCATCGCCCCACCTAAATCACCTTGATCCCATGGCCAATTTTCACCTTCACGAGTGGTTTCCCCGTCGGGCAATCCGCTGAGCTGGGGCGCTCAAATCCCCACTTTTCCCACTAGAAACAGTTAGTGACATGGGGGATACGGAACGCGACACTCGCAATGTTCATCCGAACCACCCGAAAGGAGCAACTCATGACCTGTCCCCCGCCCTGTCCCCCGCCGGTTGATGCCCGTAAGGCACTCGACTTCCTGAGGACCAGCGGACTCGTCGACCTGTCCGTTCCGCTCCAGCAAGTCGTCGACCAGGTCAGCCAACTCGACGATGTGGCCGGCTACGTACTCGCCTGGGAGCGGTACGTACTCGTGGTCGCCAACCAGGTCGCGGACGACGACTCCACCGCGGGCAACTGAGCCATCGACCACGCCGATCGCCGGGAGGCATTTCCGTGAACACGACGCAGCCCGGTGACGGATCGTCACAAAGGCGCGCGGTGGAGACCCGGGCGGTCGCCTGGCTCGCTGCGCGCCGCCACCTGATCGACCCGGCCGAAGTGGCCACGGGCCGGGTGCTGTTCGCCCGTAAGGCCCTCATCGAAACCGCCTTCCTCGTGGGACTGCGGGCACGCCTCGACCCGGAACCACTCGACGGCGACTACGCCGCCCTCCTCGATCAGGTCGAGCAGATCGCGGCCCGCCCCTCCTACCGGGAACTGGTCGCCCGGGACGAAGCCGCCCTCCTGCTGTACGCGGGCACCTATGCGGCGCTCCGGCTCTGCGGACGCGAGGACCCGGAGTTCCGGCAACTGATCACGCAGGCCGCGGCCGGCGGCTATGCGGCGGTCTTCGAGCGGATTCCCTACCGGCAGCTCGATCTGCTGCACACCCTGGAGCTGTGCGGGGTTCCGCACGCGCTGCCCGCAGTGGACGAGGTCCTGCCGTTCACCCTGCTCTGCAACGGACCGAACGTCCTCAAGCTCACCGATCGCGATATCTACGCCCTCACCCACACGCTCTTCTACGCCACGGATTTCGGTCTCCGCGAGCCCCGTTGGCCGCAGGGATTCGATCCGGGCGCGGCGGTGGAGCTGCTCGAAGCGCTCCTCGTGCTCACCCTCGGCCAGGAGAACGCCGACCTGGTGGGGGAACTCCTCTGCTGTCTGTTGTGCCTCGGGGTGCGGGACTCCGGGGAGGCGCGCCGGGCCTGGGAGTTCCTCAGCGCGACGCAGGAGGCCGACGGCCGGGTCAACGGGCCGCCGGGGGTGGTCCACCCGGGCCTCGCCGACGGCGACGACGCCTACCGGCACTGGGCCACCGGCTACCACACCACCATCGTCGCGGCCCTGGCAGCACTCCTGGACCGCAGCCCCCGGGTGGTGCGGCGTCCCCGTCCGCCCGCGCCGAAGCCCCGCCCCTCCGTGGAGCAGCCGCTACGGCGGGCGGTGCAGTGGCTGGCGGACACGAGCCTGCACCACACCCCGGAGACCTGCCTCCCCGCTGCGGCGGCCGTCGCGCACGCGGCCGAAGCCCTCGGCGAACCCGAACTGGCCCGCCCGCTGCTCCTCGACTTCGCCGCACGTCTCGCGGACGCCGACGCGGACATCTGGCAGCGGAACGGGATGGAGGTCGTCGGTGAGTTCGCGTCCGGTCTGCGGGCTCACGGGATCACCTGCGCTTCCCTCGACCTGTTCCTCAAGTCCACCGTCGCCGCCGTGGAACTCCTGGACCGGGTGCCGCCGCAGGCGGTGGCCAACGTCCAACGCCTCGTCGGCCTGGGCCTGCTCCCCGCACAGCGTGCGGCCGCGCTGACCGACGGAGTCGCCGCACCGTCCCTGACGCCCGAGACGGCCGTCGCCGACCTGCCCGGTGCCTGGAAGAACTACCACCTGGGGCATATCGCCGGCTTCGTCCGGGACTCGGCTCGCACCGGGCCGGCGCAGCACCGCATCACCCGCGACGCTCTCTCCTTCCTGCTCGCCCAGCAGGATGCGTGCGGCGCGTTCGGCCGCCCGGCCTGCGACGACCCGTCGGACCGCGAACGGACGCTGATGTCCTGGACCCAGAGCACGGTCACCGCCCTGGCCGCCGTCCACACGGCCCGCGACGCCGCCGTCCCTGGTTGACGTGCGGCGGCACGGGCCGGCAGCGGCCGCGCGTGGTGCGGCAACGCCTCGTGTTCCTTCTGCGGCTCGGCCCGCGGTCCGGTGAATGTGCCCGCCAGGGACCGCCGACCAGAGCCCGCCGAGCTCCGCGCCGGAGCGGCTCAGCGCTTGAGATAGGCCAGGACGGCGAGCACCCTGCGGTTGTCATCCGCCGACGGACTGATCCGGAGCTTGGTGAAAATGCTCGCGGTGTGCTTGGCGACAGCGCTCTCGCTGATGTGCAGCCCGGCGGCGATAGCGGCGTTGGACCTGCCCTCGGCCATCAACTCGAGGACGTCCCGCTCGCGCTGTGTCAGGCTGCCTGTTGTGCCTCGGGCATCACTGCGCAACAGCAGTCTGGAGATGACCTGAGGGTCCATCACTGTGCCGCCGGCAGCCACGCGGCGGACCGCGTCGATGAACTGCTCGGTGTGGGTCACCCGGTCCTTGAGCAGATATCCGACGGCGCCCTCGCCACCGGCCAGCAGCTCATGCGCGTACAACTGCTCGACGTACTGGGAGAGTATGAGGACGGGCAGTGCGGGCCGCCGGCGACGGGCTTCGAGTGCGGCCTGAAGGCCCTCGTCGGTGAAGGTCGGCGGCAGCCGCACGTCGACCACGGCGACATCCGGTGCCAGGTCCCCGTCGTCGAGCAGCGCGCGGAGCAGGGACGGGCCGTTGTCCACCGCGACAACCTCGCAGCCGTGTTCCTGGAGTGTGCGTGTCAGCCCGTCTCTCAGGAGGAAGAGGTCTTCGGCGAGGACAACGCGCACGGAATCTCCATCGTCACGGTGGTGGGTCCGCCCTGCGGACTGTGCAGCTCAAGGGTGCCGTCAAAGGTATCCAATCGCTGGCGCACACCGGCCAGTCCGGTACCACGTGAGGGGTCGGCGCCGCCGTGACCGTCGTCGGTGACGGTTGCGCGCAGCAGGCCGTTCGCGTAGGTCAAGGCGATGCCGACCTGGCGGGCCCCGGAGTGCTTCGCCGCGTTCGCCAGCGTCTCGCTCACCGCGAAGTAGGTGGCGGACTCGACCGGCGCCGGGAGCCGGTCCGGCAGCTGGGTCTCGACATGGACATCGAGGAAGCTGTCGAGTGCCAGGGACCGGACGGCGTCACCCAGGCCCCGGTCGGCGAGGACCGGCGGGTGGATGCCGTGCACCAGTTCGCGCAGGTCCTGCAAGGCCCCCTCGGACGTTCGACGGACGTCCAGCAGGAGCTCGCGAGCCGCCGCCGGGTCCGTCTCCAGGAGGCGGGTGGCACGGTCCAGCGTCATGCCCAGGGCGACCAGCCGGGCCTGCGCCCCGTCGTGGAGATTCCGTTCTATGCGCCGCAGTTCGGCAGCCTGAGCATCCAGGGCCCTGATACGGGTGTCGGTGAGCCGCTCGACCCGCCGGGCGAGCTCGATGCGGCGCGGCGCGGAGAGCAGCGGCCGGCTCATCCGGGTGTGCAGCCGGAGCGTGGCGGGTGCGGCCAGCAGTCCGGCGGCCACGAATGCGAGGCCCAGCAACAGCGCGGCACACATGGTCGCGGTGCTGTGCACCGGGATGAACGCGTACCAGTTGCCGTCGTCGATGAGCCGCCAGATGAACGGCTGCACCAGCGCGCCGAACGCCCCGTACTCGACCAGGGCGAGAGGAACGGCGACGAGGAGCCCGCCGGCCACCGGCTCCAGCCAGGCCCACCCCAGGTCGCGCCAGAACCCCTCGTCGGCGATGATCGCGCCCGACTTCTGGCGGGCGCTGCGGGCACGGTCCACCGGGAGAGGTCCCGGTGGACCGATACGGACGCCCGTCCACCGGTCGGCTCGTGAACGGGAACGATCGGACAGTGCGCGCAGGGCCCGCGCGGCGGGCGGCAGCAGCCGGAAGCCCACGCCGACGGGGACCAGCAGCAGGGCGAGGACCACCAGCGAGCCCGCCGCCGACGCCGCGAGGGCATGCAGGCTCACCAGCTGGCACCGCCCGAGGGCGACACCGGCGCGGCAGCCGATCGCCCGTGGCTTATCGAACATCGTCCATGACCGGAGGGATCCTAGCCGGTGGCGCCCCCGCCGTCCGCGGCCTGCCGACGCTCGTCCACGTCCACAGTCCCGCCGCTGCCAGGCACGAGGCGCCGAACAACACCATGGGGAGCACCGCGCCGGACTCCTCATCCATGAACAGCAGCATGCCGAGGTTGATCAGAGCATGAAAGCCCGCTGCGAGCGGCAGTCCGGCCGCCCGCACCCCTTCAAGGGCCCACCCCATCACGACCGACATGGACACCGCCGCCACCATGAACGCCCCTGCGTACACGGGGTGTTGGGCAAAAACCTGGACGTGCCAGACGCCCCACACCACACCCACTGCGGCCGATGCCGCAAGCGGGCCGAAGCGCGTGCGCAGCAGCGGCTGGAGAAAGCAGCGCCATCCGATCTCCTCACCGCACGCGCCGATCAGCTGCGCCACGGCGATCAACAGGAACGGGGCACCCGGCCACGTGAAGCGCGCGTCCCCGGTGAGCGCCGCGTACGCACCAACGCTCACTGCGATGATCAGCGGCGCCGTGACGAGCAGCAGCACCTTGCCGCTGCGGCCCGGCACGGGGCCGGCGAGCAGTTCCCGTACCCGCCCCGGCCACAGGAGCGCGGCGAGCCCCACCCCGAGTGCGGGCCCGAACTGCGTCAGCTGGATGACTTCACCGGGTATCCGGGTCGCGGGCTGGAGCGCGCCCAGCGCTCCGGCCGCCGGAAAGGCAGCGGCGAGGAACAGGACCATCGCCCTGATGTCGACAGATTTGCTTTGCATGGCATCGACGATGCCGCCCGGCGGGTCCGCCGCCATTGCCCCTGGATACCTGGCAGGGGTGTACCCAGATACACCCCTGGCCCTTGTGGCGGTGGTCATCCGCGCACTCTCCACTGCTCGGCGGCTGAACAGCGGGCGGGTGGGGGCAAGATCAGCGGTCGTAGACCGTCACCGGTATGCCGCGCCGGGTGAGCCGCTCGGCTATCAGCGGCTCCACCCGGGACCACTTCCCGCCCGCCAGCCCGCAGCCGATGCGCGGCATATGGACGGATGCCCCCAGCGTCTGGGCCATGGCCGCGACCCGGCCGAGCCCGGCGTCGATCGCCTCGTACCGCACCGGGGCGCCCTTGCTGCCCGTACGCATGCCCCGCTGTCCGACGACATTGGCCACCCACAGGCGGTCGCCGACCCGGACGAACTGCGCGGCTGCCAGCCCGAAGTCGTTCCGCGCACGCTCGCGGTGCCACCGTCGGTAGGCGGCCTCCGGCTCCGGCCAGCGCCGGGAGAGCGCGAGCACGAAGCCCTTGCCCCAGCCGCCCAGGTCGTTACAGATATGCGTGATCACCTTGACGCCCGTGCCCTGCGGCGCGGTGGCGTCCCCCTTGACGTATGAGATCCCCGTCTTCTCAGTCATGCATCCACGGTAGAGGCACCCACTGACAATCGTCCGCGGCCGTCGGGCCGGACCCAGGACGCCGCCGCGGACGCCGGAAGCGCGCCCATGCGAAAGGGCGGTCGCGGATGCCTTCCGGCCTCCGCGACCGCCCTCGATGACGCAGGCGATCAGTGCGTGACTACTTCGACAGCTCGCGCTCCTCGGCGATCCGGCGCACCCGGCCGCGTACCGCGAACCAGCCGCCGACCAGCGCCACGGCGATGACCGGGATCAGCATCACGGTCTGCCGGCCGACGCCGTCGTCGAACCACATCAGGACGATGACACCGAGCAGGAAGACGATGGTCGCGATGTCGGTGACCGGCGTACCGGGGAGCCGGAAGCGCGGGCGCTCGACCACGCCCTCCTTCGACCGGCGCACGAACACCATGTGGCAGACCATGATCGTGCACCAGGTGCTGATGATGCCCAGCGCCGCGATGTTCAGCACGATCTCGAACGCCTCGCCCGGCACGACGTAGTTGAGCGCGACGCCCAGCACACACACCGCGGAGGTGAGCATGATGCCGCCGTACGGCACCTGGTTGCGGTTCATCAGGCCGGCGAACTTGGGCGCGGAGCCCGCCATCGACATGGAGCGCAGGATGCGGCCGGTCGAGTAGAGGCCGGAGTTCAGGCTGGACATCGCCGCGGTCAGCACGACGAGGTTCATCACGTCGCCCGCTGCCGGCACACCGACATTGGACAGCACCGTGACGAAGGGGCTCTCGCCGCCGACGTACTTGTTCCACGGCAGCAGCATCGCCAGCAGGACCACCGAGCCGACGTAGAAGACGCCGACCCGCCACATGATGGAGTTGACGGCCTTCGGCACGACCTTCTCCGGCTCACCGGTCTCACCGGCGGTCACACCGACCAGCTCGACCGCGGAGTAGGCGAAGACGACACCCTGGAGCACGATCACCACGGGCAGCAGACCGGTCGGGAAGATTCCACCGTGGTCGGTGAGCAGATCCAGCCCGGGTGTGTGGCCGCCGACCGGGTGCTGGGTGGCCAGCAGGAAGATGCCGATGAACATGAAGACGACCAGCGCCGCGACCTTGATGATCGCGAACCAGAACTCCAGCTCACCGAAGATCTTCACCGAGATCAGGTTCACCGTCAGCACGACCGCGAGCGCGATGAGCGCCATGACCCACTGCGGGATATCGGTGAACAGGCTCCAGTAGTGCGTGTAGAGCGCGATCGCGGTGATGTCGGCGATACCGGTCGTCGACCAGTTGACGACGTACATCCAGCCGGCGACGTACGCGCCCTTCTCCCCGAGGAACTCCCGGGCGTAGGAGACGAACGAACCGGACGACGGGCGGTGCAGCACCAGCTCGCCCAGGGCCCGTACGACGAAGAAGGCGAAGAGGCCGCAGACCGCGTAGGCGATGGCCAGGGCGGGGCCGGCGGAGTGCAGTCGGCCACCCGCGCCCAGGAAGAGGCCGGTACCGATCGCCCCACCGATGGCGATCATATTGACGTGCCGGCCCTTGAGGCCCTTGCTGTAGCCCGCGTCGCCCGCATCCTGCTGCGCGCCGCTCCCCCCGTCAGGTGACCTGTGGGCTGTCTCGGTGACGGTTTCTGTGCTCACTGCTGGTGTATCTCGCTTTCGGGCAGGCGCTGAAGCCATGGCCTAGAAGTCCCGCAGATCGCGTGGACGGCCGACGGCACACCTTCCCTGAAGAGCCCTCCCCCGTCTGTGGGCAAGATCACATCGTGTATAGGCCATCCAAGATTTGTCCGTATTTGTAGTGAATTTCCTGGCACATCAATTTCAAGGAGGGCGTCAGTTCACCCGATTCCGGGCGTCAGCCGTCGGCCGGAAAGGAGGATTTCTTGACCTGTTCAGATCGGTTGCGAGCTGCGTTCTCCTTCGCAACAGCTCGTTCCGCTCCGATTCGCACAATCGGCGTAACCGGGCGACTCCCGCACCGGCCGGCATCGCCGTGAAGGCGCTCGGCGCCCCCACCGAGAAGGGTCGGGCACGGGCACCGGACGCAGCAAGAGCCGTGCACGGGTGAACGGCGTCCCGGAGGTTTCACAGGAGTGGTGAGACAGCAATACTGTTGAACATGATGGAGCCCGCCACCGACCTGACGGTCGACGAACTGGCCGCCCGCGCCGGCGTCACGGTCCGCACGATCCGCTTCTACAGCACGCGCGGTCTGCTGCCACCGCCGGAGATCGGGCCCCGCCGGGTCGGCCGCTACGGACCGGACCATCTCTCACGGCTCGCCCTCATCGAGGAGCTCCAGCACCAGGGCCTGACGCTGTCCGCGATCGAACGCTATCTGGAGCAGCTGCCGCCCGATCTGAGCGCCCAGGATCTGGCCATCCACCGGGCGCTGGTGGCGAGTTGGATCCCGGACAAGGCCGAGGACGCCACCCGGGACCAGCTGGAGCGGCGGGTCGGCCGGGCGCTCACCGAAGAGGATCTGGACCGGCTGGCGGCCATGAGTGTGCTCGTACGGACCGATGATCCCCGGGTCTTCCGCGTCGACCCGGGGCTGCTGCACCTGGGCACCCGGCTGCTGGACGTCCCGATCTCCCTGGAGACCATCCTCGCGGCACGCAGCGTCGTCATCGAGCACACCCGCTCGGCGGCCCGGGAACTGAGCCGGCTCTTCAAGGACGAGGTGTGGGAGCCGAACCGGGGCGGCGGACCGGAGGAGGACGAGATGGCGCGGATGAAGTCGCTCTCGGCCCATATGCAGCCGATGGTGGTGCAGGCGCTGGTGACCGCCTTTCAGCGGTCGATGAAACAGGAGCTGCGGGAGTCATTCGGTAGGGAGGGTGACCGGGGCCAGGGGGACCACACCTCCGAGGGGTGAGGGGCGGGCCGCCGGGGCCCGCCCCTGCCCGGTCAGTCGCTGAACTTCTCGCCCTTCTCGGCCTTTTCGACCAGCAGCGCGGACGGCGCGAACCGGTCTCCGTAGGCCTCCTGAAGCTCACGGGCGCGGGTCACGAAGCCGGGCAGACCGACGAGCTCCTCCCGCCCCGGGCCGCCCTGGTAGCCGTTGATGTACTGGAGCACGCCGCCGGTCCAGCCCGGGAAGCCGATGCCGAGGATGGAACCGATATTGGCGTCCGCGACGGAGGTGAGCACGCCCTCCTCGAAGCAGCGGACGGTGTCCAGCGCCTCGGAGAAGAGCATCCGCTCCTGCATGTCGAGGAACGGGACGGCCGCGTCCTTCTTGGTGAAGTGCTCGCGCAGCCCCGGCCACAGACCGGTGCGCTTACCGTCCTCGCCGTACTCGTAGAAGCCGGCCCCACCGCTGCGGCCGGGCCGGCCGAACTCGTCGACCATCCGGTCGATGACGGCGTCGGCCGGATGCGGCTGCCAGGTGCCGCCGGACTCCTCGACCGCCCGCTTGGTCTCCTCGCGGATCTTGCGCGGGAGGGTGAGGGTCAGCTCGTCCATCAGGGACAGCACCTTGGCCGGGTAGCCGGCCTGGGCGGCGGCCTGCTCGACGGAGACCGGGTCGAGGCCCTCGCCGATCATCGCCACGCCTTCGTTGATGAAGTGGCCGATGACGCGGGAGGTGAAGAAGCCGCGGGAGTCGTTGACGACGATCGGGGTCTTCTTGATCTGGCGGACCAGGTCGAAGGCGCGGGCCAGCGCCTCGTCGCCGGTCCGCTCGCCCTTGATGATCTCCACCAGCGGCATCTTGTCGACCGGCGAGAAGAAGTGCAGACCGATGAAGTCCTGGTCGCGCTCGACGCCCTCGGCCAGGGTCGTGATCGGCAGCGTGGAGGTGTTGGAGCACAGCAGCGCGTCGGGCGCGACGATGTGCTGGATCTCCTTGAAGACCTTGTGCTTGAGGCCTACGTCCTCGAAGACCGCCTCGATGACGGCGTCGCAGCCCGCGAGGTCGGCCGGCTCGGCGGTCGGCGTGATGCGGGCCAGCAGCTCGTCGCGCTTCTCCTCGGTCGTACGGCCCCGGGAGAGCGCCTTGGCGAGCAGCCCCTCCGAGTACGCCTTGCCCTTCTGGGCCGCCTCCAGGGAGACGTCCTTGAGGACCACCTGCATCCCGGCCCTGGCGCAGGAGTAGGCGATGCCCGCGCCCATCATTCCGGCGCCGAGCACCGCGACCTTCTCGACCTTGCGGGGCTCGATGTCCTTGGGGCGGTTGGCGCCGGAGTTGACGGCCTGCAGGTCGAAGAAGAACGCCTGGATCATGTTCTTGGAGATCTGGCCGGTGACCAGCTCGACGAAGTAGCGCGCCTCGATGGTCTGCGCGGTCTCGAAATCGACCTGGGAGCCCTCCACCGCCGCGGCGAGGATGTTGCGCGGGGCGGGGTAGGGGGCGCCGTTGAGCTGCTTCTTGAGGTTGGCGGGGAACGCCGGGAGGTTCGCGGCGAACTTCGGCTGCGCCGGGGTGCCGCCCGGGATGCGGTAGCCCTTCACGTCCCACGGCTGCTGGGACTCGGGGTGCTCCTCGATGAAGGTGCGGGCCTTGGCGAGCAGCTCCTCGGGGGTGGCCGCGACCTCGTGGATCAGACCGGCGTCCTTGGCGCGGGTGGCGTTGTACTGGGTGCCCTGGAGCAGCACCTTCAGCAGCGCGTCGGCGATGCCGAGCAGCCGCACCGTACGGGTGACGCCGCCGCCGGCCGGCAGCAGACCGAGGGTGACCTCGGGCAGGCCGATCTTGGTGCCGGGGGTGTCGAGCGCGATGCGGTGGTGGCAGGCGAGCGCGATCTCGTAGCCGCCGCCCAGCGCCGCGCCGTTGATCGCGGCGACGACGGGCTTGCCGAGGGTTTCGATACGCCGCAGATCGCGCTTGATGCCATTGCCCGCCTCGAATGCCTGCTCGGCCTTCTCGGGGGTGACGGCGATCAGGTCGCGCAGGTCGCCGCCGGCGAAGAAGGTCTTCTTGGCGGAGGTGAAGATGATGCCGCGGACGCTGTCCTTCTCGGCCTCCAGGCGGTCGGCGACCGCGGTCAGGGAGGCCTTGAAGGCATTGTTCATGGTGTTGGCGGACTGGTCGGGGTCGTCCAGGACCAGGGTGACGATGCCGGTCTCGTCCTGTTCCCAGCGGATGGTCGACGACGCAGGGGACTCGCTCACTGTGGCTTCTCCGTAAGGGGGATGGGACGGGCGGTCAGAGGCGCTCGATGACGGTGGCGATGCCCATACCGCCGCCGACGCAGAGGGTGGCCAGGCCGTAGCGCTTGTCCTGCCGCTCCAGCTCGTCGATCAGGGTGCCGAGGATCATTGCGCCGGTGGCGCCGAGGGGGTGGCCCAGGGCGATGGCGCCGCCGTTGACGTTGACCTTGTCCAGGCTCAGGCCCATGTCCCGGACGAAGCGCAGCACGACGGCGGCGAAGGCCTCGTTGATCTCGACGAGGTCGATGTCGTCGATGGTCAGCCCGGCCTTGGCGAGGGCCTTGCGGCTGGCGGGCGCGGGGCCGGTGAGCATGATCGTGGGCTCGGAGCCGGAGACCGCGGCGGAGAGGATGCGGGCCCGCGGGGTCAGGCCGTAGCGCTCACCGACCTCCTTGGAGCCGATGGCTACCAGCGCCGCGCCGTCCACGATGCCGGAGGAGTTGCCGGCGTGGTGGACGTGGTCGATCTTTTCGACCCAGTGGTACTTCTGCAGGGCGACCGCGTCGAAGCCGCCGGCGTCGCCGATGGTGGCGAAGGACGGCTTGAGGCCGGCCAGGGAGTCGGCGGTGGTGCCGGGGCGCATGTGCTCGTCGTGGTCGAGGACGACGAGGCCGTTGCGGTCGCGCACCGGGACGACGGAGCGGTCGAAGCGGCCGTCCTTCCACGCCTCGGCGGCGCGCTCCTGGGAGAGCGCGGCGAATTCGTCGACATCCCGGCGGGTGTAGCCCTCGATGGTGGCGATCAGGTCGGCGCCGATGCCCTGCGGGACGAAGCCGGTGTCGAAGTTGGTCATCGGGTCGGCGAACCAGGCGCCGCCGTCCGAGGCCATCGGGACCCGCGACATGGATTCGACGCCGCCCGCCAGGACCAGGTCTTCCCAGCCCGAACGCACCTTGGCGGCGGCCATGTTGACGGCCTCCAGGCCCGAGGCACAGAAGCGGTTCTCCTGGACGCCGGCGACGGTGTCCGGCAGCCCGGCGGCGATCGCCGCGATCCGGGCGATGTCGGAGCCCTGGTCGCCGACCGGTCCGACGACGCCGAGCACGATGTCGTCGACGGCCGCCGGGTCGAGCCCGGGGAAGCGCCGGCGCACCTCGTGGATCAGGCCGACGACCAGGTCGATCGGCTTGGTGCCGTGCAGTGCGCCGTTGGCCTTGCCGCGGCCGCGCGGGGTGCGGATCGCGTCGTATGCGTACGCTTCGGTACTCAAGTCAGGAAGCCTTTCGCATGAGGGTGGAGGAGGGGCAGCGGGGGGACCGGGGGCGGTCCGGGTCAGTCGAGGAGGGAGCGTCCGATGATCTCCTTCATGATCTCGGTGGTCCCTCCGTAGATCGTCTGGATACGGCCGTCGGTAAAGGCCCTGGCCACGCGGTATTCCGCCATATAGCCGTAGCCGCCGTGGAGTTGCAGACAGCGGTCGGCGACCCGCTTGTGCAGCTCGGTGGCCCACCACTTGGCCATCGAGGCGTGCACCGCGTTCAGTTCCCCGGCTGCGTGGTCGGCGATGCAGCGGTCGAGGAACGCGCGGGTGACGGCGCATTCGGTGGCCATCTCGGCTATCTCGAAGCGGATGTGCTGGAGCTTGGCCAGCGGCCGCCCGAACGCCTCGCGCTCCTTGACATAGCTGCTGGTGATCTCGAGCAGGTACTCGGCGCCGGCGATACCGGCGACCGCGATGCCCATCCGCTCCTGGGCGAGGTGGGTCATCAGATGGACGAAGGCGCCGTTCAGCTCACCGAGCAGGTTCTCCTTGGGGACGTGTACGTCGTGGAAGAACAGCTCGGCGGTGTCCTGGGACTTCTGGCCGATCTTGTCGAGGTTGCGGCCCCGCTCGAAGCCCGCCATTCCGCGCTCGACGACCAGCAGGCTCAGTCCGTGCGCCCCGCCCTCCGGTGTCGTCCTGGCCACGACGATGACCAGGTCGGCGAGGATGCCGTTGGAGATGAAGGTCTTGGAACCGTTGAGGACCCAGTGGTCGCCGGCGTCCTCGGCGTGGGTGCGGATGCCCTGGAGGTCGGAGCCGGCGCCGGGCTCCGTCATGGCGATGGCGGTGATGATCTCGCCGCTGCAGAAGCCGGGCAGCCAGCGGCGCTTCTGCTCCTCGGTGGCGAGGGTCGTCAGATAGGGGCCGATGATGTCGTTGTGCAGGCCCACGGCGAGCCCGGCGGCGCCGGCCCGGGTGAACTCCTCGGCCAGCACCGCGCTGTAGCGGAAGTCCTGCTGCCCGCCCCCGCCGTACTCCTCCGGCACCGCCAGCCCCAGCAGCCCCTGCTTGCCGGCGGCCCGCCAGGCGTCCCGGCTGACGATGCCGTCCTTCTCCCACTGCTCGTAATGGGGCGTCACTTCCTTGGCCAGGAAGGTCCGCACGATCTCGCGGAAGGCCTCGTGGTCCTCGGTGAAGATCTGGCGCTTCATCTGCGCGGTCATGTCTGCGGGCCCTCCTCGGAGCCGGTGCTTGACGGGGTCGGTGAACTCGGCGGGCGTCGGCTCAACGGGGCGGGCGCCACCGCGGCGGGGCGGGCGTGGGGCCGCGACCCGTCCGTAATACGGCGACCCGTGGTCCGGTCGCGGACGTACCGGCGGGCCCGTGGAGCGGCTTCGGACTGCGGAACGGGTGCGGTCCGGCCGCTTCGGGCCCGGAGGGCTTGCAGTCCGTCCATGGCGGCGGCTTCGTCGGCGGTCCGGCGGGGGTGGGCCGCGTGCCGGAGGGGGCGGGCGGGTTCCATCAGCCGGCGGTGTCCTTCTGCTCGGCGGCGCTCGGGCCGGCGGCGGGCGGGGCGCCGGGAGCCGGTGACGGGGGGAGGAGGCCGGGGGCCTGCCAGTCGCGGGCGATCTCCTCGGTGTCCGCGCCGGGCTGCGCGGGGGGTCTGCGGACCGCGCCGGGGGTGCGCGAGAAGCGCGGCGCGGGGGCGGGCTGGGTGATCCCGCCGTGCTCGACGAAGGTGCCGCGGGCGGCGAGATGCGGATGCCGCGGGGCCTCGCGCAGGGAGAGCACGGGCGCCACGCAGGCGTCGGACTCCTGGAAGACGGCCGTCCACTCCTCCCGGGTACGGGTCTTGAAGCGGGCGGCGATGGCGGTACGCAGGTCGCCCCAGGCGGCGAGGTCGTCGCGGCTGGGCGCCTCCTCCTCGATGCCCAGCAGCCGGATGAACTCACCGTAGAACCGCTTCTCCAGCGCGCCGACCGCCATATAGCCGCCGTCGGCGGTCTCGTAGGCCCCGTAGAACGGCGTCCCGCCGTCGAGCAGATTGGCACCGCGCCGGTCCTGCCAGCCGCCGGCCGCCAGCATGCCGTGGATCATCGCCGTCAGATGAGCCGTGCCGTCGACGATGGCGGCATCCACGACCTGGCCCTTTCCGCCCTCGGCGCGGGCGTGCTGGAGGGCGGCGAGGACTCCGATGACGAGGTAGAGGGAGCCGCCGGCGTAGTCACCGACGAGGTTGGCGGGGACGGCGGGCGGGCCGTCGGGCGGGCCGATCATGCCGAGCGCGCCGGTGATGGCGATGTAGCCGATGTCGTGTCCGGCGGTGTCGGCGAGCGGGCCCTGCTGCCCCCAGCCGGTCATCCGGCCGTAGACCAGCCGGGGGTTGCGTGCCAGGCACTCCTCGGGACCCACCCCCAGCCGCTCGGCCACACCGGGGCGATACCCCTCGACCAGCACATCGGCGCGCTCGACCAGTTCGAGCACCTGCGCCACCCCCTGGGGGCTCTTCAGGTCCACCAGCACGGAGCGCTTGTTGCGGTTGGTGATGTCGTAGGCCGGATCGACGCCCAGTCCCGCGCCGCCGGGCCGGTCGACGCGGACGACATCGGCGCCGAGGTCGGCCAGCAGCATGGCCGCGAAGGGGCCGGGGCCGATGCCCGCGAGTTCGACGACCCGGACGCCGCTCAGCGGGCCGTTGCCTGGCTCTGCCATCGCGCCCCATGCCTTTCCGCACTGTGACACTTCTGATGTAACACTCGTGATGTTAAGAACGTGTTCCACTTTCCACAAGCCCCCCTGCCAAGTGGCGACCACGGAAAAGGCCCGTGCCGACGAGGCTCAACTGCCATCGCCGCCACAGGCCCTTGCGCGTCTGCCGCCGCTGTGCGCTATGCCCCGTCGAGCTCGGCGATGAGCTTCTTGGGGGCTATGACGCGATAGGACTCCTCCGCCCAGTCGCAGAGCAGCTCGGCCGGCGGTGCGCCCGATTCCGTCAGGGGGACCTGCACCCATCCGGACTTGCCCAGGCCGTAGCCCGCGGGACGGGCGCCGGGCGAGGTCAGCGCATGGGCGTGCGCCTCCGGGGCCGTGAGCTTCAGGGTGACCCCGAGCGGATGGCTGCCGTCGTCGACGCCGAGGAAGACGAAGACCTTCTTGTTGACCTTGATGACGCTCTCGCCCCAGGGAAACTCCTCCACGGCGCCGGGAAGCCCGAGCGCGAACGCGCGCACCCGCTCCCGCACCGCTGCCGGCCCGGCCGCCTTCGCCATGCGCTCCTCCATGTCCGTTCCCCTGCGACACCGCCCTGCGCTGCCGCCCGGCCGCACGCTCGGACGCGCGGGCCGGCCCACGCATTCCACGCTAACGGCGACCACTGACAACGGCCCGCGGAGCGCCCGGCGGAGGGCCGGCCGGGGGATCCGTGACGCCCTGTCCGACCTGCAACTCGCCGCCGCCCCGTCGGACTTCCCCAGCCGCCGGGATCACGCCGCTTCGGGCCGGGTCCCCGCTCCCCCGGCCGCCGGTACCAGGTGATCGCCGGGCGCCTGACGGCCCACCAGACGCCCCAGCCGCTGGGGAACGTTGCCGCCCACCAGGAGGATGACCACGAGTGTCAGCCCGAAGGTGAGCACGGCGAGTGCCCGCCCCAGGGGCATGCCTTCGGCCAGATGGGCGCCGAGGACGGGCGCCACCGCCCCGCCCAGGGCGCCGACGTTGTAGACGAAGCCCACGGAGGCGGCCCGGGCGGCGGTCGGGAAGTGGCCGGCGAGGTACTTCGGCAGGATGCCGGAGATGCCCTGGCTGAGCGCGAGCAGCACGAAGACCAGCACGCCGAGCGCGGGCAGGCTGTCCCGCACCGCGAAAACCGGGAAGACGAAGACAAGCGAGGCGAGCAGGGTGCCCGCGTAGGCGCGCCGGGTACCGAGCCGGTCGCCGGTGTAGCCCGCCAGCCAGCAGCCCGCCATGGTGCCGAAGCCCGCGTAGAACATCACGTCGGTGACCTGCCCGGGGGCGTAGCCGAGGCCGGTCTTGAGGTAGGTGGGCAGCAGCGCCTGGATCGGCCAGCTGTAGAGGAAGGCGCAGAAGACCGTCGCCATCAGGGAGACGTACAGCAGCCATCCGCGGCGGCCGCCGAGCTGGGCGGCGAAAGCGGTCAGGCACAGCGCCGCGACGGCGGACAGCCAGGGGACGTACCCCGCGCCTAAGGGTGTGAAGACGCAGAACAGCGCCACCGAGGCGGCCACCGCCAGGGCCGCGTTGGCCCCGGAGCGGACCCGGCCGGTGAACAGCGGCCGGAAGGGGTTCGGGCGCCCCTCTGCCGAACGGGTGGCGTCGGCGCCGATCTCCCGTTCCCAGTCCCCGGCCTCCGGCAGTGCCCGGCGCACCCAGAGGGCGACCAGGACGGGCAGCACGCCGATCCAGAACATCCAGCGCCAGCCCCAGTGCGGCACCACCCACTTGTAGAGCTCGGCCGCGACAACCGTGCCGCCCGTGTAACCGGAGATCAGGAATCCGGAGGCACGGTTGCGCCATCGGGTGGGCCAGCTCTCCAGTACATAGGTCGCGCTCGCGCTGTACTCCCCCGCCATGCCCACGCCGATCACCAGCCGGGCGACGAACAGGCTGGTGTAGTCCCAGGCGAATCCGCAGGCGAAGGTGCCGAGCGAGTAGAGCAGGATGCTGCTGATCATGGCGGACTTGCGCCCGTGGCGGTCGCCCACCGCCCCCAGGACGGCACCGCCCAGCCAGCGGGTGATGAAGGCGCCGGAGATCAGCGAGGCGGCAGTGGCGGTGTCCAGGTGGAAGTCCGCGGCGATTTCGGTCAGCACCAGCGTGATCAGAACGAAGTCGAAACCGTCGAGGAGATAGCCGATCCAGGCGGCGAACATCGCCTTCCACTGGGGCGGGCTGACCTCCTGCCACCATCTCCGCGTCCGCTCAGGGTTGTCCGTGGGGAGCGTCGTCACAGCGGCCCGGCCTCCTCCAGCAGTCGATGGAACCAGACATGGGATGTCCTACGTCATCGCGCCAACGGTGAATGTGGCCCCCGTGAGACGACCTGTCAAGGCTGCATGCCAGACTCCCTACCACCCACAGAACGGCCAAGAGGGCCGCCAGGAGCGGACATTGACGGGTGCGACGACGGACCGGGTCCGGACTCCAGGGCCGGTGGGCGGTCGAGAGGATGCGCGATGCCACGGCAGGACACCTCCGGACGGGCCTATGACCTCGTCCTCTATGGAGCGACCGGTTTCACCGGCGCCCTCACCGCCGCCTACCTGGCCGCGCATGTCCCCAAGGGCTGCCGGTGGGCCCTGGCCGGGCGCAGCACCGCCAAACTGGAGCAGCTGCGCGACCGGTTGGCGGAGTCCGACCCGGCCTGTGCCGACCTGCCGCTGCTGCGGGCCGACAGCAACGATCCCGGCTCGCTGCGTGACCTCGCCGCCGGTACCCGGGTGCTGGTGACGACCGTCGGGCCGTATCTGATCCACGGTGAGCCGCTGGTGGCGGCCTGCGCCGCGGCCGGCACCGACTATGTCGACCTGTGCGGTGAGTCGGAATTCATCGACCGTATGTATGTGAAGCACGACGCGACGGCCCGCACATCCGGCGCGCGCCTCGTGCACGCCAGCGGGTTCGACTCCGTCCCGTACGACCTCGGCGTCCACTACACGGTGGGGCTCCTGCCCGAAGGTGTCCCGGTTCGCATCGACGGCTTCGTACGGACGAACGCCACGTTCTCCGGCGGGACGCTGAACTCGGCGCTGACCGCCGCCTCGCGTCCGGTCGCCATGGCACGGGCCGCACGCGAGCGTCAGCGGGCCGAGCCCCGACCGGCCGGCCGTACGGTCAGCGCCCCCTTCGGCCCGCCCATTCGGAGCAGTGAAACGCGCACCTGGGGTGTGCCACTGCCGACCCTCGACCCGCAGATCGTCGCCCGCTCGGCCGCCGCGCTGGACCGTTACGGGCCCGACTTCCGCTACCGCCACTACGCGGGGGTGCGGCGGCTGCCGGTCGCCGTCGGCGGGGCGCTGGGGGCGGGGGTGCTGGGGGCACTCGCTCAGGTGCCGCCCGCGCGGCGCTGGTTGTCGGGGCGTCTGGAGCCGGGCGACGGGCCGAGCCCCGAGCGTCGGGCCCGTAGTTGGTTCAAGGTGCGCTTCGTCGCCTCCGGCGGTGGCACTCGTCTGATCACCGAGGTCTCGGGGGGCGACCCAGGCTATGAGGAGACGGCGAAAATGCTCGCCGAATCGGCGCTCAGCCTGGCCTTCGACGAGCTGCCGGAGACCGCGGGCCAGGTGACGACGGCGGTGGCCATGGGGGACGCGCTGACGGCCCGTCTCCAGGAAGCGGGCATCACGTTCGGCGTCGTCCAGCGGTAGCCCGAGGCCCGGCACCAGGTCCCGCCGTCAGGCGTCGGCGAGTGCCCGCCGGCACAGGGCGTCGGCGGCCCGGGTCGTCTCCGGAAGCCGGTAATCGGGCGCCAGATGGAGGGTGTGCGCACAGGCCCGGTCCAGGCTCGTGCGGTGCCCCACGGAGACGAAGACCGGCTTGACGCCCTTTTGGGTACGCAGGGCACGTCCCACCTCCTCGGTCCCGTCCAGAAGCGGCGAGGTGGCGCCACGGTCCGGGCCAGGAGGTGCGTACCGGAAGGTGAAGGGGTTCTTGGCGACGCCGATGGTGGGCAGCCCGGTCAGCACGCCCAGGTGGCTGGCGAGCCCGAAGCGGCGCGGGTGTGCCAGCCCGTAGCCGTCGCAGACCACGAGGTCAGGGGTGCGGGCGAGGCGGCCGAGCGCCTCGAGCACGGTAGGGATCTCACGGAAGGCGAGCAGGCCGGGGACGTACGGGAAGGAGACCTGCCCGACGGCGGTGGCCCGGTCGATGACGGCGCGGGTGCGGGCGTCCAGGGCGACCGCGGCCGCGGCGACGACATTCCGTTCGTCGTCGTAGGCGACGTCCACCCCGGCCACGGTGCCGTCGAACCCCGGTTCCGGGCCCGCTTCGTCGAGCCGTACACAGGACCGCAGCCTGTCCTGGACCGCCCGCGCCCCGTCTTCGTCGGCCGGCCAGTTCCGCAGTTCGTCGTCGCAGGAGATCATTCCGGGAGTGTCCATGGTGGCCTCAACGCTACCGAATCGGTGATCGTGCCCATGACCACACCGGTCGACCGCTGTCTCCCCGGCGCCCCTGGAGGTCCTTGATGTCCGACGCACTCCATCTGCTCGATGCCACCGACCTCGCCGCCCGGCTGCGCCGCCGCGAGATCTCCGCCCGAGAGCTCGTGCAGGCCCATCTGGACCGCATCGAGCAGGTCAACCCGGCGGTCAATGCGCTCGTCACCCTCGACCCCGAAGGCGCCCTCGCCGCCGCCGCACGCGCCGACGAGCGCCTCGTCCGGGGCGCCGCCGTCCCGCCCCTCCACGGGCTGCCGATCGCCTTCAAGGACACCCGTCTCACCCGCGGGATGCGCACCACACACGGCTCGCCGCTCTTTGCCGACCATGTGCCGGACGAGGACGATCTGCTGGTCGAGCGGCTGCAGCGGGCGGGCGCCATCCGCCTCGGCAAGACCAATGTCCCCGAATTCGCCGCCGGTTCGCACACCTTCAACCCGGTCTTCGGCCTCACCCGCAATCCGTACGACCTCACGCGTTCGGCGGGCGGCAGTAGTGGCGGAGCCGCCGCGGCGCTGGCAGCCGGGCTGCAGCCGCTCGCCGACGGCAGTGACATGGGTGGCTCACTCCGCAACCCCGCCTCCTTCTGCAATGTGGTGGGACTGCGGCCGACGCCGGGCCGCGTCCCGTCGCACCCCGGCAGCGACCTCTGGGACACCCTGTCGGTCGCGGGCCCCATGGGGCGGACCGTCGCCGACACCGCGCTGCTGCTGTCGGCGATGGCCGGTCCGGATCCGCGCTGCCCCCTCAGCCTGGAGACCCCGGGAGCGGCGTTCCGCGTGCCGCTCGACCGCGAGCTGCGCGGGCTACGTGTCGCCTGGGCGCCCGACCTCGGGGGATTCGCGCCGGCCGACCCGGATGTACTCACCGTTCTGGAGCCCCAGTTGAGGGTCCTGCAAGAACTCGGCTGCCGTGTCGAGGCCGCCTGCCCGGATCTCGTGGACGCCGACGAGACCTTCCGTACGCTGCGGGCGCACAGCTTCGATCTCGCCCTCGGTGACCTGCTCGACTCCGGCCGGCAGGCACTCAAACCCACCATCGTCCGGAACATCGAGCAGGGCCGCCGGCTGACCATGGCCGACCTCCACACGGCCACCACGAACCACAGCCGGCTCTACCTCGGGATGCTGGACTTCTTCTCCCGGTACGACCTGCTCCTCGCCCCGGTCAGTCAGGTCACGCCGTTCGACGCGGAGCTGGAGTATCCGCTTGAGGTCGCGGGCCGGCCGACACACGACTATCTGGACTGGATGCGGTCCGCCTACCTCATCTCGGTCCTCGGTGTGCCCGCCCTTTCGGTCCCCGCGGGATTCACCCCGGCCGGTCTGCCCGTGGGGCTGCAGTTCATCGGTCCGCCGCGCGCCGATCTCGCCGTCCTCCAGGCGGGGCACGCCTACGAGGGCGCGACACGGCACGGCCGGCGTCGCCCGGACCTGCCGACGGCCTGACTTCAACGGCCGCTCCCGGCCGGCCCCGCTTCCCCTCTGCCTGCGGCTTCCTTGCCCGGCGGCATTCGCTGCCCCGCCCCGGCATCTGCCTTATATTGCCCCCATGTTCGTACTGGAACTGACTTATACCGCGCCCCTTGAACGCGTCGATGCCGTACTGGAGCTGCATGTGGAGTGGCTGCAGAAGGAGTACGCCGCCGGGCACTTCCTCGCCGCCGGCCACAAGGTCCCACGGGACGGCGGCGTGATTCTCGCCGCCGGGATGGACCGGGCCACCGTTGAGCGGATCGTTGCCCAGGACCCCTTCGTGCTCGCCTCGGTGTGTGAGTACCGGATCACGGAGTTCGTGGCGACGACGACCGCCCCGGCACTGGAGCGGTACCGGGAGCAGCTGCCCTCCTGAAGCACCGCCCCAGGCACTCGGACTGCCCGTCCGCCCGTGTGGTGGAGGGGGCCGCGGTGGGCTGTGGTCACGGGGGGGGCGGTGGCCCTGGTGGACAGGGGCCCGGTCGTTACCTCCCTCGCCCGTTGGCCCGACGCTACGGAGTCGTGGTCGGAGGCGCCGCCGAGTTGCCGAGCGGGCCAGGGCTCGCGGAGGTGGGCGCGGCCGGCGCGGGCCAGCGTCCCCCGTTGCGCCAGTAGTCCTGGATGTCCTCCAGCTGGCGCCCCTTGGTCTCGGGTGCGGTGACGGAGGCGAAGACCAGGGCGGCGAGGGCGAGGACGCCGAGGCCCGCGAAGGTCAGGGCGGCGCCCGCCCAGGCCATCAGGGACGGGAAGAACTGGGCGATCAGCAGATTGGCGACCAGGTCCGCGGTGAGCATCACCGAGGCACCGGTCGAGCGCAGCTGGGCGGGGAATGCCTCGCTCGCATAGACCCAGATCAGCGATCCGAAACCGAAGTTGAACGCCGCGGTGAACAACAGGACTGCGGCGAATCCCACCCAGGTCGTCGCGCCCCGCAGCTCGCCCGTGCCGAAGACGGCGGTCAGGACGGCGAGCATGACGACCATCGTGCCGATGCCGGAGAGCAGCACCACCCGGCGGCCGAGCCGGTCGATGATGAGGATCGCAAGCACCGTCGCGGCCAGCGAAGCGAGTTGGACGAAGGACGGCAGCAAGAAGTTCTGGCCGTTGCCGGTGAACCCCATCTCCTCGAAGATCTGCGGGCTGTAGTAGGTCACGGCGTTGATGCCGGTGATCTGGCAGAAGAATCCGAGGCCGACGACGAAGACCGCCGCGCAGGCATACGGCTTGCGCAGCAAGGAGCGCGCCGACCCGCCGCTCTCCTCGGCCAGCGCGGCCTGCACGGCCGCGACCTCCGCACGCGGATCGACGTCGGGGTCGGTCATCGCCATGACCTCGACGGCTCGGTCCGTACGCCCTTTGAGGACGTACCAGCGGGGGGTGTCCGGCAGCTTGAGCAGGGGGATCAGGACAAGCGCGGCGGGGATCGCGGACAGGCCGAGCATCCAGCGCCAGTGGCCGCCGCCGGACAGGCCCCAGTTGACGAAGTACGTGAGGACGATGCCCGCGACCGTGGCGACTTGGTAGGCGGCGACGGAGGCTCCGCGGATACGGGCCGGGGTCGATTCGGCGACATAGAGCGGGGCGGCGACGATCGAGACGCCGATGGCGATGCCGAGGAGGAAGCGGACGGCGTCCAGCACGATGACGTTGGGCGCGACCGCCGAGAGCGCGACGAAGACGGCGTAGGAACCGGCGACGATCAGCATCGCGGCCTTACGCCCCAGGGCATCGGCGAGCTTGCCGCCGATCAGCGCGCCGATGATCGAGCCGAACACCAAAATGCTGTTGACCAGGCCCTTTTCGGCCTCGGTGAGATGGAAGTCCTTGCTCAGGAACACCAGGGCACCGGAGATGCTGCCGGTGTCGTAGCCGTAGATGACGCCGACGACGGCGCCGGTGAGCGCGAACATCCTGCCGGTGCGGTGTGCGGTCTTGGGGGCCGGCGGCGGGGTCGCCGAGCGCGTGGCAATGGACATGCGAAGTCCTCTGTGCGGCGGAGCGGGCCTTGCTGCATGACAAATCCGGATGAGTGATCTTGCGAATATTCGACTCCTTTCACGCAGCTGTCAACACCCTCCTTCCCGCTTCTTCCAGCCTCCCGCACACCCCCACACACCTCGCCTCCAGCACACCCAAGCGGTAACACCGGCACCTACACCCGTCGCACCCCTCGGGCGCATCCACTCGTACGAGGGATGGATCGCGGTCGGGATTCTGCGTACAGTCGATTGCAACGAAGCCAAATTTTGCACTTTCACGCATCCGATTGCCACATCACGGGAGGGTGGGTCATGAGCGAGACCTCGTACATGGAGCAGGAGCTGAACAGTCAGCCGGAGACCTGGCGGCTGGCCGCGACGATCGGGGCGGCGGCGGGCCCCTTGCCGAAAGCCGGCCAGCGGGTGGCCGTCGTCGGCTGCGGCACCTCGTGGTTCATGGCCCAGTCGTATGCGGCACTGCGCGAGTCCGCCGGACAGGGGGTGACGGATCCGTTCGCCGCATCCGAGGCGTTCCTCGGCAGCGACCGCGGCTATGACGCGGTGGTGGCGATCACTCGGTCCGGCACCACGACTGAGGTCCTGCGGGTGCTCGACGCCGTCAAGGGGCGTATCCCGGCGGTGACGATCATCGGTGATCCCCAGACGCCGGCGGTGGCACTCTCGGACGCGACGGTCGCGCTGCCGTTCGCCGACGAGAAGTCCGTGGTGCAGACCCGCTTCGCGACCACGGCGCTGACGCTGCTGCGCGCGCACCTGGGCGAGGACCTCTCACGGGCGGTGACCGACGCGGAGGAGGCGCTGACCTCGCCGGTGGAGAAGGAGTGGGTGGACGCCGAGCAGTTCTCCTTCCTCGGCTCGGGGTGGACGTTCGGTCTGGCCAATGAGGCGGCGCTCAAGATGCGCGAGGCCTCGCAGAGTTGGACGGAGTCCTATCCCGCGATGGAGTACCGCCACGGTCCCATCGCGATAGCTGCACCGGGCCGGGTGACGTGGCTGTTCGGTCAGGCACCGGACGGGCTGGAGGCCGATGTGGCGCGGACCGGGGCGCAGTTCGTGCACCATGCGCGCGATCCGCTGGCGGATCTGGTGCTGGTCCAGCGGGTCGCGCTGGAGCGGGCCCGCGCCCGCGGTCTGGACCCGGACAACCCACGGAGCCTGACCCGTTCGGTGATGCTCGAAGCGCCGGCCGCCTCGTAATCACCCACCTCCCCCTCTCAACCCGCCCTGCCCGCACAGGAGAAGGGAGCCGGCATCCCATGCCACTCGTTCCGACCTCATCGATCGTCGACGCCGCGCGTGAGGCGCGGGTCGGTGCCGCGGCCTTCAACGTCATCCATCTGGAAACCGCCGAGGCACTCGTCACCGCCGCAGAGCGCACCGGTATCCCGCTGATCCTCCAGATCAGCGAGAACTGCATCCGCTACCACGGCAGCCTGCTGCCCATCACCCGCGCCACACTCGCCCTCGCCGAGGATTCCACGGCCCGGATCGCGGTCCACCTCGACCACATCACCGAGGCCGGCCTCGTCCATCAGGGCATCACCGCCGGAGTGGGGTCCGTCATGGTGGACGCCTCCGCTCTTCCGTACGAGGAGAACGTCGCCAGCACCGCCGAGCTGGCCGCCTGGTGCCATGACCGTGGCGCGTATGTCGAGGCCGAACTCGGCGAGGTCGGCGGCAAGGACGGGGTCCACGCGCCGGGGGTGCGCACGGACCCGGCCGAAGCCCTGGCCTTTGTCCGCGCCACGGGCGTGGATGCCCTCGCCGTGGCCGTCGGTTCCTCGCATGCGATGCATGAGCGCACGGCCGTACTGGACAAGGACCTGATTTCGGCGCTGCACACCGCTTTGCCGGTACCGCTGGTCCTGCACGGCTCCTCGGGTGTGCCGGACGAGGAGCTGCGGCGCGCCATCGCCGCCGGAATGACGAAGATCAATATCTCCACGCATCTGGTCTCCGTCTTTACCCAGTCGATACGGCAGACGCTGGGGGCCAACCCTTCGCTCGTCGACTCCCGCAAGTACGTCAAGCCGGCCCGGGAGGCGGTGGCCGAGGAAGCGGCGAGGCTGCTGGGTGTCCTGGGGACCCCGGCGGCGGTTCCTGGCCAGTACGCGGCCCAGGCGTCGGCGCGGGGCTGAGCCGGCGGGAGGTGGTCGGCTCCGTGCGCAGGGCGGCGGACCCGGCCGCGGTGTCCACCGGGGCATCCACCGCGCGCCACCCTGACGTGCCGAAACGAATTAGGCTCACGCCATGAAGCGCCATGAACGGATGAACGCACTGCTTGAGCTGCTCGGGGAGCGAGGCCGGGTGGACGTCGAGGAGGCGGCGACCGCGCTGGAGGTTTCGGCCGCCACGATGCGGCGCGACATGGATGCCCTGGCCGGGCAGCAACTGCTGACCCGCACCCGGGGCGGGGCGGTGCTCAGTTCGGTGGCGTACGACCTGCCGATCCGCTACAAGCACGCTCACCGGTCGGCAGAGAAGGAGGCGGTGGCGCAAGCCGCGGCGAAGCTGGTGGAGCGGGGTGATGTGGTCGGCCTGAGCGGTGGCACGACGACCACGGCGATCGCCCGGGTGCTCGCCACCCGTCCCGACTTCGCTGAGGCAGGCCCGCAACCGCACCTGACGATTGTCACCAAC
The DNA here is from genome assembly GCF_042746015.1 of Streptomyces sp. NPDC058773. Lineage (NCBI taxonomy): Bacteria > Bacillati > Actinomycetota > Actinomycetes > Kitasatosporales > Streptomycetaceae > Streptomyces > Streptomyces sp. NPDC058773. Next base: position 305,336 of record NZ_JBHYPE010000001.1, read on the forward strand.
TCTCTCAACATCGCCAACGAGCTGGCCGTGCGGCCGCAGATCAAGATCGTGCTCACCGGCGGGGTCGCGCACTCCCGGTCGTTCGAACTGGTGGGTCCGTTCAGCGAGTTGGTGCTGCAGCAGATCTCCATCGACATCGCGTTCATCGGGGCCAACGGGATGGACCCGATGATGGGAGCGACGGTGCACGACGAGGCGGAGGCCCGGGTCAACCGCCTCATGGCCGAGCGCGCCCGGCGTGCCGTGGTCGTCGCGGACTCGTCCAAGATCGGCGAGCGCTGCTTCGCCCGGGTCGGCGACGCGGATGTCTTTGACACCTTCATCACGGACAACGGAGCGAAGGAGGCAGCCCGCCGTGAGTTCGCGGACCGGGGACTGAAAGTGGTGACGGCACGCCCGTCTACCGACGGGTGACGCGCCGCCGCCACGTGCAACGGAGGGGTGCGTCGTGAGAGGGCTCTTGGATGTGCCCTATGACCAGGGGCGGTGTGGCCAGAGGACGGGTTACCAGATCTCGTCGCCCCGGATGACGGCGTCGGCGCCGCCGTCGAGGAAGATGACCTGGCCGGTGACGTGGGTGTTCTCGGGGGAGGTCAGCCAGGCGAGGAGGGGGGCGACCTGCTCGGGGCGAGCGTGGCCGTTCAGCGGCATGGGGACGGCCGCGTCGACGGCCTTGCGCGTATCGGCGTCGGCGAGCATGGGCGCGGTCATGGGTGTCACGGTCGTGCCGGGGGCAACGGCGTTGAGGGGGATGCCGGCGGCGGCCCAGTCACCGGAGACGGCCGTACGGCGGAGCCAGCGGGCGATCGCCTGCTTGGAAGCTCCGTAGATCGCATACCCCTCGCCCCGGTCCATGGCGGCCTGCGCCGCGGCAACGGCTGACTCCTCGTCGCCGGCGAGCGATGCCTCGACGATGGCCTGGTCGGCCGGGTAGACCGAGGCGACGGACGAAATCAGCACGGCGCGTGGGTGTGTACCGGCGGCGAGCAGTGGACGCAGGCCTTCAAGGGTGGCGACGACACCGAAGTAGTTGACCTGGACGGTGAGAGGCAGGAATTGGCCGAGACCGGCGGAAGCGATCACGGCGTCGAGTCGGCCGCCGGTCAACTCGTGGGCACGGTCCACCAGTTGCGTGCGGCCGTCGGGGGTGGCGAGGTCGGCGGAGATATCGGTGCCCTTGAGGTCGGCGCCGATGACGGTGTGGCCCTGCGCGCGGAGGTAGTCCGTGGTGGCCCTGCCTATGCCGGAGGCGGCTCCGGTGACGAGATAGGTGCGGGGGTCGGTCTCCGGTGTGGACATGGTCGACTCCTTCGTTGACATGGTCCGGTGTTGGTTGGTGGCTCCCAACACCAGTCCGTGGCCTCGGTGTTGGTTGGTGGCTCCCAACACCGGTCCGGCCTCGGTGTTGGTTTCCGGTCCCGCGCTGGTCGGTGACCGCGGCGCCGGCCGCCGGCCCGACGCCGGCCCGAAGTGCGACGAGTAGGTGGCGGTACGCGGGAGCGGGCATACCCCGTTGCATCGGCGTCGGGATCGGCATCGGCATCGGCATCGGCATCGGCATCGGCATCGGGACAGCGTCGCCGAATGACAGGTACGTGCGGGTGGTGCCAACATAGCGCTTTTTTGGCATGGCATGCCAGAAAGTTAGTCTGTGACAATAATGGCGGCTGACGGATATGGCGGCCACACGGGCAGGAGAGGTGATGGCGGCGGCGCGAGGCAGGCCATCGTTGACCGAGCGGCGGCGGCAGGAGACGCGGCTGGAGATCGCCGAGTCTGCGGCGGCGCTGTTCTCGGATCAGGGGTATGAGGCGACGACGGTCGAGGACATCGCGTCGGCGGCCGGCATTTCGCTGCGTACCTTCTACCGCTACTGCGCGGCGAAGGAGGACGCGCTGACTCCCGTCATGACCTCCAGCGTCGGTGTGCTCGTCGAGGAGCTGGCCGGGCGGCCCGTCGAGGAACCGCTGAGCCGTGCCGTGGAGGCGTCGTTCACCTCGTCGGCCTCGGCCCGGCGGCTCGCGGATCTCGAACAGGCCCGTCGCCTGGTCCGGGTCATGGGCACCGTTCCGGCCATTCGGATGCGGTGGCTCGCGGCGGGACGGGAGATGCAGGACCAACTGGTGCCGGTGCTCGCGGCACGCAAGGGCGTACCGGAGAACAGCATGGAGGTACGGCTCCTGGCCTGCGCGTTGCTCGACGCGCTGAGCGTCGCCTTCGAGCACTGGGCGTGGCAGGACGAACCGGAGGACGTGGCGGAGCTGACCCGCCGCGCACTGGACTATCTGCGTATCGACGAGTTGTAGGGCAAAGGCCCGGCCCCGTTCCGAAACCGTCGCGCTTATGTAGCGCTTGTGTCCCTGTGTGGCCCCCGGGGCTGATTTCCATTGGGCAGGTATGGACAATGAGGAACGGACGTGCGAACACGGTAGGGGTTCGCAAGGACGTTCCAAGGCCTTCAACGGGGGAGATCACGTGCGGAAGATCATGGCCATAGCGCTCGCAACTGTCGCGTGCAGCGCCTCGCTCACCCTGGCCACCGCCCCGAATGCGGCCGCCGCCGGCCGGGTGCCGCACTGCGTCATGGTGCAGAAGTACTTCAGCAAGGGCCACACGCGCTATGTCCGCCTGAAAAATCTGTGCACGCGGCGGACCTCATGCTTCACCATCGTCGTCCCCCATCGCCCCGATCCTCATGGCCGTCTCCTCAAGGGCGTGACCAAGGACGTGCGTTACGGCTCGACCGGGGCGCCGCGGGCACTGTTCGTGAAGAACGTTCCCTGCTGAGCGACCACGACCAAGGGGCGTGCGGGGCGGTTGCGGGGGCCACCGCCCGTTGAAGGCAGCGGGTCAGGTGTGCAGGGCGATGCCGTCCAGCACCATCGAGAGGTACTGGCGGGCGATCTCCTCGGGACTGTGCTGCCCGCCCGGCCGGTACCAGCTCGCCGCCACCCAGACGGTGTCGCGGACGAAGCGGTAGGTGAGCCGGATGTCGAGGTCCGCGCGGAACACCCCGTCGGCCACACCGCGCTCCAGGGTGCCCAGCCAGGCCTTCTTGAATTTCTGCTGGGAGTCGGTGAGATAGCCGAAGCGGGGCTGTGCGGCGAGATGCTTGGACTCCTTCTGGTAGATGGCGACGGCCGCGCGATGCCGGTCGATCTCCCTGAAGGACTCGGTGACCAGGGCCTCGATGGTCTCCCTGGGGCCGAGGCCGGCGTCGAGTACGGCGTCATAGCCGTCCCACAGCTCGGTCAGGAAGCTGGACAGGATCTCGTCCAGCATCGATTCCTTCGAGTCGAAGTGGTAGTAGAGACTGCCGGCGAGCATGCCGGCTTCGTCCGCGATGCGGCGGACGGTGGTGGCGTTGTAGCCGTGCGCGGCGAACACCTCCGCCGCGATGGTGAGCAGTTCGCGGCGACGCTCGGGCGAGGCGCTCGCGGTCGTCGTCTTCTTCTTGGCGGCTGGCACCCGGCCATTGTCACCCTCCGGACCGCCCCGCTCGTCGATCCCCCGTCGATCCCTCGTCGACCGCCCGTCGATCGGCTTTCTTCCCCTCCGTCGCCCCCGCTCCTCTTGGCACCCAGCGCGTCCCGCTCGCCGCCTCCCGGCACGGCACGGAAGCCCCGTCCCTTACCGCTGTCGCCCGCCTCGCCCACCCCGCTCGACACTCCCCCACCCCCTCCCGCCACAGCGACGACAGGGCGCATATTTCACAAATAAAATACCTGTTAATCTTCTCCCCATGAGGAAGCATGCCAAGCCGTCCGGGAAGAGTGCGAGCGATGCTCCGGCCGGCACGGTGCGGGTTCGTGCCCTGCCGGTCCGGAGTGCCGTGCGGCTGCGGCGTCCCGTCGACATCTGGCACAAGCCGGCGCTCAGCGCGGTGGTGGCACTGGCGATCCCCGACCTCACGCTGTGGGCGCTGGGGCGGCTGGATCTGATCCTCTACACCTCGGCCGGGGCGATGTGTGCCCTGTACGCGCACGGTCTGCCCTACGCCGCCCGCGCCCGCACGCTGCCGTGGGTGGTGCTCGGCATGGTCGCGAGCCTTGGCGTCGCGCTGACCGCCGCATCGCTGGTCACCTCGACCGCACTGCTCGTCGTGTGCGCGTCGCTGGTCGCCGCGGCGCACAAGGTGGCCTGCGAGGCGACGCGCATCGGCCCGCCGGGCAACATCATCCTGACCTTTGTCGCCTCGACGGCGTTCTTCGTGCCGCAACGCCTCGGGCAGGTGCCGCTGCACCTGGCGCTGGCACTCGGCACCGGGGTGCTCGCCTGGCTGGTCTGTATGGCTCCGGCGCTGATACGGCCGCAGGGGCCGGAGCGGACCGTGGTCGCCCGCGCGCTGGAGGCCGCCGCGGGGCTGCTGCGTACGGAAGCGGGTGCCGGCGGCGGGGAACCGGCCGGGGTGGCGCACGCCCGGCACGCCACGGCGTCCGCGGTGAACGCCGCCTGGCACACGCTGTTCCTGGTCCCGGTGCCCACTCCGGCCAGGGCCGCGGCGCGGGCCGGACTCGAACGGCTGCTGGTGCGCGCCGAGTCGGCGTTGGGCAGCGCGGGGGACGCCGTCGGGACTGCCGCCGGCTCCGGCGGGCGCGAAGCCCACCTCGCCGACGCCGACGCAGACATCGAGGCCCGGACCCCAATCGAAACCAGGGCCGCAGCCGAGACCAGGGCCACAGCCGGGACCGTTACCGAGGCCCGGCCCCAGCCCCGGACCGCAGCCGAAGCCTGCACCGGGACCGGAGCCACGACCGAGGCCGACTGCCTGACCGGCTGGGCGCGTGAACTGCGTAGCGGGCGGCCGGTGCCCGAGGCCGGGCTGTCCGCGGCGCGGGCCGAGGAGCTGGCGGGCGCCGCGGCGGAGGCGCCGGGACCGCGACGGCCGGCGCCCGGCCAGCCGTACGGGGTGCGGGCCGTGCTCGCCCGGATGGCGCCCGGGTCACCTCTGCTGCCCATCGGTGCGCGGGTCGTCGCCGGATGTGTGCTGGCGGGCTGGGTGTCGATGGCCGTAGGAGTCGGGCACCCGTATTGGGCCGTGGTCACCGCGGCCTCCATCTACCAGGCCAACACCACGCTCTCCTGGCAACGGGCGCTGCAGCGCGTCCTCGGCAATCTGCTCGGGCTGCTCCTCTACACCGCGCTTCTGCCGTTGGTGCACATGGGACCGCTCGCGATGATCGGGCTCGCGCTGGCCTGTCAGCTCGGCACGGAGGCGGGTATCACCCGGAACTACTGGCTCGGTTCGGTGTGTGTCACCCCGATGGCGCTGCTGCTGACGCAGTTCGGCAGTCAGGTGCCGGCGACGACGCTGATCGCCGACCGCTGGATCGACACCGTGGTGGGGGCGGCGGTGGGCCTGGTCTGCTGCGTTCTGGTCACCAACCGGCGGGCCGCGGACCGTATCGAGGTCGCTCTGGGGCGGGTCGCGGCCGCGGAGACCATCGCGGCCCGGCTGCTCGCGGCGGGGCCCGCCACCGACGTCGACGATCCCCGGGAAATCCGCCGGGCTCGCGACCGGCTGGCGGGGTGTCTGATCGAGCTGCGGGAGGCCGCGGACGTCGCGGCCGGCGAGTGGTGGCAGCCGGTCCTTCCTGAGGAGCGGATCGCCCACGCCGAACAGCGCGGCCACCGGGCGCTGGCCGGTCTCGTCCGGCGGCTCTCGGCGCCGACGCTCGCGGCCTGACCCGTGCGCCCGCCCGGCGCCGTACGGCAGGCACAATTGGCGGCGTACGCACGGCTGAGAGGAGACTGCGGGTGACCGAGGACATCGTCGCGGGGGTGCTGCGCCAGTGGCAGCAGGTGCACCCAGGGCTGGACACCGGCCCGATGGCGGTGATCGGACGGCTCAACCGCTGCTCCGCGCTGCTCCAGCAGGCCAGCGACGCACCGCTGCGGCAGGCCGGACTCACCCGTCCCGAGTTCGACATCCTCGGCACCTTGCGCCGGATGGACCGCGAGCTGACCCCGGGGCGGGTGGCGCGTGAGACCTTCGCCTCCGGTGCCGCGGTCACCAAACGCGTACGGCAGTTGGAGGAGCGGGGGCTGATCGCCCGCCGCGCCGACGACCGGGACCGCCGCGTCAGTCATCTCTCGCTCACCGACGAGGGGCGCGAGACCATCGACCGGCTGCTGCCCGAGCAGCTGCGGTACGAGGCGGCGCTGCTCGGCGGCATCGGCGATCAGCGGCAGGAGGAACTCTCCGCGGCGCTGGGCGAGTTGCTGGTGGTCTTGGAGGGGCGGCTCGGCAGTCTGCTGGACTGAGGACGACGGCCGCCCGGGAAGACGGACGCCGGCCGGGGAGGCTGAGACCGCTCAGGAGGCTGAGGCCGCCCGGGGAGCGGCCGAGCAGCCCCCGGGCTTGCGCAGCGGGCCCGCTCCCCCCGCCGCCATCCCGCCCTCACGGCTCCAGCCGTGCGATTCGCCCCCGTTCGCCCGCGGCCCAGCAGCCCAGGTCGGGGGCGCAGTCGACGGTGTCGTACGAGCCGTTGTCGACGGTGCGCCAGGTGCGGCCGCCGTCGAAGGTCAGGTCGCTGCCGGACGGGCCGACCGCGAGGGCGATGCGGCGGGTGTGCGGGAGCCAGGCGGCGCCGGAGCGGTACGCCTGCGGGGGTTCGGCGGCCGGCGTCCAGGTGGCGCCGGCATCGTCGCTGGCCGCGGCGGCGTGGGGTGAGGGCTGGTCGGGACGGTAGTCGCCGCCGACCGCGAGGGCGTGGGCGCGGTCACGGACGGCGAGTGCGAAGACGCCTCGTGCCGGGTCGCCCGCGGGCACCGGGGTGTCGGCGACCGACCACGTACGACCGCGGTCGGCGGTGTGCAGCACACGGGCGGTGACCGCGCCGCCGGTCGCGATCCAGGCGTCCCGGCTGCCGGCGGAGACCAGGCACTGGCCACTGGCGGCGAAGGCGGCCTCGCCCGGCTGGGCCGGCGGCATACCGTCCGACGGCAGTACCCGCCAACTGCGGCCGCCGTCCCTGGTGGACAGGATGCGGTATCTGCCGTCCACGGGGTCGCTGAGCGCGATGCCGTGCCGTTTGTCGAAGAAGGTCAGGCAGTCGTAGAAGGCACGGGGGTCGGGGTTGCGGAAGCTCTCGGTCCAGGTGGCGCCCGCGTCGTCGGTGCGGAAGACGCGGGAGGCCGCCCCCTCGCCGATCGCGAGGACGACCGCGCGGCGCGCGTCGAGCGCCTCGATGTCGCGGAACTCCAGCGCCCCGGCGCCGGGCGGGGAGACGTTGTTCCAGTGCTTGCCGCCGTCGTGGGTGCGCAGCACGGTACCGGCCGTGCCGGCGACCCAGGCGGTCGTGCGGCTGACGGCCGCCAGACCGCGGAAGCGGGCGGTGCTTCCGCTGTCCTTGAGCCGCCAGCCGGCGTGCGGGGTGGTGAGCGTTGCCGCCGCCGGCGGACCAGGGGGCGGGGCGTGCGTGGTCGCGGAGGACGTCCTGGAGACGGTCGGATAAGAGGCCGCGCCCATAGGGGCGTTCGTGGGCCGGGCCACGGCCGCGGGGCCGGCCACCATCGTGGCGAGGGCCGCGGCACCGGCCGCGAGCGCCACCCGGCGCCCGGCTCTTCGCGGGCGCGACCCCCGTCCCGTCCCCCGGTCCGAGTCCGGGTCCGGTTCCGAGCCCGGACACAACAAACGTCCCGTACGCAGCATTTCGCCCCACCCCGCTCTGGTTTTGGGCTGGAAGCTAGCCCAGCCCGACCGCGCCGTCCAGACCGCCGCCGGACCACCGCGGGACCACCCCCGGCCGTCGCACCCCTCCGCCACCCGTTACTGCCCGCACTCCCCCGCGAGCCCTCTGTGGCGGGCGGGGCGCGGCCGTCGTACACCAACATGCCTGACAGGCAGTCACATTGAACCCTCCAGCCCCGGCCGCCCACTCCGGGCACCCAACAAAGAGGGCAAATGCGTACATCCAAAGGCCCGTGACACAGGTCACGTAGGAATCCAATGCACCTGGCGCGATGGCCCGTGCGTCCTAGTGGTCGAAGACTCAATGAACCGCACCGAATCCAGGGAGCCGGCGATGTCCAGCGTCATCGACCAAGCCGTTCAGGCCCGTCTCATCGCGACCGCCCCCCGGTCGCAGATGATCCCGGCGAGCCTGCGTTACGACCGCACCGACCCCTTCGCGGTACGGCTGGTCTTCCCGCCCGCCGCGTCGCTGGACGGTGCGGAGGTGACCTGGACCTTCGGGCGCGAACTGCTGGAGGAGGGGCTGCGCGGTCCCGCCGGTGCGGGCGATGTGCAGATCTGGCCGTACGACGCCGATGCCGTGGTGGTGGAGTTCCATGCCGCCGGCGGCATGGCGGTGGTGCAGTTCGAGACGCTGGAGCTGAGAACCTTTCTGACGCGGTCGTACGAGCTGGTCGCGCAGGGCGATGAGGCGGGGCACCTGGACGTCGAGGCCGATCTCGCCGCTCTGCTGCGCGAGGCGTGAGCCGCACCCGTCAGCGCCGGGGCCCGTTCGGAGTTCCGGCACACCATGGCGTCGGGCCGCCGCCGGGCACGGCGACACGGACCGGACGACACCCCCGTTTCACCACCCAGGCCACCCCCCACCTGGGCATCCGCCACTCCCCCCACCTCACCCGGCTTCCACCGGCTTCTCCGACCCGGCCTTCACTTCGCGCCGCGCCGCGGCTTCCCCTTTCCGCCCGGCCCCGGCGCCCACTTCCTCCTCCGCGCCGAAGAGTTGCTCCAGATGCAGATCCAGCAGCCGTAGCGCGGCCTCGGGTCCGTGCACGTCCAGCAGGACGTAGGTGGCCAGCCCGTCGGCCACGCTGATCAGCAGCATCGCCTCGTCCTCGGTGGCGCGCTCCGGCGGCAGTTCACCGCGGTCCGCGGCCCGCCGCAGCTGGTCGGCGAAGAAGGCACGGAGCTGAGGGATGCCGTTCTTGGCCTCGGCGCGCAGGGGCTCGTCGTGGACGGCGCGGGCGTAGTAGGCGGCGCCGACCAGCAGTCCGACGCGGCTCCGGTCGTCCAGCGGCAGCATGCCCGACAGGCAGGCCCGCAGTACCTCACGCGGCGTCGGCTCCGCGCTGAGCGCCTCGATGCGCTCCCTGATCCGGTCCCCGGCCAGCCGGTTGATGTGCTGGAGGGCGAAGAGCAGCATCTCGTCCCTGGTGCGGAAGTAGTGCTGCAGCCGGCCGAGCGAGATACCGGCCTCCGCGGCGACATCGCGCAGGCTCGTCCCGTCCAGACCACGGGTGCCGGCGATCCGCCACAGCGCCTCGGAGATCTCCTGGCGTCTGGCTTCGTGGTCCACCTTCTTGGGCACGGATGACCTCCCTCGTACGGTGCGCGGTTTCGCGCGTGGGGTCGTTCCCGGGGACCCGGCCCACTTTTACAAGTCGCTTGTACCGTTATAACGTACCGCTACTCAATACGCTTGACTTGGAAACCGGTGACCCCTCATGCCCGAGCACGCCGCCCCGCTGCTGCGACCACCCCGCCACCGTGTCGATCCCCGGGCCCGCCGCTGGTGGACGCTCCAGGCGCTGCTGACGCTCAGCGGCCCGATGCTGCTCATCGCGCTGACCATGACGGTGCTGTCACTGCTCTTCTTCCCCGGCGCGCTGCCGTGGCTGGGCCCGCTGCTGCTGGTCGTGCTGGTGCTGCCGGCCCTCGGGTATCTCGTGGTGATGCCGCGGTGGCGGTACGCGGTGCACGCCTGGGAGCTGGGCGGCCGGGCGGTCTATGCGGCGGGCGGCTGGTTCTGGCAGAAGCGGCGGATCGCGCCGCTGAGCCGGGTGCAGACGGTGGACACCGTGCGCGGCCCGCTCCAGCGGCGGTACGGGCTGGCCACGGTGACCGTCACCACCGCCTCGACCGCGGGCGACATCAAGATCGCCGGACTGTCCGACGCGGACGCCGAGGAGCTGTCCCGGCGGATCGGTGAGGCCGCGCAGGACGTGCCGGGTGATGCCGCATGAGCACGCCACGGGAACCCGGTGCGCCCGGGATACGCCCCAACGGGCCCGGGACCACCGCCACCCCGACCGGGGAGTCGCCGTGGCGGCGCCTCGATCCGCGCACCCTTCTGGTGCACTGCGGCTGGATGGCGGCGCCGCTCGGTTCACTGGCGCTGACCGCGCTGGCCACCGGGGGCCGGATCACCACCCGGGCCTGGATCACGCTCGCCGCCATCGCCGCCTCGTTCGCCGTCGTCAGCACGCTCGGCCTGATCCGGTGGGCCCGTACGGAGTTCCGGATCACCGTGCCCCCGCACCGTGACGAACCGGGCGGGAGTGCCTCCCCCACCCTCGACGTGCGCAGCGGGCTGCTGACCCGGCGGCTGCGCAGTGTGCCGCTGCACCGCATCCGCACCGTCGATCTGACCGCCACACCGGTGCACCGGTTGCTGGGCGTCACGGTGCTGCGGGCCGGTACAGCGGGCTCCGGGGACGGCGGCAGCGAGCTGTCGCTGGAGGCCCTCACGGTGCCCGAAGCGGAACGGCTGCGGGCGGAGCTGCTCGCCTACGCCGATACCGAGGCGGTCGCGAACGACCCGGTGGTCTCCCGTATCAACTGGCACTGGCTGCGCTACGCGCCGCTGACGCTCTGGGTCATCGGCGGGGTGTTCGTGGTGGCCGGAGGCGTCTACCGGGTGCTGGACGGCATCGGCATCGAGCCCTGGAGACTCGGCTTCGTCCAGCGGGCGTTCCACGAACTCGGGGCCGGTGCGCTCTGGCTGACCATCCCGGCGGCGCTGTTCGTCGTCCTCGCCCTCGGTTCGGTCGGCGCCGTCGTCCTGTACGTCGAGAACTGGTGGAACTACCGCCTGGAGTGGACCGACACGCGCACCCTGGCGGTGCGCCGCGGGCTGCTCACCACCCGTGCGGTCACCATCGAACGCGCCCGGCTGCGCGGGGTGTTGCTGCGGGAGCCCCTGCTGCTGCGGGCCGGCGGCGGGGCGCTGGTGCGCGCGGTGGCGGGCGGTCTGGGCAACCGCGAGGAGAACCGCAAGCGCAGCGGGCTGCTGCCGCCGGCGCCGCGCGCGGAGGCCCTGCGGGTGGCGGACGGCGCCCTGCGCGCGCCCTTCCCGGGAAGCGCGGCGCCGGCCGCGCTGACACCGCACCCCCGGGTCGCGCTGCGCCGGCGCCGGGTGCGTGGTCTGCTGTTCGCGGTCCTGCCGGGCACCGCCGTCCTGGCCGGTCTCGGCGTGGCGTTCACGCCCGTCCTGCTGCACTGCGCCTGGATCTACGCGGTGGTCACCACGGCGATGACACTGTGGCTGGCCCGGGACGCGTACCGCAATCTGGGGCACGGTCTGCACGGCCGGTATCTGGTCGCCCGCTCGGGCACCTTCAGCCGCGACACCCTCGCCCTCCAGCGCGAGGCCGTCGCCGCCTGGACGTTCTCGACCTCGCCGTTCACCCGCCGGGCCGGTCTCGTCACCCTCACCGCAGCGGTCGCGGCGGGCGAGGACGGCTACCGCATCCCGGACCTCCCGGAGGCCGAGGCCCCTGCCTTCGCCACGGCGGCGGCCCCGGGAATCCTGGACGAGTTCCTGGTGCATCCGGCCGGGCCGGAGCACCTTCCGGGGCAGCGGCTCCGGTAGCGGCCGGGCGGTCCGGCGGGGAAGACGGGGTGCCGGGCCGGCGGTTGGGGCCGGGCACCGCCCGACCGCCCGCCCGGCGCCGGACGCCCCGGACACACGCCCCGTGACGGCACGCATCCGACGCCACCGCAACATGAGATACCTCACACCCGCGTCGCGTGCACGACCGGGCCGGACACACCGTCTAACTGGACGAGCCTTTACCCACCCGCCCGACAGCCGTGAGGGAGCAGCGCGATGAATCCCGTCATCGACCAAGCCGTCCAGGTCCGCCTCATCGCCACCGCCCCCGGCCCGCACGCGGTGCCCGCGATGCTGCAGTACCAGCCCGCCGACCCGCTGGCCGTGCGGATGTCGTTCCCGCCGGAGATCTCGCTGGACGGCTCGGCGGTGGACTGGTCGTTCGCCCGCGAACTCCTCGACGAGGGGCTGCGGATGCCGGCCGGGCGGGGCGATGTGCGGGTGCGGCCCGCCGGTCCGAACCGCACGGTGATGGAGTTCCACGCGGACGAGGGCATCGCCCTGGTCCAGTTGAGGACGACGGATGTACGGCGGTTCCTCGCCCGCTCCTACCAGGCGGTGCCCGCGGGCGCCGAGTCGGCACACCTCGACCTGGAGAGCGGCCTCGCGGAGCTGTTCGGCACGGCGTGAGGCGGAACGGGGGCGGCGCCGGTGCCGCCCCCGGAACCGCGATCCGAAACGGCGATCAGGGCGGCCCGAGGGGGGCCGCCCTGATCCGTTGGAGCACCTCAGCGCTTCGGGAACCCGAACCCGTACCCCTGCTGCTTCATCCACGGCAGCAGCCGCTCCAGCGAGTCGACGGTCCGGGAGCGGTCGCCGCCGCCGTCGTGGAAGAGGACCGTCGGGCCGTTGGGGAGTTCGTTCCGGACCGTTGACTCGATCATCTCGACGCTGCCGCCTTCGAAGTCCTTGCTGTCGACGTTCCAGCCCAGCGGTCGCATGCCGTGGTCCGCGGCCAGCTTCCGGCTGTAGGGCGTGAAGGCGCCGCCGGGGGCGCGGTAGTACTCGACCTGTGCACCGCCCGCCGCGTCCTCGATCATCTTCTGTGCGTCGAGTATCTGCTGCGACTGGTAGCTCTCCGGCTGGTGATTCATACCGGTGTTGTGGCTGATGGTGTGGTCGCAGAGCTTGTGCCCCTCGGCCACCACCCGCTTGACCAGGTCGGGGTGCGCCTTGGCCTGCGGGCCGATCATGCAGAACACCGCCTTGACGTTCTGCCGCTTGAGCACCTCCAGCACCTTCGGGGTCCAGGCCGGGTCGGGGCCGTCGTCGATGGTGATGTTCAGGCTGCGGCCGGGACGGTCCGAGGCGTGCACGATGGAGGGGTCGACCGGTACGACCCGGGGCGCCTTCTTGGGCTGTTTCGCGGCGTCCGCCGCACTGGAATCGGTGCCGGCTCCGGAAAAGATGAGCGTTCCCGCCGTCGCGAGTGCCACGACCGCCGCCGCGGCCACCCCGATGATGCCACCCTCTTTGCCCCAGCCCCGTGTCATCCCGATCCCGTCCCTCGTACCGTGCTCGTGTGCGTTCCGACCGGCGGTGGATGTGCTGCACACGCACCGCCCTGCACCACGACAGATGCGTCAGGGACCGAACAGGCTGCTCCTGTTACGGATCCATCATGAAACTTATTGATACTGGACCCATGCCACGTGTACTTCTGATCGAGGACGACGCCGCCGTAAGGGACGGAGTGACCCTCGCGCTACGGCGGCGCGGCCATGAAGTGGCCGCCGCGGCCAGTGGCGAGGAGGGCCTCGACGTCCTGCCGGGCTTCCGCCCGGACATCGTGCTGCTGGATCTGATGCTCCCCGGCAAGGACGGCTTCGAGGTCTGCCGGCTGATCCGCGCCGACCGGCAGCTGCCGATCATCATGCTCACCGCCCGTGGCGACGACCTCGATGTGGTGCTCGGACTGGAGGCCGGGGCCGACGACTACATCGTCAAACCGGCCCGTGGCGAGGTCCTCGAAGCGCGGATCCGTGCGGTCCTGCGCCGTACCGCGCTGCCGGCCGACGGCGCACCGCCCGCCGCCGAACCGGGCCCCGCCCCGGTCGAGACCTACGGCGAACTGGCCATAGACCGCGCCGGTCTGGTCGTCGCCAAGGGCGGCCAGGATCTGGCGCTGGCCCCTTCGGAGATGAAGCTGCTGCTGTTCCTGTCGGCCACCCCGGGACAGGTCTTCAGCCGCCAGCAGCTGCTGGAGCAGGTGTGGGAGCACAGCTACCACGGCGACGCACGGCTGGTCGACGCCTGTGTCATGCGGCTGCGGACGAAGATAGAAGACACTCCGCGCAGCCCGCGGTACGTCCAGACCGTGCGTGGCTTCGGCTATCGCTTCGGGCCCCTGTGAAGCGCCCCCGCCGCTGGGCGGACCTCCCCCGCCTGCGGGGCCAGAACCCCCAGCTGCTGCGTGGCCTGCGGGCCCGGCTCGTCGTGGGATTCCTGGTGGTCGCCGCCGTCAGTGCGCTGACCACGGCGCTGCTGACCTACCAGGAGGCCCGGAACGCGATCCTCCAGCGCTCCCAGGACATCGCCGTCAACGATCTGCGGGCACAGGTCAATTCGCTGGCGCCGGAGCTGCCGGTGCCTCCGTCGCAGGCCGACCTGGACTCCTTCCGGGTCCAGCTGGAGCGCTCCGGAAAGTCCCGGGACTGGGACATTTCGGTGCTCTACCGGGGCGTGCGGGACAGCGGTGCGGGGAGCCTGCGCGGCAACGTCGAGATTCCGGCCGGGCTCAAGGAGTCGGTGGAGAAGCGCCATGTGCCGGTCTTCCAGCGGGTGGACCGGGGCGGTGATCCCTGGCTGCTGATCGGGATGCCGGTGCGGCAGACCGACGGCGAGGCCTCCGCGCTGTCCGTGTACGCCCAGCTTCCGCTGTACGCCGAGGAGTCCAATGTCGAGGCGCTGGTGACCGCCGCCCAGCGGGGCGCGCTGCCGGTGCTGGTGCTGACCGTGATCCCGGCGCTGCTCGCAGCCCGCGGGGTGCTCCGGCCCGTACGGGGGCTGCGGCAGGCCGCCGGGCGGATCGCCGAGGGCAAGCTGGACACCCGGCTGGAGGTCAAGGGCGCCGATGAACTCGCCGATCTGTCCCGGACGTTCAACGACATGGCGGCCCGGCTGGAGGAGAGCATGGCCGAGCTGCGCCGGCTGGAGTCCAACGCCCGCCGGTTCGCGGCCGATGTCTCGCACGAGCTGCGGACACCGCTCGCGGCGATGACCGCGGTCACCGATGTGCTGGACGAGGACGCCGACTCCCTCGACCCCGATACCGCCTCCGCGGTCCGGCTGATCAGCCAGGAGACCGGGAAGCTGGCGCGGATGGTGGAGGATCTGATGGAGGTCTCGCGGTTCGACGCGGGGGCCGCCGCGCTCCATCTCGACGAGGTGGACGTCGCCGAGACCATCCGCAAGACCCTGCAGGCCAGGGCCTGGCAGAAGCGGGTGACGGCGGACCTGCCGGCCGATGTCCGGGCCCGGCTCGATCCGCGGCGGCTCGATGTGGTGGTCGCCAACCTGGTCGGCAATGCCCTGCACCACGGCGGCGAGCCGGTCCGGGTGCGGCTGCACACCCCGGAGCCGGACGCGGACCGGCTGCTGATCGAGATCTCCGACAGCGGGCCCGGTATCGACCCCGAGGTCCTGCCGCATGTCTTCGAGCGCTTCTACAAGGCGGACTCCGCCCGCGCCCGCTCCGAGGGCAGCGGCCTGGGCCTGGCCATCGCGATGGAGAACGTACGGCTGCACGGCGGTGTCATGCGCGCGGCCAACTCCCCCGACGGCGGTGCGGTGTTCACGGTCGATCTGCCGCTGCGCCACCAGGCGGGCGGGGCGGCGGCCGAGGGCGCGGACGGCGCACCGGACGGCCCATGGGAGGCTGACGAGACCGTGGAGGACAAGCGGGACGGCGTACGCCCCGAGGCCGGAGAGGAGAGCCCCGTATGAGCGGCAGCAACGCGCTCAACGCCGTGCGTGCGGTGCGGGGCCGGCGGCTGCTCCCGGCCGGTGCCGTCATCGGGGCGCTGACCGCCGCGCTGTCCGGGTCGCTGGCCGGCTGCGGTATCGCCCCCACCGATGTCATCGACGCCGGTGAGCCGGCCACCGGCGTGCGCTCGCCGGGCCAGCCCGAGGCCGATCTCCAGCTGTTCTTCTACGGGCCCTCCGGGCTGCGCTCCGCGACCCGGCCGGCGAAGCGGCCGGTCGAACCGGAAGAGGCCCTCCAGCTGTTGTTGAAGGGGCCGAACCACGCGGAGCGGATGCGCGGCCTGACCAGTGAGCTGCCGAAGTTCCTCGACTCGCTGACCGCCGAGACCGGCGAGGGCACCGTGCTGGTCACCCTGCCGATGTCCGGCGGGATGCCGGACTCCGCCTCACTGAACCAGCTGGTGTGCACCGCGGCCAACGCCCGGGTGCCGGGGAACAAGCCGTCGGGGCAGGTCACCGTGGTGCTCATGAGCAAGACCGACCGGGTCGGGCCCATGGTGTGCGGCGGCAACAACGCCTTTCCGGTCGTCGAGCCGAGCCCGACCCGTCCCGCCCCGCCCGGCGGGTCCACCGCGGAGCCGAGCCCGACCGGCTGAACCGCCGCGGTCCGCCCGTCGCTCCCCGGCTCCGCGCTACCGTGAAGGAAGGTGCGGGCCCAGCCCCGCGCGCCGTCCGGAGAAGACCGGCCGGCCGCCACGGAACCCTCGGGAGACGTCCGCGATGACCGAGCGCAACCCCCCCGGTGTCAGCTTCGAGACCTGGATCGACAGGCAGATCCGCGAGGCGACGGAGCGCGGCGACTTCGCCGGTCTCCCGGGCGCCGGCAAGCCCCTCCCCCGCCTCGACCAGCCGTATGACGAGATGTGGTGGATCAAGGAAAAGATGCACCGGGAGCACGTCTCCTGTCTGCCGCCGACGCTCGCGCTGCGCAAGGAGGCGGAGGAGGCCCAGGAGGCCGCGGCCGCCGCTCCCACCGAGGCGGCGCTGCGCCGCATCCTGACCGCGGTCAACGAGCGCATCGGCGCGGCGCTCCGCACCCCGCTCGAAGGGCCACCGCTGAACCTCGCCCCGTTCGACATCGACGAGGCAGCCCGTAAGTGGCGTGAACAGCACGGGAGTTGACTCGCCCGCACCGGAGGCCCGGCCCCGTCCCCACGCCCCGGTTCAGCGTCCGACGGGCCCCAGCCGTACGCGCAGGAACCGCGGCCGGTACAGGTCCACATCCCCGTTGAGCCGGGGGTCGGCGGGGACACCGGGCGGACCGAGCCAGTTGATGTCGTAGCTGAGCAGCAAGGTGCCGTCCGCCGAGAATTCGGGGTGCGCCTGGGGGTTGTAGGCGGCCACGTACTGCGGGTCGGCGGCCGGCGGGCGGGGTGGGGTGAGCCGGCCGTTCGGCCCGTGCCAGGGGCCCTGGGGTGAGCAGGCCCAGTAGCTGGTGAGGGCGCGCACCCCGGCCCCGCCGCCGCCCCCGGCATCCATCGTGATCAGCACCCAGGCGGGGCCGTCGCGGACGACGGTGAAGGCGCTGCCGACGCCGCGCCGGCCGCCGTCCCGCAGCACCGGCGCGGCCCGCCCGGCGCGCCGCTGCCAGCGGGCGCCGTCCCAGAACCGCCAGCTTCCGCGGTCCCCGAGCCGCCCGGCCGGCACCCGGGCGAGATAGGCGCTGGAGGCCGGTGACGACGGCGGGTCGTCGCCGCCGAAGACATAGGTCCAGCCGCCGTCGCGGACCGCCGCCGCGCCGTAGAGGACGCGCCGGCCCGGGTCCGCCGAGGTCGGGCCGACGGTCCGGGTGATGCCCTCCAGGCGCAGGCCGGGGAGCGAGAGGGTGGCGACCTCGGTGCCGTGCGGCACGCCGAAGATCCACGGTCCGGTGCCGGGGGCGCGGTTCCACAGCAGGACCCGGACCACCTTCCCGGCCGATCCCGGGCGGCGGGGCTCCACACTCGCGCGCACCGGCCAGCGCCAGCCGCCGCCGGGCGGGTCGGGGAAGAACGGCCCGGGGGCGGCCGCGGTGCCGCCGGTCAGAGTGCGCTCCAGGCGGCCCGAACGGGACATCACCACGGCGGAGTTGTGCCGCAGGTACGGGGCACCGCCGGTGTCGGCGGTGCGCCAACGACGCTTCTCCCCTTGCGGGTTGGGCGGTTCCTGGACGCGGTCCAGGAAGGTGTCGGAGAAGAGCCAGAGCGTCCGGCCGTCGGGGAGCCGTACCGAGTGGGTGCCGTCGCCGCCGGTCCAGTCGTCCACCCGGGTGTTGTCATTGCCGTATCGGGTGAATTCCGCGTTATGCCCGGAATCGGCGGACCAGGAGGCGATCCGGCGTCCGGCGCACTCCGCGGCGCGGCCGGGAGTGGCGCTGCGCGGAAACGCCCAGAAGAGCCCGGCGACGGCCAGGAGGAGGGTGGCGGCGGTCACGGTGCGGGTCATCGGCGCCTTGGGCATCGCGCTCCTCTGGGGGTACCCCCTGCTCCTCAAGAGCTTGGGGGAGGGTGCCGCGCCCACCGTACTGAACCTGGGCCGACGGCCCGCCGCAGGCGCGTCCGGTGGCGCACATGACGACTCCGCGCGATACGGGCGACGCGTCCCACCTGCCCCATCCGGCCCGTGGATATCAACATTTCTGCACGGTCAACGAGTGCAACGTCACAGCTGGAGCCCCTGCTCCAGCTAACGGTCGTTCGCCTAGCCTGCTGCCATGACCGCCGAGTCCCCCGAACTCCCCCTGGCCGCAGCCTTCCCGGATGCCGACCGCGCCCAGTGGCAGCGCCTCGTCGAAGGCGTGCTGCGCAAATCGGGCGTCGCAGAAGCAACGGGCGCCGCCGCCGAGGACGCGCTGGCCACCGACCTCCAGGACGGCATCCGCGTCCGTCCGCTCTACACCGCCGAGGACGGTACGGCTGCCCTGGGCCATCCGGGCTTCCCGCCGTTCGTACGGGCCGGCCGGCCCGAGGGCACGACCGTCGCCGGGTGGGACGTACGCCAGCGCCATGTCCACACCGATCCGCAGCGCGCCAACGAATCGGTCCTGGCCGATCTGGAGAACGGCGTCACCTCGGTCTGGCTGACCGTCGGCGACGGCGGGGTACCGGTGGCCGGTCTGGAACAGGCGCTTCAGGGGGTCTACCTGGATCTGGCCGCTGTGGTGCTGGATGCGGGGGCCGATTTCGCCGCGGCCGCCGAGGAGTTGCTGCGGCTGTACACCGCGTCCGGTGCGCCGCTGCGCGAGGCGGCCGGCTGCCTGGGCGCCGACCCCCTCGGACTGCTGGCCCGTACGGGTGACGACACCAAGCTGCGCCTTCAGTTGGAGTCGGCCGCGCGGATGGCCGCGCGCTGCACCGCCGATGCGCCCGGTGTGCGCGCCCTGGCGGTCGACGCGCTGCCGTACCACGAGGCGGGCGGCTCGGCCGCCGAGGAGCTGGGCACCTCGCTCGCCACCGGCGTGGCCTATCTGCGGCAGCTGACGGAGTCCGGCCTCGGCATCGACGACGCCTGCCGCCAGCTGGAGTTCCGCTACGCCGCCACCGCGGACCAGTTCCAGACGATCGCCAAGCTGCGCGCGGCCCGCCGGCTGTGGGCGCGGGTCGCCGAGGTGTGCGGGGCCTCCCCCGCCGCGTCCGCGCAGCGGCAGCACGCCGTCAGCTCCACGGTGATGATGACCCGTCGGGACCCGTGGGTGAACATGCTGCGCACCACGGTCGCTGGGCTGTCCGCGGGGGTGGGCGGCGCGGACGCGGTGACGGTGCTGCCGTTCGATGCCGCGCTGGGCCTGCCCGATGCGTTCGCCCGCCGGATCGCCCGGAACACCCAGTCCGTGCTGCTGGAGGAGTCGCATCTGTCGAAGGTGATCGACCCGGCGGGCGGCTCCTGGTACGTGGAGAGCCTCACCGAGGAGCTGGCCCGCGCCGCCTGGGCGTGGTTCCAGGAGATCGAGGGGGCCGGCGGCCAGGCCGCGGCGCTGCGCTCCGGGAAGATCGCCGGCCGGCTGGCCGCCACCTGGGAGCGCCGTTCCGCGGACCTCGCCCACCGGCGCGAACCGGTCACCGGGGTCAGTGAGTTCCCGCATCTCGCCGAGCCGTCGGTGGACCGCGAGCCGGCGCCCGCGCCGATCGGCGGAGGGCTGCCGCGGGTGCGCAGGGACGACGCCTTCGAGCGGCTGCGGGCGCGCTCCGATGCCCATCTGGCGGCACACGGCGCCCGCCCGGCGGTCTTTCTGGCCGCGCTGGGCCCGGTCGCCACGCACACCGCACGGGTGGCGTTCGCCGCCAATCTGTTCCAGGCGGGCGGCATCGAGACGGTCGCCGGGCCCGCGCCGGTGGATGCCGCGTCGGCGGCCGAGGCGTTCGCCCGTAGTGGTGCGCGGATCGCCTGTCTGTGTGCGAGCGACACGGTGTACGGCGAGCAGGCGGCGGCCGTGGCGGCCGCGCTGAAGTCGGCGGGGGCGCGGCAGGTGCATCTGGCGGGCAAGCCGGGCGAGCGGCGCGACGAATTGATGGCGGCCGGTGTGGACTCCTTCGTCTTCACGGGCTGCGATGCGGTCGAGGTGCTGTCCTCGGCCCTGGATGTCATGGAGGTGGCGTGATGGAGGAGACGACGCAGCAGACGGGCGCCGTCGGCGGGCCGCCGCACGGTTCCTCGGTGCCCTCGGGCGCCGTCCCGGACTTCAGCACCGTCGAACTCGGGGCCCCGGCCGGCACGGACACCGCCGGCGCGGACGATGCGTGGGCCGCGGCCGTACAGCAGGCCACCGGCAAGGGCGTGGCGGATCTGACGTGGGAGACGCCGGAGGGCATCGACGTCAAGCCGCTGTACACCGAGGCGGACCTCGACGGTCTGGACTTCCTGGGGACCTACCCGGGTATCACGCCGTATCTGCGCGGCCCGTACCCGACGATGTACGTCAACCAGCCCTGGACGATCCGGCAGTACGCCGGTTTCTCCACCGCCGAGGAGTCCAACGCCTTCTACCGCCGCAACCTCGCGGCCGGTCAGAAGGGCCTGTCGGTCGCCTTCGACCTGCCCACCCACCGCGGCTACGACAGCGACCATCCGCGCGTCACCGGCGACGTCGGCATGGCGGGCGTCGCCATCGACTCGATCTATGACATGCGGCAGCTCTTCGAGGGCATCCCGCTGGACAAGATGACCGTGTCGATGACGATGAACGGCGCGGTGCTTCCGGTGCTGGCGCTCTACATCGTGGCCGCGGAGGAACAGGGCGTACCGCCCGAGAAGCTGGCCGGGACCATCCAGAACGACATCCTCAAGGAGTTCATGGTCCGCAACACCTACATCTATCCGCCGCAGCCCTCGATGCGGATCATCTCCGACATCTTCGCGTACACCTCGCAGAAGATGCCGCGCTACAACTCCATCTCGATCTCCGGCTATCACATCCAGGAAGCCGGCGCGACGGCCGACCTGGAGCTGGCGTACACCCTCGCCGACGGGGTGGAGTACCTGCACGCGGGCATCGAGGCGGGCATGGACGTGGACTCCTTCGCCCCACGCCTCTCCTTTTTCTGGGCGATCGGCATGAACTTCTTCATGGAGATCGCCAAGCTCCGCGCCGCCCGGCTGCTCTGGGCGCGCCTGGTGCAGCGCTTCGAGCCGAAGAACCCCAAGTCCCTCTCCCTGCGCACCCATTCGCAGACCTCGGGCTGGTCACTGACCGCGCAGGACGTCTTCAACAACGTCACCCGCACCTGTGTGGAGGCGATGGCGGCGACGCAGGGCCACACCCAGTCCCTGCACACCAACGCGCTCGACGAAGCCCTGGCGCTGCCCACCGACTTCTCCGCCCGGATCGCCCGCAACACCCAGCTGTTCCTCCAGCAGGAGTCGGGCACCTGCCGGGTCATCGACCCGTGGGGCGGCAGCGCGTACGTCGAGAAGCTCACCCACGATCTGGCGCAGCGGGCCTGGCAGCACATCGAGGAGGTCGAGGCGGCCGGCGGGATGGCCAAGGCCATTGACGCGGGCATCCCCAAGCTCCGGGTGGAGGAGGCCGCGGCCCGTACCCAGGCGCGGATCGACTCGGGACGGCAGGCGCTGATCGGCGTCAACAAGTACCGGACCGCGACCGACGAGGAGATCGAAGTCCTCAAGGTCGACAACTCCGCGGTGCGCGCCCAGCAGATCGAGAAGCTGCAGCGGCTGCGCGCCGAACGCGACGAGGAGGCCTGCCAGAAGGCGCTGCGCGCGCTGACCGCGGCCGCCGAGTCCGGTCCCGGCGAGGGCCTGGAGGGCAATCTGCTGGCGCTGGCGGTGGACGCGGCCCGCGCGATGGCGACGGTCGGTGAGATCTCGGACGCACTGGAGTCGGTCTACGGACGGCACTCCGGCCAGATCCGTACGATCTCCGGTGTGTACCGAGACGAAGCAGGCCCCTCCTCCGGTGTGGAGCGCACCCGGGCGCTGGTGGCCGAGTTCGAGCGCGCCGAGGGGCGCCGGCCGCGCATCCTGGTGGCCAAGATGGGCCAGGACGGCCACGACCGCGGCCAGAAGGTGATCGCCACGGCCTTCGCCGACCTGGGCTTCGACGTCGATGTCGGCCCGCTGTTCCAGACGCCTGCCGAGGTGGCCCGCCAGGCGGTGGAGGCCGACGTCCATATCGTCGGGGTGTCGTCGCTGGCGGCCGGCCACCTCACGCTGGTGCCCGCGCTGAAGGAGGCACTGGCGGCGGAGGACCGCGAGGACATCACGATCGTGGTGGGCGGGGTGATCCCGCCGGCGGACGTACAGCCGCTGCGGGACATGGGCGCCGCCGCGGTCTTCCTGCCCGGCACGGTCATCCCCGAGGCCGCGCACGATCTGGTGCGGGACCTGGCGTCGGTCCTCGGCCACGAGCTCTGAGCGGGGGGTCATGCCTGCGACGATCGATGTCGAACGGTACGCCGAGGGGGTCCGGGCGGGTTCGCGCGCCTGGATCGCCCGCGCCGTCACCCTGGTCGAGTCCACCCGCCCGGATCACCGGGCGGCGGCCCAGCGACTGCTGGTCGAGCTTCTGCCGTACTCCGGCTCGGCCCGCAGAGTGGGCATCAGCGGGGTGCCGGGCGTCGGCAAGTCGACGTTCATCGACGCGCTCGGCACGCTGCTGACGGGGATGGGGCACCGGGTGGCGGTGCTCGCCGTCGACCCGTCCTCCAGCCGTACCGGCGGCTCCATCCTGGGCGACAAGACCAGGATGGAACGGCTGGCGACCGACCCTGCGGCGTTCGTCCGCCCCTCCCCCACGTCCGGCACACTGGGCGGCGTCGCGCGGGCCACCCGCGAGTCCATCGTGGTGATGGAGGCCGCGGGCTACGACGTGATCCTGGTGGAAACGGTCGGCGTCGGCCAGTCCGAGACCACCGTCGCCAACATGGTCGACACCTTCCTCCTGCTGACCCTGGCGCGCACCGGCGACCAGCTCCAGGGCATCAAGAAGGGCGTGCTGGAGCTGGCGGACCTGGTCTCCGTCAACAAGGCCGACGGCCCGCACGAGCG
This sequence comes from Streptomyces sp. NPDC058773, assembly GCF_042746015.1. Taxonomy (NCBI): domain Bacteria; kingdom Bacillati; phylum Actinomycetota; class Actinomycetes; order Kitasatosporales; family Streptomycetaceae; genus Streptomyces; species Streptomyces sp. NPDC058773. The sequence continues at coordinate 328,387 of NZ_JBHYPE010000001.1, forward strand.
CGACGCCCGCTCGGCGGCCCGCGAACTGGCCGGTGCGCTACGGCTGTTGCAGCCCCCGGACGCGGCCTGGACACCGCCCGTACTGACCTGCAGCGCCCGCGAGGGCACCGGCCTCAAGGGCGTCTGGGAGCGGATCGAGCAGCACCGCACCCTGCTGGAGTCCACCGGCGCGCTGGCCGAGCGGCGCCGCGTCCAGCAGGTCGACTGGACCTGGTCGATGGTCCGCGAGCGGCTGATCGACCGCCTCCAGGAACACCCCGAGGTCCGCCGGGTCGGCCCCGAGGTCGAACGCGCGGTACGCGACGGCGAGATCACCGCAACCCTGGCCGCCGAACAGCTCCTTGCGGCCTTCGGCCTGGCGGAGAGCGGGCCGGCGGAGGGCCAGGGCGTGGGCAACTAGGGTCTGGTTCGATCAACTACCGCTCAGCGTCGGTGAGTTCCCTACGCGCCATGCCAGATGCCTGCCAGCCGCTGGAAGATCACCGGAAGGCGCATCTCACCCGGTGAACCTCAGTGAAGATCCGGCCGGACCTCGGTCAGTCGATGCCTTCGACGATGCGGAAGTCGCGCTCGACGCCGTCGGAGAGGGCGACCAGCGCCTCCTGGTAGGCCGCACTCTCGTGCGCCGCGACGGCCTGCTCGAAGCTGTCGAACTCGACCAGGACGGTGCGCTCGGCGATTCCGGCGTCATGCGCCACGACCCGACCGCCACGGACGAGGGTCCGACCGCCCGCGGGCTCGACGGCCAGGCGGGCCAGCTTGTTGTAAGCAGCCAGCTTCTCAGGGTCCGAAATGGTGCGGTAGACGCTGACCCAGTAGCCCTTGGGCATGGAACCTCCAGTGTTGGGATGAGTGCATCTGACTTACGGGTTGGTCTCCGACGGGCGTCGGCGGGCGAGAGCGAGGCTTGTCAGCGTCGTGATCGCCATGGCGCCGATGCCGACCAGCGCCGCGGTGGTGTAGGCGCTGTCGTCGGGGAAGAGGTGGCCGGGGCCGGTGCCCGCGGCGAGGATCAGGCCGCCGAGGGCGCTGCCCAGGGAGTACCCGACGCTGCGGACGACGTAGTGGAAGCTCATGACGCTCGACGTCTCGCTCTTGGGGGTGACGGCCAGGATGACGCCGGGCATCGCGGCCGAGAAGCCGCCGACGCCGAAGCCGAGCACGCCCATCGCCGCGAACAGTTCGGCCAGTTCCGACCGGGCCGCCGCGAACAGGGCGAACCCGCCGCCGACCACGACGGCGCTGCCGGCCAGGAGCAGGGGGTCGGCGATCCGCGTCCGGACCCGCGGCGTGAGCTTGCCGGCGACGAACCCCAGCACCGAGAACGGGATGAGGACCAGCCCGGCGACGAAGGTCGTCAGCCCGAAGCCGTAGCCGGCGCCGTGCGGCGTCTGCGCGTACCGGGTGATGAGCGTGAGCAGGAGGTACATGCCGATCCCGCCGACGAACATGGCGAGGTTCGCCCCGGCGACCGCCGGGTGCCGCACCGCCCGCACATCGACCAGGGGCGTCGTGCTGCGCAGCTCGATGACGGCCCAGACGCAGAGCAGCACCACTGCGACGACGGCGAGGCCCGCCGCCACGGCGAGGTGCCGGCTCCACAGATTCCGTTCGCCGGCGAGGAACAGCACCAGGAGCAGCGCAGCGGCCAGGACGACCGCGCCTGCCACGTCCACGTGGGCCAAGCGGCCTTCGGGGGCTTCGGGCATGGAGCGCCACGCGGTCAGGAGGGCGGCGGCGGTGACGACCAGGCCGAGGCCGTAGGCGGCCCGTACCCCGCCGAGCTCGGCGAGCAGTGCGGCCAGCGGGTAACCGACGCCGGCCCCGATGATCGAGACCACCGAGATCAGGGCGATCACGGCCGCGCTGCGCTCCTCGGGGAGGTGGTCCCGGGCCACGCCCATCATCAGCGCCGTCAGCCCGAGCCCGATGCCCTGGGCCGCCCGGCCGGCCAGCAGCCACGCGAACGGCAGCGGCAATACGGTGAGCGCGCTGCCGGCGACGACGACCGCCAGCGTGGCGAGGATCGTGGCCCGCCGGTGCGGGCCGGCTCCGAGCCGGCCCAGGACCGGCGTGGCGACGGCGCCGCTGAGCAGCGCGACGGTCAGCGTCCACTGCGCGCTGCCCAGCGAGACGTGGAACGAGGTCGCCACGCTGGTGATGAGCGGCGTCCCGAGGCTGGCGACCGCCGCCACGACCAGAGCGATGAACATCAGGGCGGGGACCAGCAGCCGCGCCTCGGAACGCGCCACCGTGAACGCCTCCACCGCGGCCCCGCCCACCGGCTGCCCGGTCACTGCTTCGGCCCTTCGCGGTCCTGGCTTTCGAGCTCTGCCAGATGCTTCAGCGCCGGAAGGGCCGCCACCAGCGCCTCGACCTCGTCGCCGGTGAGCTCGCCGATCAACCGCTCGAACGCGTGGACGCCCGCCTGGCGCCGCGTCCGGACATAGGAGGCGCCGGCCTCGGTCAGGCACACCAGCGTGACCCGCTTGTCGGACGCGTCGCCCCGCCGCTCGACCAGGCCGGACTCCTCCATCACCCGGACCAGGGCGGTCATCGCGGGCTGGGTGACGCCCTCGACCGCGGCCAGAGCGGTGATGCGCCGCGGTCCGGTCCGGTCCAGGGTGGCCAGGGTGGCGGCGGACGTCAGGCTCATGTCCCGGGGCAGGCGTCTCGCGGCCCTGGTGGCCAGGCCGTAGAGGGCTGCCCCGATGGCGGCGGACGCGCCAGAAGCGGTGTCTTGACGACTCATGCTCGAAGCATAGCGTTTTTATATTCATAGTTTATGGAAATGGCCGACTGGCGCGGGCGGCCTCGACCGCGGGGAGCCGGTGACGTCGCGGTGCGCTCCCGGACCCGGCTGGAGGCCGGCGAGACATACGACACCGCGGGCTCGTAGCGCGTTCTTCGCACAGGAGGGGGGGAAGCCGTCCCCGGAGAGGCGCGGGAGGATGTCACTTCGGGAGCCACGGCACCAACCAGGTGTGGGGGAAGACAGCCGCCCGGCGGTGGCCGCTTCCCGCGCACTCACTCGCGTCGTGCGTCCGCGCGCAGTCGCTTGCCCCGTCTGCCCGTCACCGTCCTGAGCGGGATCAGCACCGCCCACCACAGCTTCGCGCCCGTCGGCGAGACGAAGGCGAGCGGTACGGCGACGGCGAAGACGAGCACCGTCGCCGCCATGTCGACGACATCGTTGCGCACGATGGGGTCGGGCAGCGCCGCGCTCCCCAGCCACGGCCGCTTCCAGAGCACCAGCGTCAGTGCGAGTTGCGCCGCCCCCATGACCGCGACGGCGCCGGAGTAGACCGCCACGGCCTGCGGCAGGTCCCCGTACTCGGCCAGCAAAGTGGTGGGGAAAGGCATCAGGGCGACCAGGCCCAGACTCAGCAGGACCAGCCTGATCACCGTGCCGTCCACGTCCCGCACGTACTGGAAGAGCTGGTAATGACCGCGCCAGAACGCCGCGATGACCAGCACACTGAGGGCGTACGCCCACACTTTCGGCATCACGTCCCGCAGCGCCTGGGCGAATCCCGCGGAGTCCAGCCCGTCGGGAAGCGCGATGTCCAGCGCCAGCAGCGTCATCGCGATGGCGAATACACCGTCGGACAACGCGAGGAGCCGGGTCGCACTCCCCTCGTCGTCCCGTACCTTCCGGCCTCCGTGCACCACGCCACTTTAGGAGCAGTAGGCCCGGAATATTCCGATTGATCCTTGTACGTGTTGAGTCGCCCCGCCGTCCCGGTCACGCCCGGCCGGAGCCGGAACGGCGCGGTCGGGCGTTCGGCCGACGGGCCGGCGCCACGTCCCGTACGGGCGGGCCTCAGCCGCCCATCGACATCGAGGCCCAGACCGTCTTCCCCGACCGGTCGGGGGGCGTCCATCCCCAGGAGTCGCTCAGCAGGTCGACGATGTGCAGTCCTCGCCCCGATTCCGCCAGCACGCTCTGCGGCCTGATGACGGGCGCGCCGGGGCCGGCGTCCGAGACCGCGCACAGCACGGTGGTCTCCTGCCGGGTCAGTGCCAGCCAGGCGTTGCAGAAGGGCACGGGTGCCGGGGTGCCCTCGTCGCCCGGCCCGGCGGGCGGGAAGCCGTGACGCAGCGCGTTGCTGACGAGTTCGGAGACGACCAGGACCGTGTCGTCGGCGAGTCCGGCGCACACCCGCCAGCCTTCGAGGGTCGCCCGGGTGAACCGGCGGGCTTCCGGCACGGTGCGAGCGGAGCCGCTGAGGGCACAGGCGGCGAAGCCGTCGGGAGCGGGCAGCCATCCGACGTCCTCACAGGGTTCCTCCCGAAGCGCGTCGTGCACGGACTCTGCCGGATGTGTGGTCATCAACATCTCCGCGAAGGGGATTTCGGGGCTGGGCCGGACTGCCTCGGAGGGCTAATATCCTCGGCAGCCGTCGCCCGGTGCAAGTGCATCTGCAATTACATCGGTAAGGACGGCGGCACAGGGGCTCGTTCACGCCAAGGTGGTCGCGGGCCCGGCATCGGTCGGAGGAATCCCCTCCAGCAAGGGAGCAGTTGATATGGAGTCGGTGAGCAACGGCATGCAGGCGACCGGCATCGAGGGCGCCGTCTGGCGCAAGAGCCGTCGCAGCAACCCCAGTGGCAACTGCGTTGAACTGGCGGTTCTTTCGGACGGCGGAGTGGCCGTGCGCAACTCCCGGTTCGCCTCCGGCCCGGCACTCATCTACACCCGCGCCGAGATGGAGGCGTTCGTCCAGGGCGCCAAGGACGGCGACTTCGACGATCTCATCGCGACGGACTGACGCGGACGGCGCCGCGATTGGCGCATATGTCGTCCGGATAGTCCCCCCGGCTGTACGGAGAGTTGGCGCGATGGGACACTGGGCGTTCGCCCGACCACTCAGGGGAGTCAGCATGAGCGACGCGCCGCATGACGGTCCCCCGGCCGGGGAGCGGGGGAGATTCCTGAAGAGGTGCGCGCCTCGCCGAGGCGAGGCCGAGCGAAGCGAGGTTTCGGCATGAGTGCCGCGCAGCCGAGCAGCGGTCCTTCCCTGCGCCGCTATCTCGACCACCCGCGGGGCGGCCCGACCGTTCTGCGCATCGTGCTGGGCACCCAGCTCCGCCGGCTGCGGGAAGAGGCGGGCATCACCCGGGAGGCCGCCGGAGACGCCATCCGCGGCTCACACGCCAAGATCAGCCGACTGGAACTGGGCCGGGTGAGCTGCAAGGAGCGGGATGTCGCCGATCTGCTGACGCTCTACGGCGTGACGGACGAGGCGGTCCGCGCCGACTTCCTCAAACTGGCCAACCGGACCAGCAGTCCCGGCTGGTGGCACCAGTACGGCGATGTGCTGCCCGGCTGGTTCGAGACGCACATCGGCCTGGAAGAGGCCGCCTCGGTGATCCGCACCTACGAAGTCCAGTTCGTGCCGGGCCTGTTGCAGACCGCGGACTACGCCCGTGCGGTGGCGCAGCTGGGCCATCCGCGGTCCTCGCCCGAGGAGATCGAGCGCCGGGTGCGGCTGCGGGTCCAGCGTCAGGAGCTGTTGACCCTCCCGGACGCACCGCGGGTGTGGGCGGTGATCGACGAGGCGTCGCTGCGCCGCCCGCTCGGCGGTCCTGAGGTGATGACGGGCCAGCTCAGACATCTGCTGAAGATGACCGAGCTGCCGAATGTCACGCTCCAGATCGCGCCGTTCAGCCTCGGCGGACTGGCAGCGGCCGGTGGTCCGATCACGATCCTGCGGTTCCTGGAGCCGGACCTGCCGGACATCGTCTATCTGGAACAGCTCACCAGCGCGCTCTATCTGGACAAGCGCGATGACGTGGACCACTACCTCGCGGTGATGGACCGGCTCAGCGCCCAGTCCGAGTCGCCGCGCGAATCCGTGGCGATACTGGAGCGGCTGCTCAAGCAGGAGAGCTGATCCGCACGGCGTCCGCGGAGCGGGGCGGGGTGCCCACCGGGTGCCGCGCCCCGCTTCCGCGTTGCGGGGCCCGGGCGCTACGGCTTGCGGGCGACGCCGCCGTACTCGATCCACTCCTGGGTGAGCTGCTTGGGGCCGATGTCCGCGTCCGGCTTCCAGGTGGAGACCTCCACCAGGCCCGGTTCCTGAATCTCCAATCCGTCCAGGAAACCGGCCAGTTCATGCTCCTGCCGCACCCGGCCCCACTGGCCGTGCGTACTGACCCGCATGAATTCGGTGACGAAATCACGGGTCGCGGCGTCCTCGCTGACCAGCTGACACACCACCAGGAAGCTGCCGGGCACCAGCCGGTCGGCGACCCGCTTGATCAGACCGGCCGGGTCGTCGGCGTCCGGTATGCAGTGGAGCACGGAGACGAACAGCGCGGCGACGGGCTGGTCGAAGTCGATCAGCCGCTCGACCTCGGGACTGCCGAAGATGCCGTCGGTGTCCCGCATGTCCGCCTGGATGACGGCGGTGTTCTCGTTCTCCTCCAGCAGGGCACGGCCGTGGGCCAGCACGATGGGGTCGTTGTCGACGTACACCACACGGGACCGCGGGTCGACCTGCTGGGCGACCTGGTGGACGTTGTCCTGGGTCGGCAGGCCTGAGCCGTGGTCGATGAACTGCCGGATGCCGTGCTCCCGGGCCAGCCAGCGGACCACCCGCTGCAGAAAGCGCCGGTTGTTGATCGCCAGCACCTGGGTGCTGGGGACGACCTTGCTCAGCTCGTCGCAGGCCTCGCGGTCGACGGCGTAGTTGTCCTTGCCACCGAGGTAGTAGTCGTACATCCGCGCCACACTCGGGATGCTGACGTCGACGGCGCCGGCCGGCGGTCGCATTTCTTGGCTCATTCCACACTTTCCCGTCGCTTCGGCAGCCATCAGCCAGGGGGCAGCGGCCGGACCGTTGCGTGATTGTACGACCACGCCCCGCAGTCCCCAACATACCCAGCGGATGGCGGCTGTTACAGACGAGCGGCAGTGTTACCCGGTGGTGTGTGTGAGGTGATGGGCCGTCACCGTGCGGAACCATCACGGGAGATCGGCCGTACGGCGCGGGGTACGGGCCGCCACCGCGCCACTCACCGGCGGCGGCCCGTTCCATTTTCCGGCGACACCCGACGCCGGGCACGCCCCGCGCGGCACGGGCCCGCCCAGGAACACCTCCGGGCCCCGCCGCATCCGGTCCGCACCGTCAGGCACCCGAGCAACTGCCGTTGCGGAAAGGAGCGTTGCTTCGGGACGCCTACCACCGTCCCCCCGCTTTACACCTGTCGATCACGGCGCCGACCAGCGGCGGGGACCTCCCGTCATCTGACATCGCAGTAAACTTACTCGCCAGTAAGGCTGGGGTAGGCTCCACGGATGAGCGATATACGCAGGCGACGCATGCCCCGGCCGGTCCGGGAGCAGCTGATCATCGACGCGGCGATCGGGGTCTTCGCCAAGCGCGGCTATCACGCCTCCTCGGTCGACGAGATCGCGGAACTCGCCGGCATCACCAAACCGATGGTCTATCTCTACCTCGACTCCAAGGAGGGGCTGTTCCTCGCCTGTCTGCGCCGCGAGGCCGAGCGTCTGGTGGCCGTGTTCCGGGCCGCCGCGGGCCCCGCGCCCTCCCCTGAACTGCGGCTGCGGGCGGGGCTGCTGGCGTTCTTCACCTTCGTCACCGAGCACCCGGACAGCTGGGTGGTGCTGCACCGCCAGGCATCGGAGCTGAGCCCGGCGATCGCGGCGGAGCTGGTGCGGACCCGGCGGGCGGTGCTCAGCGAGGTCTCCGGACTCGTCCGGACCTGCAGTGCACAGGGCACCGGGGCGGCCTGCCCCGACGACGAGGCCGACTTCGTGGCGTACACCCTGGTCGGGGCGGCGGACTCGCTGACCGACTGGATGGTGCTGCACCCCGATGAGCACCCGGAGCGGATCACCGTGCGGCTGATGAACATGGTGTGGGTGGGGATGCGCAATGTCCTCGACGGGGAGGTGTGGACGACCCCGGCCGGGGAGGGGTAGGGCGCCCGCCGTTCCTGCGTCACCCACTGGTGGGCACCCGGGCCCGGTGGGTACAAGGGACGGATGACCATGAACGAGAGTGAACTGACGCCCCTTCCGGGAATCCCCACCACCGCCGAGGAGATGGTCCTGGCCAACCAGGCCAACTGGGACGCCCGTACCCCGATCCATGTGGCCAGCGCGTTCTACGGACTGGACGGTTCGCGCACCGCCGAGGACTGGTTCGCGCCCTTCGAGTGGACGGACCTCGGCGAGCTGACCGGGCGGGACGTGCTGCATCTGCAGTGCCATCTGGGCACCGAGACGGCCGCGTTCGCCGAACGGGGCGCGGCGCACACGGTCGGCCTCGACTTCTCCGCGGCGGCGGTCGCGGAGGCCCGGCGGCTCGCCCAGGAGACCGGCCGGAGCATGGAGTTCGTCCAGGCGGATGTGCACCGGGCCCCGGAGGCGCTCGGCGCACGGCGCTTCGATGTGATCTACACCGGCAAGGGGGCACTGTGCTACCTGCCGGACCTCACCACCTGGGCGGGGATCGTCAGCTCACTGCTCCGTCCCGGCGGGACGTTCTATCTGGTGGAGTTCCATCCGCTGCTGGACTCACTGGGGCCGGCCGGTGGCCCGGACCAGCAGGATCTGCGGCTCCGGAACGACTACTTAGGGGGCCGCGGCCCCCTCAGGAGCGATACGCCGTGCACCTACACCGATGGTCCGCCGGTGCAGGGCGCCACGACGAGCTATGAGTGGCGGCACGGCCTCGGGGAGGTCATCTCCGCCGTGATCGGCGCGGGGCTGACCGTCGAACTGGTGCGGGAGACCGAGCTGCTGCCCTGGAAGCGGTTCGACACCATGGTCCCGGCGGAGAACGGCTGGTGGCGCCTTCCGCCCTCGGAGCCGATCGTTCCGCTGCTGTACGCACTGCGGGCGGTCAAGCCCTGAGCCGTCGGCGGGCGCTCCGTACGGTCCCGGTGGGCGTCACGGCCACCGGGACCGGCGAGGTCCGCGGCCTGCGTCTCAGCTCGTCGGCCCGTGGAACCGGCGGTGGGTCAGCGCCCACCAGACCTCGGCCAGATCGGCCGGGTCACGGAGGTTGGTACCGGTGATCTCCTCGAAGCGCCGCAGGCGGTTGCGCAGGGTGTTGGGGTGGACGTACAGGGTCCGCGCGGCGGCCTCCAGGCGCAGCCCCTGTCGTAGATAGGCGGCCGCGGCTTCCTCCAACTGAGCCCCGTCCTCGCCCCGTTCGGCCAGCGGTGCGAGCCGGAGCCGCACCAGCTGCTCCCCCACGGCCGGCAACGCCACGACCGTGGCCCGCAGCCCCAGCTCCTCGCGGGTGTAGGCACCGACCAGCCCGAACCCGGCGGCGGCCCGCAGCGCCTGGGTGGCCCGGGTGAATTCGATGGCGATACCGGACACGGGCGCCGGGGCACCCAGTCCGAGGATCAGGCTGCGGCAGAGCCCGGCCGGCCGCCCGACCAGCAGTCCCGCCACATCCCCGTCCACGGTCGTGACCAGGGCCCGCCCCGTCTCGTCCACGGCGAGCCAGGGACGCAGCAGGGCGACGATCCGTTGGAAGGCCCGGTCGCCGGGGCCGGGATGACCGGGGTCGGCGGCTCTCTCCGGGTCGCCGGGCGGGGCGTCGTCCGGGAGCCGCGCACGGAAAGGGAGGCGGAGGGCCCGGTGCCCGTGCGAGCCGTCCGTGCTCTCGGCGTCGTCGGCGGGACGCTCGGGCCGGTATCCGCCGGCCGGGCCGTCACCGGCGCTCCCGGCGCCCCGGGCACCCGCGCCGGCCGGGGACTTGTCCCAGCGCACCTCGCCGAGCAGCAGGGCGCGGACCAGGGTGGCGTGCCGCCGGTCCGCCGTGGGGTCGTCGCCCTGGAGTCCGGCCCGGGAACTACGCACGATCCGCAGGGTGTTGGCCTCGATCCAGGCCCGGAGGGTTTCGGCGATCGGCAGCAGGTCCTCGGCGGTGCCGCCCCGGGCCGTCATCTCCTCGCCGAACCGCCGCCAGACGATGTCCGTACCGATCCGGTAGGCCGAGATGACGTCCTCAAGGGGCAGCGAGTGGGCCAGGGTGGTCACCTCGTCGAGGTGGGTCTCCGGGATGCCGTACACCGGGTCCGCTTCGCCGGCTCCGCGCGCGGTGCGCCGCTCCTCGGCCCAGCGCTGCACCAGCGAGAGGCCGTTGCGCAGCGATGTCATCACCCGTGGCCGGAGATGGGCCGCCGACACCGCGGCGTAGGAGGGGAGTTGGGCCCGCAGGCCGTCGATGACCTCGTCGGTGAGCGCGTCGATGCCCGCGTGCAGCGCGGCGGCGGACTCCGGCACCGTTGTGGAAGTCTCCACCCGACCCCTCCCGACTCGGTGACTTTCTCCATGGCCAAAGCGATCATTCGTCGCCATGCTACGAGGAAGCCGCCCGAACCCCTACAGATGTTCGATGTTGGACGACTTTTCCCCTGCCGTCCGGCTCGTCCCGGAGTTCGGTGCGCGATCCCGCTGTTCCCCCGTCACCCCCCGCACCATCAAGGAATTCCATGGCTGTTTCCTGGCGTCGCCTCGCGGTGCCCGCCGCCGCGGTCGGCGTGCTCGTCCCCGCCGCCCTCGGCACCCATGCCCTGCTCTCGGGTCCCGACGAGCCGCGCAAGCCCTCGGCCGGCATACCCGCCTCCGGGCCGACGGCTCCCGGTGCCGTGCCGGACGATGCCCGTGCCTCGGGTCCGGAGGGCGCTGCCGCGGTCGCCCGGCCGTCCGACGCGCCGACCCGTTCCGGCAACTCGGTCTCCGTGCAGCTCTCGTCGTACGACGCGCAGCGCAAGCAGGCGGAGCTCAAGCCGTCCGCCGGCAAGACCGTGAAGACCGGAGATGTGGTCGCCGCCGCGCCCAACCGGCACGCCCCCTCGGGTGCGCTGTTCAAGGTCCGCAAGGTCACCGGCTCCCACGACGGCAAGGTCCGGGTGACCACCACGCCCGCCACGCTGTCGGAGCTGCTCGGCGATCAGAAGGTGGACCAGCGCACGGCGTTGCGCCCCGGTGAGATCTCGGTCAAGCCGCTCTCCTCGGGCGTCACCGTGAAGCAGGCCCCGTCCGGCGCCGGTTCGGACAGCGGCAGCACGGCGACTCCGTCCGGCGAGCCGGGCAGCCCGTCCGGCAGCCCCGACGCCGGCGCCTCCGGCTCCCCGAGCCCCTCGGCGTCCGAATCCTCCGGGGTCCGCACCCAGCTCGCCCCGTCCGATACCCGCCCGTCGCCCTCCTCCTCCGGGACCGCGCTGTCGCCCGAGGCGCGGAAGGCGCTCACCACCCTGCGGCTGGGGCTCAATGTGCCGCTGCCCAAGGGCGTGCAGGCGACCGCCAAGTCTCCCGCCCGGCTGTCCGGCGAGGTCTCGTTCCGGCCCGAGCTGATCTTCCAGTACGAGAAGCGCGGCGGGCTGAACCTGCTGCCGCAGAAGGCGGCCATCGGCCTGGGCGGCACCTACGGCTACGGCTGGCAGGTGCACGGCAAGGTGCGGGGTACCGCGGACACCGGGCAGGTCGCGGTGCCGATCGCGGCGGTCACCGGACGGCACGTCTTCTGGGTGGGCCCGGTCCCCGTCGTGGTCAGCACCGAGGTCACCTTCACCTACCGCTTCACCGCGGACGGCCGCATCGTGCTCGACGCCGACCAGCGCACCGCCGGTTCGTTCGCGGTCGGCGCGAAGTACGACCGCGAGCAGGGGTGGCAGCCGCTGCACGAAGCGCGGCAGCAGACCAAGGGCACGGCGCCGCGGGTCGAGGGCGCGGCCACCGCGACGGCCCGTATCGGGGCACAGGCCAAGGTCTTCCTCTACGACACGGCGGGCGTCGGCGGCGATCTGTCCGTCCACCTCACCGGACGGGCCGCGGGCGCGTCCGACGGCGGCACCCCGGCATGGGCACTCAGTGCGGGCTATGACCTGAAGACCGAGCTGATGCTGCAGCTGAAGATCTTCGGCATCCAGATCGCCGATCTGCGGACCACGCCGTTCGCCCTGCACGGCGAGCGCAAGCTCTTCGGACGGGGCAAGCTGCCTCCCGCCTGATCGCGCTCCTGACCGGCACCGGCACCCCCGGGGACAGCTGTCCCCGGGGGTGCCGTGCGCTGTGCCCTCGGCGTCCGGCCCGGTGTGCTTCCGTACACGGGCGCCGTCAGCCCAGCCGCCGGTACACCGAGCACAGCAGCTGCTCCTTGGCCGGTCCGCCGACCCGCCACTCCAGATGCCAGGTGTCCGGCCCGACGACGGTGAAGGTCCCCTCGTAGAGGTCCGCGGCACAGGGGTGGACGGCGGTCCACCGGCCGGTCCTGAGGTCGAGGTCGTGGAACGGCCGCCCGTCGGCGAAGTCGATCGCGGCGGTGCCGTCCGGGCGGGGCCGCCAGCGCAGTGTGCGGCTCGCCGGCTGCACCGTCCCGCCCCAGCTGAGCCGCCCCTCCTCGTGGTGCAGCAGCCCCCCGCCCGCCGGTCCCGGCCGGAAGCCGGCGGTGCCGCGGAAGCTGCCCTCGGCACCGTTCCGCAGGTCGGAGACGGTGCGCTCGATGCTCCAGCGGCCGGCGAAGTACGCCCCGACGTCGGGGACGGGGTACGGCCCCGCGGCCGGCTCTTCCCGCTCCGGCGTCCTCGCACACTCGCTGTCCATCCCGCCATTCTCCCGCCTGCCGGCGCACCTCACTCCGTCGGCCCCACCCGGTGCCGCTCCCCTCTCCCCCGGCCGCTCGTACCGTGCGGAGCCACACCGGCCGCCTTACTCTCGGTGCAGTGAGCGTCACCGAGGTCCGCACGGCGGGCCGCCCGGCGGCCTGACGCCGTCGGCCGGGGCGCCGCGCCTGCCGCGGCCGCCCCGTACGAGCCCGGAGACCGGAGGCATCACCATGCCGGAGCTGTTCATCGGCGGTCAGTGGACCGCAGCGGCCGACGGGCAGGTGCGTGAGATCCGCTGCCCGGCGGACGGCACGCTGGTCGCGACCGTCGACGAGGGCGGGCCGAAGGACGCGGTGGCGGCGATCTCCGCCGCCCGTACGGCCTTCGACGACGGGTCCTGGCCGCGCACTCCGGTCGCCGAGCGCGGCCGGCTGGTGCTGCGCGTCGCCGAGCTGCTGGAGCGCGACCGGGACACGCTGGCCAGGGCGGAGTCACTGGACACCGGCAAGCGGCTCATCGAGAGCGGCTACGACATGGACGACATCGCCAACTGCTTCCGCCACTTCGGCAACCTCGGCGCGGCCGGCGGCACCGACCGGGTGGTGGACGCCGGTGCCCCGGAGATCGACAGCACCGTGCGCCACGAACCGGTCGGCGTCTGCGCGCTGATCACCCCGTGGAACTACCCGCTGCTGCAGACCGCCTGGAAGGTCGCCCCCTGTCTGGTCGCGGGCAACACCTTCGTCCTGAAGCCCAGTGAGCTGACCCCGCACACCGCCGTCCACCTCATGCGGCTGCTGGACGAGGCCGGGCTGCCCGCCGGGGCCGCCAACCTGGTGCTGGGCACCGGCCCGGACGTGGGAGCGGTGCTGACCGAGGACCCGCGGGTGGACATGGTGTCGTTCACCGGCGGTCTGGTCACCGGACGGCGCATCATGGCCGCCGCGGCGCCCACCGTGAAGAAGATCGCGCTGGAGCTGGGCGGCAAGAACCCCAACATCGTCTTCGCGGACGCCGACTTCGACGCCGCGGTGGACTACGCGCTGATGGCGGTCTTTCTGCACTCCGGGCAGGTCTGCTCGGCGGGCGCCCGGCTGCTCGTCCAGGAGGAGCTGCACGACGCCTTCACCGACGAACTGGTCTCCCGCGCCCAGCGGATCCGGCTCGGCGGCCCCTTCGACGAGCACGCCCGCACCGGCCCGCTGATCTCGGCAGCGCACCGCGACAAGGTCGAGACGTATGTGGCGGCCGGGCTCGAAGAGGGCGCCGTGCTCCTCTGCGGCGGCTCCCCGCCCGACGATCCGTCACTGTCGAACGGCTTCTACTACCTGCCGACCGTGCTGGACGAGTGCACCCCGGACATGTCCGTCGTGCGCGACGAGAGCTTCGGCCCGGTGCTGACCGTCGAGCGGTTCCGCGACGAGGAGGAGGCGGTCTCGCTCGCCAACGACACGGTGTACGGGCTGGCCGGGGCGGTGTGGACGCAGAACAGCGAGCGGGCCCACCGGGTCGCCGCCCGGCTGCGCGCGGGCACGGTCTGGATCAACGACTTCCATCCCTATGTGCCACAGGCCGAGTGGGGCGGGATGAAACAGTCCGGCATCGGCCGCGAGCTGGGCCCCGCGGGACTGGCGGAGTACCAAGAGGCCAAGCACATCTGGCGCAACACCGCGCCACGGCCACAGAGGTGGTTCGAGTGACCGGCCCCGAGTCCCCCCGCCCCGGCGGCCCGGCCCACGGGGAGCACGACGACGACTCGCTCGCCGAACTCGGCTACAAGCCGGAACTCAAGCGCACCCTGGGCAACTTCCACACCTTCGCCGCCGGAATCAGCTACATCTCCATCCTCACCGGCACCTTCCAGCTGTTCTACTTCGGCATCGCGCACGGTGGCCCGGCGTACTGGTGGTCCTGGCCGATGGTCTTCGCCGGGCAGCTGATGGTGGCGCTGTGCTTCTGTGAGCTGGCCGCCCGCTACCCGGTGGCCGGCTCGGTCTACAACTGGGCCAAGAAGCTCGGCGGCCCGCACATCGGCTGGCTCGGCGGCTGGATGATGCTGACCGCGACCATGGTCTCGCTCTCCGCGGTGGCACTGGCCTACCAGGTGACGCTGCCGCAGATCTCGTCGTGGTTCCAGTTCATCGGCGACGGCACCGGCAAGTCCGCGGCCGAGAACGCGGTACTGCTCGGCACCGTACTCATCGCCTTCACCACCCTGGTCAACGCCTTCGGCGTCAAACTCATGGCCCGGATCAACTCCGCCGGCGTGGCGATCGAGCTGATCGCCGCCATCGTCCTGATCCTGCTGCTCGCCGCGCATGTCACCCGCGGCCCCGACGTGGTGACCGACACCTTCGGCCTGGGCGCGGGCGAGAACCTCGGCTACTTCGGCGCGTTCCTCACCGCGTCCCTGGCCTCGGCCTACGTCATGTACGGCTTCGACACGGCCTCGTCGCTCGGTGAGGAGTCCCGGGACCCCGGCCGCAACGCCCCCCGCGCGATCCTGCGGGCGCTGGTCGCGTCGTTCCTCATCGGCGGTCTGATCCTGCTGTTCGCCCTGATGTCCGTGCCCAACCTCCAGGCCGAACAGCTCAAGGTGGACGGGCTGCAGTACGTGGTGCTCTCCACGCTCGGCTCGACCGTGGGGCAGATCGTGCTCTGGTGTGTGGTCATCGCGATCACCGTGTGCGAACTGGCGGTGCACACCGCGGGTATCCGCCTCGCGTTCGCGATGGCCCGGGACAACAACCTGCCCGCCGCGTCGCTGCTCGCCAAGGTCAGCCCGCGCTTCCAGACGCCGGTGCTGCCGGCCGTCATCATCGGTCTGGTGGCGATCGGCATCCTCGTCATCAACGTCAACCAGCCGCAGATCTTCTCGGTGATCACCAGCATCGCGATCATCATGATCTATCTGGCCTATCTGTCGGTGACCCTGCCGATGCTGGTCCAGCGGCTGCGGGGCAACTGGACCCCGGCCAAGGGCAAGTTCTCCCTCGGCAAGTTCGGCATCCCGGTGAACGTCCTGGCGGTGCTCTGGGGGCTGGCGATGTCCCTCAACCTCGCCTGGCCGCGCGCCGCCGTCTACAACGCGACCGGCCCGCAGCACTGGTACCTGCGCTGGGGCGCCTTCCTGTTCATCGGCGTCGTGGCGCTCGGCGGTTTCGCCTACTACTGGTTCGTCCAGCGCAAGAAGACGGGCGTCCTCGCCATGCACGCCGCCGTCCACCCGGGCGGCGGCACCCCGGGCGACACCGGCACATCCACCCCCTGATCTGGAGACGGCACGATGCCCCAAGAGGCCCCTGTGGACGAGTTCGACTACGTCGTGGTCGGCGGCGGCACGGCCGGCGCCGTCGTGGCGGCCCGGCTCAGCGAGGACCCGGCGGTCACCGTCTGCCTGCTGGAGGCCGGCCCCTCGGACGTCGGCGACCAGAACGTCCTGCGCCTGGACCGCTGGATGGGGCTGCTGGAGTCCGGCTACGACTGGGACTATCCGGTCGAGCCGCAGGAGAACGGCAACAGCTTCCTGCGGCACGCCCGCGCCAAGGTGCTGGGCGGCTGTTCCTCGCACAACTCCTGTATCGCCTTCTGGACCCCGGCCGAGGATCTCGACGAGTGGGCGGCGATGGGGTGTCCGGGCTGGAGCGCGGCCGACTGCTTCCCGCTCTTCCAGCGGCTGGAGAGCAACGACGGCCCCGGGGACCACCACGGCCGCACCGGCCCGGTCGTCCTGCGCAGCGTCCCGCCGCACGACCCGTGCGGGGTGGCTCTGCTGGAGGCCTGCGCGGCGGCCGGTATCCCCACCACCGCCTTCAACTCCGGCCGGACCGTCGTCCGGGGCGCGAACTGGTTCCAGATCAACTGCCGCCCCGACGGCACCCGTTCATCCGCCTCGGTGTCCTACCTCCACCCCGTCATGGACAGCCGCAAGAACCTGGAGGTACGCACCGGACTGCAGGCCAAGCGGCTGAACTTCGACTCCGCACGGCACTGCACCGGCGTGGACTACCTCGCCCCCGACCTGATCCACACCCGCACCGTCAACGCCCGCCGGGAGACCGTCGTCTGCTGCGGCGCCATCGACTCCCCGAAGCTCCTGATGCTCTCCGGCATCGGCCCGGCCACCCATCTGCGCGCCACCGGCATCGATCCGCTCGTCGACTCCCCCGGCGTCGGCGCGAGCCTCCAGGACCACCCGGAGGGCGTGATCATGTGGGACGCCAAGCAGCCCATGGTCCGCTCCTCGACCCAGTGGTGGGAGATCGGCATCTTCGTCGACACCGAACCGGGCCTGGACCGCCCGGACCTGATGTTCCACTACGGCCAGGTGCCCTTCGACATGAACACCTACCGCCGCGGCTACCCCACCTCGGAGAACGCCTTCTGTCTCACCCCGAACGTCACCCGCGCCCGCTCCCTGGGCACCGTACGGCTGCGCACCCGCGACTTCCGTGACAAGCCCAAGGTCGACCCGCGCTACTTCACCGACGAGCACGACGTCCGTGTCATGACCCATGGGCTCCGGCTCGCCCGCGAGATCGTCGCCCAGCCCGCCATGGCCGCCTGGGCGGGCACCGAACTCGCCCCGGGCCCCTCCGCCCACTCCGACGCCGAGCTCCTCGACTACATCCGCACCACCCACAACACCGTCTACCACCCCGCCTGCACGGTCCGGATGGGCGCCGACGAGGACCAGGCCACACCGCTCGACCCCCAGCTGCGCGTCAAGGGCGTCACGGGTCTGCGAGTGGCCGACGGTTCGGCGATGCCGTTCCTGCCGGCCGTGAATCCGTGCATCACGACGATGATGATCGGGGAGAAGTGCGCGGACCTGATGCGGAGCGGCTGACCGGCGCACACGAAAGACCTACGAGGTGGGCTCCCTTCGCCGGCATTGTCCGGATCAGGTGCTTGGGGGTCGCCTTCCGGTCTTACGACCTTCTGGCCTCTCAGCCCGACCTTTCCTCTTGTCCTCGGCGAGAGCCAGAGCTCCCTTCCCCGAGGCCAGTCCAGTCGAACTCCCTCGCTCGCCCCGTAGGCCGGTCTTCAGGATACTCCCAAACAAAGGGAATGGAACAGGCAAATTGGACTTCTCTTGCCCCGCTGCTCCGGAAAAGCAGGAAACCCCTGCTGAGCAGGGGTTTCGCTGGTGTCCGAGGGGGGACTTGAACCCCCACGCCCGATAAAGGGCACTAGCACCTCAAGCTAGCGCGTCTGCCATTCCGCCACCCGGACTAGGTGTGATCTTCACGGGGCGTTCCCCGCGGCGACATGGACAACAATACCAAGGTTTCGGAGTGCCCTTCACCTGCGTATCCGCCACCCACATAACCTCGATTTATGGGCAATGAGGGACATGTCGAGCATCTCGCCGGTCCACGCAGGCCACGTGCGCTGTCTCCGCTGCGGGAGCATCTGCGGGACACCTTCTGGTTCGCGCCGACGGTGGGGCTGGTGTGTGCGGTGCTGCTGTGGTGGGGGGCGTCGACGCTCGATCTGCGGATCGTCGCGCTGCTGCAGCGGGAGAAGGCCTATCCGGCGCTCCGGGAGCTGATGTCGATCGCCGAGGACACCAAGACGATCGTGACCACGATCAGCTCGGCGATGATGACCTTCATCGGTGTGGTGTTCAGCATTTCGCTGGTCGCGGTGCAGATGGCCAGCGGTCAGCTCACCCCGCGGGTGGTGCGGATCTTCATCCGGAGCCGGATCAGCAAGATCACGCTCACGGTCTTCCTCGCGACCTTTCTGTTCTCGCTGCTGGTGCTCACCTCGTACGAGAGCGAGACCGAGGTCCGGCAGGTCACCTCGGTGCCCGTGGTGCAGAACCTGCTGACGATGGTGCTGGTGGTGCTGAGCCTGCTGCTGTTCATCGCGTATGTGTCGGCCACGCTGCGGCTGATGCAGGTGGGGCCGGTGGTCGACCGGATCACCCGGGAGACGCTGCGGATGCTGGCGCGGCAGGGCACGGGCGGGGAGGACGCGGCGGACGGGGGCTCCCTGGCGCCGGAGACGGAACGGGTGGCGCACACCGGGCGGGCCGGGGTCGTGCTGGATGCGCATGTGGCGCGGCTGGTGCGGGTGGCGCGGCGGCAGGGGGTCGTACTACGGCTGCTGCCGCGGATCGGGGACTTCGTGCTGCCGGGGACGCCGGTACTCGCGGTGCACGGCGGGACGGCGCCGCCGCGGTGGGCACTGCGGCGGACGGTGTCGGTGGGCGTGGAGCGCACCTTTCACCAGGACCTCGGCCTCGGGCTGCGGCAGTTGTCGGACATCGCGCTGCGTGCGCTGTCGCCCGCGGTGAACGATCCGACCACGGCCGTGCAGTGCCTGGACCGGATCGTGCAGATCCTCGCGGCGGTGGCGGGACGGCCGCTCGGGGCGGTGCGCCACCGGGACCGCCGCGGCGCGGTACGGCTGGTGCAGAACGTGCCGGGCTGGACCGATCTGGTGGATCTGGGGCTGACCGAGATCCGGGTGGCGGCCGTGCACAGTCCGCAGGTCACCCGGCGGATGCTGGCCGCGATCGACGATCTGCTGCTGCTCGCGCCGGAGCCCCGGCGAGAGCCGCTGGTGCGGCACCGCACGCTCCTGGTGCAGGCGATGGAGCGTGCGGTGCCGGCGGCCCCGGACCGGCGGTTCGCGTCGTCCCCCGACCGGCAGGGGATCGGCTAGACGGCGGAGGAGCGCGACGGGCGCCGCCGGCTCCCGGCTACGGCATCAGGTGGTAGTCGGGGAAGTTGCCCGGCAGGCGTTCGGAAGCCGGGCCTTCGGTGACCGCGCGGACGAGGAGTTCACCGCCGACGAAGGCACCGCTCCAGGAGTTGCCGAAGCCACCGAAGAGTTCGTCGCGGTCGCCCCGCGAACGGGGCTTGCCGTGGCCGACCTTGAAGGCGCGGATCTGCGGTGCGAGGCGGTCGTAGGTGTCCTGGTCGTCGCAGGAGAGGCTGGCGACCAGGGCGCCGTTGCTGGCGTTCATGGCGGCCAGGAGCTCCGCCTCGGTGTCGACGAGGACAAGGGTGTCGACGGGGCCGAACGGCTCGGCGTGGTGCAGCGGGGAGGACGGCGGCGGGGCCAGGAGCGTGGTCGGCGGGAGGTAGGCCGAGGTGTCCTGGCCGGGGAGGAAGTGGCCGTCGGCCAGGCTGCCGCGGTGCAGCGGGACCGCGCCCCGGGAGATCGCCTCGCTCGTGAGGTCTGCGAGCTCCTTGGCCTTGGCCGCGTTGATCACCGGGCCGAAGTCGAGTTCGGGGAGCGGATCGGCGGGGTCGGCGACGGCCAGCGGGTGACCGAAACGGACGCTGCGGACGGCCGGAAGGTAGGCGGCGAGGAAGTCGGCGAAGGCCTCGCGCTGGACGACGAAGCGGGGGTAGGCGGTGCAGCGCTGCTTGGCGTAATCGAAGGTCTTGCGGAGCAGCGGGGTCAGGGTCGGCCAGTCGGTGAAGTTCCAGATGCCCCAGGTGTTGAGGCCCTCTTGTTCGAGGATGTGGCGTTTACCGAGGTCGGCGACGGCGGTGGCGACCCGGGCACCGGTGTCCCGGCCGCCGACGAACGAGACACAGCCGATCTCCGGTGAGCGGACGAGCGAGGGCGAGAGTTCCTTGCCGCTGCCGCTGACGAGGGTGACCGGGACGCCCTCCCGGGCGGCCAGGGCACAGGCGACGGTGAGACAGACCAGACCGCCGTCGGTGGGGGTCTTGGCGATCACCGCGTTGCCGGCCAGCGCCTGGACGAGCATCGCGTGGATCAGGACCGACATCGGGTAGTTCCAGCTGGCGATGTTGCTGACCGGACCGGCCAGCGGTGCGCGGCCGGCCAGCATCGGGTCGATCTCGGAGACGTACCAGCGGACCCCGTCGATCGCCCGGTCGACGTCCGCCTGCGCCAGCTTCCAGGGCTTGCCGATCTCCCAGACGAGGAGGAGGGCGAGCAGCTCGCGGTGTTCGGTCAGCGCGTCGAGGGTGGCGGAGATCCGGGCGGTGCGTTCGGCCAACGGGACCTGGCGCCAGTCCCGGTGCTGGTCGAGCGAGGCGCGTACGGCATGCAGTGCGGCGTCCGCGTCGAGCCGGGGCGGGCCGGCGATGGGGCTGCCGTCGACGGGGCTGGTGGCGGGCAGCGGGTGACCGTCCGGGCGCCAGGCGCCGCCCCAGAGGTTGAGGGCCTGGTCGTCGCGGAACGCCTCGGGGGTCGCGGCCAGGCTGCGCTGCCAGGCCTCCTGCCAGGACGTACCGGGCTTCAGCAGGAGCGTCGGGGCAGGCCCGGGACGTTCGCTCCGCCCCGGATCGGCGGGGGATATGGGGGAGGTGGCCATCATGTGTCTCCGCTCTCGGTGCACGGCCGGAGGGGCAGGGTGGTGGCGCTCGACCGGTCCCCGGAGGAACCGTGTTACTGGACGGTAGTGGGCGCGGCGACACTGCGGGACGGTCCGGCGTCAGCTATGGCGAGTGTCACTCGGGGCGCGCGACGGAGCCACCCGGGTGAGGCGACCGTGGGGTAGGGCGGTCAAGGAGGGGGTGCGCCACATTTCGTGCGGGGGCGAGGGCGCCGCGCGGGCGGTGCCGCGCCGCGGACCGTACCCCGCCGCCCGTCGTGCGTACGGGGCTCAGCCCGCAGTGGGCCCGGCCGAAGGTGCGGCTTCCGCCGTGGCCTCGTGCGTACGGTCGGCGATCGCCCGGTGGTGGCGGACGACCTCGCCGATGATGAAGTTGAGGAACTTCTCGGCGAAGGACGGGTCCAGTTTGGCGTCCTCGGCGAGCCGGCGCAGCCGCTCGATCTGTGCGGCCTCCCGGGCCGGGTCGGCGGGCGGCAGACTGTGCCGGGCCTTCAGCTCGCCGACCTGCTGGGTGCACTTGAAGCGCTCGGCGAGCAGATGCACCAGGGCGGCGTCGAGGTTGTCGATGCTGCCGCGCAGGTAGAGCAGCCGCTCACGGGCCGCCTCATCGGCGACGGAGGCCGCCTCGTCGGCCGCCGGTGCTGTCCCTTCGCTCATGTACGTCTCGCCATTCCTGGTCGGTCGGGTGCTGGTGCGGTCTCGCGCCTCGGGTACGTGATGCGTGATCGCTGCAGATTACCCGGACAGAGGCCGAGGACCTGGGCTGGTCTCGCGGATCGGAACGGGGTGGTCCGGATCAGGCCGGTCGGGGCGCGGCGGGTGGGCGCGGGGCTGATGGCCGGGACCGGACCGGTTCCGGGGAAGCGGGCGGACACGGCCCGCGGAAGGGGGGCGAGGCCGGGCGGAAAAGAGGGCCGGAACAATCAACAGGACCGAGGCTCCGAGGAGTTCGCCCCTGGTGTCGGCGGCCGAGGCCGTGCTGCCGACGGGCGCGACTCCCCACGGGCCTGCCGCCAGGGCGGGCGGGGACATCGGTAAGCCCGGTGGCGGGATCCCCCACAGATCCCGTCACCGGGCCGTACCTTGCGGGCCGCGGCGGTTGGCCGGCCCCGGATGATCCGGAGGCCTGACCCGGCCCCGGCTCAAGCACCTACCCACACCTCTGCCCGCCCATCCCTCTGTCTTCCTTCCATTTCTCACCCGTTCGGGCGGGGCCGGCCGGTGCAGGAGAATGAGAACGTCAAGGTCACCTCGCCCCCTCTGGCGGGCCGGTGCCCCACGGCGATCCGCAGGAAGGCCGCTCCGGCCACCGACACACACAGCACCGGACTGCGCCGGCCGGTGCGGACGGGACTGATCAGACATGGGACGGGTCACCGAGCGACGCCGCGTCATCCGTATCCGCGACGGTGCCGTGAGCACCCGCCCGGACACCCTCGTCGCCGAGGAACCGATGGAGATCCGGCTCGGCGGCAAGCCACTGGCGATCACCATGCGCACGCCCGGTGACGACTTCGCACTCGCCGCCGGATTCCTCGTCAGCGAGGGCGTACTCGCGAGCGCCGCGGAACTGGCGAACATCGTCTACTGCGCGGGGGCCACGAGTGGGGGCGCAGCCCGCCCGGGCGAAGCCGAGGAGGGCGAGGAGCGCGGGGAGGGCGCGGGCGGGAGCAACACCTTCAACGTGGTCGACGTCCGGCTCGCGGACGGGGTGCCGGTCCCGGACATCACCCTGGAACGCAATGTCTACACGACCTCGTCGTGCGGGCTGTGCGGCAAGGCCAGTCTGGACGCGGTGCGCACCAGCACCCACTGGCCCCTGGACACCTCCCCCGACACCCCGGTCCGGATCGAACCGGCGGTGCTCAGCTCCCTCCCCGACCAACTGCGGGACGCCCAGCGGGTGTTCGAGCGGACGGGAGGCCTGCATGCCGCGGCGCTGTTCACCACGGACGGCGAGCTGCTCGACATCCGGGAGGACGTGGGGCGGCACAACGCCGTCGACAAGGTCGTCGGGCGGGCGCTGCAGCAGGGGCGGCTGCCGCTGTCGTCCTGTGTGCTGATGGTCTCCGGCCGGGCGTCGTTCGAGCTGGTGCAGAAGGCGGTGATGGCGGGCATTCCCGTGCTGGCCGCGGTCTCGGCGCCGTCCTCGCTCGCGGTCGATCTGGCCGTCGAGACCGGGCTGACGCTGGTCGGGTTTCTGCGCGGCACCGCCATGAACGTGTACGCGGGTGAGCACCGGCTCGCCCTGGACGCGGCGGCCTCGACCGGCTGACGCGGGCACCCGCGCACGGGCCGGCGGCCGCGTGTCAGTCGGCCGGCAGCGCGATCCGGGTCAGCAGGGCGATCAGCTGCTCGCGTTCGGCCGGGGTCAGGGCCGCGGTCAGTTCCGCGTTGGCCTCGTCGCCGAGCCGTTGGGTGCGGCGCAGCCGGCGCCGGCCGTCGGCGGAGATCTCGACGGCGTTCTTGCGCCGGTCCCTGGGGTCGGGGGTGCGGGTCACCAGCCCGTCCTGCTGGAGGTCGTTGACGACCGCGACCATGTCCTTGGGGTCGATGGCCAGCGTCCGGCCCAGCTCCGCCTGCGAGACCGGGCCGAGTTCGGCGACCGCCGAGAGCACGGCGTGATGCATCATCCGGATGCCTTCGGTGGCGAGCGCGTCGGCGACGAGGCGGTGACCGCGGGCGGCGGCGCGGCCCAGCAACCAGCTGGGGAGCGTGCGGATTCGGCTGGGGGCATAGGGGGTGTCGGCCATGGGGCCAGCGTACCGAGAAACCCATTGGGGAAACCAATGAAAACCGTTGGCTACCCCTATGGTTTGTGGCTATCGTTGGGAACCCCAATGAAGCACGGCCGGTGTCCGCCGGCCGATGACACCGGAGGTGCCTGCCCATGCGCCGCATCCGATTCCATTCCTACGGCGGTCCCGAGGTGCTGCGCGTCGAGGAGGCGGCGGCGCCGGTGCCCGGTACGGGCGAACTCCTGGTCCGCACCGCGGCGATCGGGGTCACGCTGCCGTGCGTACGGCGGGTGCGCGGCGACGGCAAGGGCGGTGGCGACCCGCTGCCCGCGACGCCCGGCGGTGAGATCGCCGGGACGGTCGTCGCGCTCGGGCCGGACGTCACCGGCTTCGCCGTCGGCGACCGTGTCACCTCGCTCACCCTCACCGGCTCCTATACCGAACTCGCCCTCGCGCCCGCCTTTCTGGCGAGCCGGATACCGGACCGGGCGAGCGCGGTGGAGGCGGTGGCGCTGGTGCGCAGCGGGCATGTCGCGCTGGCCGCGCTCAGCACCGCCGCGCCGCGGGGTGCCGAGTCCGTGCTGATCACCGGCGCGGCCGGCGGCGCCGGGCATCTCGCCGTCCAACTGGCCAAGCTCCAGGGGGTGCCACGGGTGGTGGCCGCGGTCAGCTCGGCGGCCAAGGCGGAGTTCCTGCTCGGGCTGGGGGCCGATGAGGTGGTGACCTATGGCCAGGAGTCCTGGGGCGCGCCGGCCGATGTCGTCCTGGACGGCGTCGGCGGCGACCTGCTGCCGCGCGCACTGGCCGCGCTGGCCCCCGGCGGCCGGCTGGTCTTCTTCAACTCCGGTGGTGGCACGGTCCCGGCGTATGAGCTGCTGGCGGGCGCGAAGACCATCACCGGACTGACGATGCGCCACTTCTCCACCGTCCACCGGGAGCTGTACGAGGAGCACCGGGCGCAGCTGTGGGAGCTGGCCGGGTCCGGCCGGCTGCGGGCTGCCGTCCATGCCGAACTGCCGCTGGACGAGGCCGCGAAGGCGCACGAGATCATCGAGGCCAGGGCCAACCTCGGCAAGGTGGTGCTGCGGCCGTGACGCGGCGGGCGGCGGTGCACCCGGCGGGGCGGCGGCACATCCGGTGCACCCGGCACAGGCGGCACTCCCGGCCCCCGCTGCGCAGCCGGCGCGTACGGCGCACCCGGCGCTGTGCCTGCGGGCCGGGCGAGTGAATTCCGGCTGTGGCACGGAGAACCGACGCACGCTCCTTGTCGCGGTCCGCACGCGGCAGTAGCTTCCGTCGCGATGCACATAGGACGTGGGATGTCCTGATGACCCGACGCCGATGCCTCGAAGGGCAGGCCGGACCATGACGTCAGCTCTCCGCGCACACCCCAGCCCCCGCAGCAGACCCCGGCGCCGCCACGCCGCGGCCCTGTTCGCCGCACTGACCGCCACCGCCCTCGCCCTCCTGCCGGCCACCCCGGTCCAGGCCGCACCGGACGGTGCGCCGGGCTCCCGCACCGCCCCGGCCGACGGGTTCGATCAGCAGGTCCTCTTCAAGGCGTCCCAGGAGCAGGGCTACCACTGCTTCCGTATACCGGCCGTCGTACGGTCCACGCACGGCACCCTGCTCGCGTTCGCCGAGGGGCGGCGGCACGACTGCGGTGACGCGGGCGATATCGACCTCGTCCTCAAGCGCTCCACCGACGGCGGCCGGACCTGGGGGGCGCTCCAGGTCATCAATCACGGCAACGGCGACACCCATGGCAACCCGGCGCCCCTCGTGGACCGCCGCACCGGCCGGATCGTGCTCGCCGAGACCTACAACAAGGGCCGCGCCGACGGCCTCAGCTGCGACGTGCCCTGCGATCGCACCCCGCACCTCCAGTACAGCGACGACGACGGCGCGACCTGGTCGGCGCCCAGGGACCTGACCGCCGCCATCCGTCCTCCGCAGTGGAATTCCTGGTACGCCACCGGTCCCGTGCACGGCATCCAGCTCACCCGCGGACGGCACGCGGGCCGGCTCCTGTTCAGCATGAACGCCGAGAGCTACGCGGACCACCGGGTCACCGCCAACCACGCCGCCCTGATCCACAGCGACGACGGCGGCGGCACCTGGAAGGTCGGCGCGCTGGACAGCTGGCCCGTCGCGGCGGGCTCCGCTTCCGAGGGTCCGTCGAAGAGCGGAGGCGGAACGGAGTGGAGCGGGACGTTCCGTCAGAAGCCCTCGGAGATGACCCTCCTGGAACGCTCCGACGGCACGGTCTACGTCAACGGCCGCGAACAGGACGGCACCGACCTGGGCCACCGCACCGCGGCGGTCAGCCGCGACGGCGGCGACTCCTTCACCGCGCCGTTCCGCGCCCTCCCCGACCTCTACACCCCGATGGTGCAGGGCTCGGCCCTGCGGCTGCCGCGCACCGGCCGCACCCTGTTCGCCGCGCCCGCCGACCCCGACCGGCGCCGGACCATGACCATCCGCTCCTCGTACGACGAGGGCCGCACCTGGGAAGGCGTCGACCGCGGCGCCCGGGTCACCACCGACTGGTCCGGCTACTCCGACCTGGTCGCGGTCTCCGGTGAGGTCACCGGCCTGATGTACGAGGGCGGCGCGGTCGACGCCCGGGACGAGATCCGCTTCGCCCGCTTCACCGAGGACTGGCTCGGCCCGCGGCGCGCCCCGGACCCCACGACCCGCGACACCGCTCCGGGCGCCCGCCCGGCACTCGTCCTCGGCGGCGCCCGCGGCACCGACGGCCGCTTCGGGCAGGCGCTGTCCTTCGACGGCACCGATGATGCGGTACGCCTCCCGTTCCGCCGCTCCCTCCCCCTGGGCGCCGCCGAGTTCACCTGCAGCCTGTGGTTCCGCTATGACGCCGCCACCGGCGAACAGCCGCTGCTGTGGATGGGCGGGGTGGGCACCCGGTCCCCGCAGATCTCGGTCGCGGGCGACCCCGCCCATCACCGGATCGTCGCCCGCCGCACCGCCGTCGACGGCGCCCAGCCGGCCGCCACCGCCCAGGCGGTGACCAACGGCGCCTACAACGACGGCAGTTGGCATCATCTGGCGCTTCGCCGTAGTGACGGCCGGCTGCTGCTCACCGTAGACGGGGGCGAGGCGACCGTGGCCCCCGATGTCGCGGGGTCGGCCAGCCGCGGCTCCACCTTCGGCGTGCACCTCGGCCAGAAGCCGGACAGCCGCGCCCAGTTCACCGGCGCGCTGGACGAGGTACGCGTCTACCGGCGGGCGCTGACCGACGCCGAACTCTCCCGGGTCCGCACCGACAACGCCCCGGTGAACGGCCCGCTGGTGCTGAGGCTCCCGCTGGACCGGGTGCGTGGGGGCGCGCGGCGCTGACCGGTGCGCGGCGGACGGCGCCCTCGGCCTGCCCGGAAGCGTCACCGGGCCGGGCGGGCCGGGCGCGCTTCCGCGCGGGCCGGAAGCGGCCGCAGACTCCCCCGGCCCCGGCCCGCCCGGCGTGCAGGCTCCCGCGGCCCCTCCGAACGGGACGTCTGCGCCCTCCGAGCGGGACGCCGCTAACGCCGCGGCCCGCTCGCCATCGCCTCCGCCGAGCCCTCCTTCAGCCCCGCGCTTCCCGCCGCGGCTCCCGCGACCGCCGGTGCCGGCGCCGGTGCCCCGGAGGCCGCGAAGCGCTTGGCGAGGACCGCGCACACCATCAACTGCATCTGGTGGAACACCATCAGCGGCAGCGCCGCCGGCCCGGCCTGTGCACCGAAGAGGACGGTGGCCATCGGCAGGCCGGACGCCAGGCTCTTCTTGGAACCGGCGAAGGTGATTGCGATCCGGTCCGCCCGGTGGAAGCCCAGCTTCTTCGCGCCGTACCAGGTGGCCGCGAGCATCACCGTGAGCAGCACGGCCTCCACCCCCAGCAGGCACAGCAGCCGCGCCGCGGAGACCTGGTGCCAGATGCCCTGGACCATTCCGGCGCTGAAGGCCGCGTAGACAACGAGCAGAATCGAGCCGCGGTCCACGTGGCCGAGGGTTTTCTTGTGCCGGGTGAGCCAGGTCCCGACCCATCGGCGCAGCAACTGCCCGGCGAGGAACGGCAGCAGCAGCCGGCAGACGATCGAGAGCAGCGACCCGGCGGAGAAGCCGCCGCCCTGGTGCAGCACCAGGCCCGCCAGCAGCGGTGTGGCGACGATACCGACGAGGCTGGAGAACGAGCCCGCGCAGATCGCCGCCGCGACATTGCCCCGGGCGATCGAGGTGAAGGCGATCGAGGACTGGACCGTGGAGGGCACCAGGCACAAAAACAGCAGGCCGGTGTAGAGGGTGGGCGGCAGGATCTGCGGGACCAGGACGCCGGCGGCCAGGCCGAGCACCGGGAAGACGACGAAAGTGCAGGCCAGGACGGTGAGATGGAGCCGCCAGTGGCGCAGGCCGGCCATCGCCTCGCGGGTGGAGAGCCGGGCGCCGTAGAGAAAGAAGAGCAGTGCGACGGCTCCGGTGGAGGCGCCCTCGGCGGCGGTGGCGGCCGGTCCGCGGGCGGGCAGCAGCGCGGCCAGGGCGACGGTGCCGACCAGCGCCAGGAGGTAACCGTCAACGGGCAGCCGGGACGGGAGCTGGGTGAGACGGGGGCGGCGCATGGGCTCTCTTCGGGTCGTTCGGCGGCCCGGGGCACGGTGCCGGGACGGGCCCTTCCAGGGTGCCGTGGGCTGCGGCGATCGGGAACCCCTCTTACCGTGGTCACTGTTATTGCAGTGTGCGATGACCCCCAGGCGGCCGCGTCCCGCGGGCCGGGCAGGGTTCCGGCGCAGGGGCACGGCCAAGGACGGAGAGCCCGTGTTCGACCCCGCCCAGTTGCGCACCTTTCTCGCCGTGGCACAGACGCTGAGCTTCACCCAGGCCGCGCACCGGCTCGGGCTGCGGCAGTCGACCGTCAGCCAGCACGTACGGAAGCTGGAGGCAGCCGCCGGGCGTCGGCTGTTCGCCCGGGACACCCATGCCGTGGAGCTGACCGAGGACGGCGAGGCGATGCTCGGCTTCGCCCGCACGATCCTGGAGGCGAACGAGCGGGCCACGAGCTTCTTCGCGGGGACCCGGCTGCGTGGCCGGCTCCGCTTCGGTGCCTCCGAGGACTTCGTGCTGACCCGGATGCCGGAGGTCCTGGAGGAGTTCCGGCGGGAGCACCCCGACGTCGAACTGGAGCTGACCGTCGAGCTGTCGGGGACGCTGCACGAGCTGCTGGCGGCCGGCCGGCTCGATCTCGTACTCGCCAAGCGGCGCCCGCAGGGTCCGGCCGGCCGGCTGGTCCGGCGCGACCGGCTGGTGTGGGTGGGGGCCGAGCGGATGCGCGTCGATCCGCAGCGCCCGGTGCCGCTGGTGGTCTACCCGCCTCCCGCGCTGACCCGGGCCCGTGCGCTGGAGGCGCTGGAGCGCGCGGGGCGGGAGTGGCGCATCGCCTGTACCAGCGGAAGCCTCAACGGACTGATTGCCGCAACCCGGGCAGGCCTGGGCGTAATGGCCCACGCGAAGGGCATGATCCCGCCAAGCCTGGTCGGCATTCAGCCACGTGCCGGACTTCCGGAACTGGGCGGCGTGGATTTCGTTCTTCTGTACGGACAGCGCGAGCGCGCGGCGCGGGGCCCGGCGGAGGCGCTGGCCGACGCGATCCTCGCGGGCGGCGACCGCCTGCAGCGCCCCTGACCGGCGGGCGGGCTCGGGACGGACCGGCCGTTCCGCTGTCACGTGCAGAGATTTGGTGCAGATATGGTCCCGGCACCGTGATCCTCCGGCGTTGAACCAGCCGGTCCCTGTCCCCCCTTCTCCGAAGTCACCCCTTTTCTCCCGATGGCCAGTTCCTGTGCGGCCGCGTTCGCCACGTGGTACGCCCTGCCGGATGCCGGCACGGTGGGGTACGGTCGCGGCCTTGTGAGCAACACCACGAGGAGCTGGGTCATTGCGCGAGTTCACCGTCCCGCCTCTGGCGACCGCGCCCCGGGCCGGCGGCCTGGCGGATGTCGTCTACGAGCACGCCGAATCCGACCCCGACCGCGTCGCCCTGGCGCGTAAGGACGACGCGGGGAACTGGCAGAACGTCACCTCCGGCCAGTTCCGGGACGAGGTCCTCGCGCTGGCCAAGGGCCTGCTCGCACAGGGCGTCCGGTTCGGTGACCGGGTCGGCATCATGTCCCGTACGCGCTACGAGTGGACCCTCTTCGACTTCGCGCTCTGGTCCATCGGCGTCCAGTCCGTACCGCTGTATCCGACGTCGTCGGCGGAGCAGGTCTTCTGGATGCTGCACAACGCGGGCGTCTCGGCCTGTCTGGTCGAGCACGAGGACCATGCGATGACCGTCGGCTCGGTCATCGACCGCCTTCCGCAACTGCGCAAGCTGTGGCAGCTGGACGCCGACCCGGTGGCCGAACTCACCGCGGCCGGTGCGCACATCGAGGACGATGTCGTCCACCGTCACCGGATGGCCGTCACCCCCGACGCCACGGCGACGATCATCTACACCTCCGGCACCACCGGCCGCCCCAAGGGCTGTGTGATCACGCACGCCAACTTCATGGCCGAGTCCGACAACATCGTGCTGCGCTACGAGGCGGTCTTCCACTCCAAACCGGGCGACGAGGCGGCCACGCTGCTGTTCCTGCCGCTGGCGCATGTCTTCGGGCGGATGGTCCAGGTTGCCGCGATCCGGGGGCGGGTCAAGCTGGGCCACCAGCCCGAGCTGGCGGCCCGTGCGCTGCTGCCCGATCTCCAGACCCTCCAGCCCACGTTCATCCTGGCGGTGCCGTACATCTTCGAGAAGGTCTTCGCCGCGGCCCGGCGCCGGGCGGAGGCGGACGGCAAGGTGGGCCCGTTCGACAAGGCCGTCGAGATCGCGGTCCGATATGCCGAGGCCCAGGAGAACAAGGCCTTCGGGACCGGCACCGGGCCCAGCGCGTCACTGCGCATGCAGCATCAGTTCTTCGACAAGGTCGTCTACAGCAAGGTCCGGGCGGCGATGGGCGGCCGGGTGCGGCATGCGATGTCCGGCGGCTCGGCGATGGAGCGCCGACTCGGGCTGTTCTTCGCCGGCGCCGGAGTGCGGATCTTCGAGGGCTACGGCCTGACGGAGAGCACCGCGGCCGCCACCGCCAATCCCCCGGAGCGCACCCGCTTCGGCACCGTCGGCACCCCCGTCCCCGGCACCACCGTGCACATCGCGGAGGACGGCGAGATCTGGCTGTACGGCGGGCAGGTCTTCCGCGGCTACCACAACGACGCCAAGGCGACCGATGCCGTGCTGCACGACGGCTGGTTCTCCACCGGAGACCTCGGCGCGCTGGACGAGGACGGCTATCTGACCATCACCGGCCGCAAGAAGGAGGTGCTGGTCACCTCCGGCGGCAAGACCGTCTCCCCGGTGGGCCTGGAGGAGCGGGTGCGGGCGCATCCGCTGGTCGCCCAGTGCATCGTCGTCGGCAACGACCGGCCGTTCATCGCCGCGCTGGTGACCCTGGACCCGGAGGCGGTCACCCACTGGCTGGCCATGCGCGACAAGCCGGAGATGCCGCCCGGCGACCTGGTGCGCGACCCGGACCTGGAGACCGAGATCCGGCGCGCCGTGGTCGCCGCCAACACGCTGGTCTCCCAGGCCGAGTCGATCCGTACGTTCCGGATACTGGCCAACCAGTTCAGTGAGGAACACGGGCTGCTGACACCGTCGTTGAAGCTCAAGCGCAAGGCGATCGAGGCGGCGTACACGGTCGAGGTGGACGCGCTGTACCAGACCTGACGGGCGGGACCGGGCGCCGGGTGGTGCCGCGGGCTCCCCCGTCCGGCGGAGCGGGATCGTCCGGCGGGCGGACGCCGGCCGTGCCGGGGCCGACGAGGCTGCTGCCATGGAATCCCGCCGCCTCACCACCCTTCTCGGCCGGGTCGCGGTCCTCGCCTGTCTCCCGTACCTCACGCTCAAGCTGCTGTGGGTGCTGGGCTTCGACACCGGCGTCGTCGACACCCACCGCGTCGGCCGCGCCACCTGGATCGCGGCCAATGTCGTCACGTTCCTCCTGGACGCCGTCGCCGCCGTGGTGGCCCACACGCTCACCCGGCCGGCCGGCCTCCGCACTCCGGCCTGGCTGCTGACGTTCCCGTTGTGGATGGCGTCCGGACTGCTCATCCCGCTGCTGACGGGGCTCGCCGGCGGCAGCGTCACCGCACTGGTCACCGGCCTCCCCAACCCGCTCGCGGCGGGCGACTGGCTCGCCCCCTGGGTCTACGGCGTCGTCTACGGCGGCTTCACCGTCGAGGCCGTGACCCTGCTGGGCGCCTTCGCCCTGTACGCGCACCAGCGCTGGGGCGGCCTGCTGCGCCGCCCGCTGCACGCGCTGCCGGACACCGGGACCCGGGCGATGCAGCGGATCTTCCTGCTGCCCGCCGCGGTACTGCTGGCGGCGCTGGGCACGGTCCATGTCCTGTGGGGCGCGGGTTCGCCCCTGGGTACCGCGGCGGCGGACGTGGCCGCCCGTACGGTCATCAGCCGTGCGTCGGAGTGGGCCGCGGGCCTGCTCTCGCTCGTCGGCGCCGCCGGGCTGCTGCTCCTCGTGCTGCCGGGTCCGCTGCCCCGGCTCCGGGTCCGTACGCCGCTGGCCCTGGCCTGGTGCGGCGGTGCCGCGGCGTTCGCCTGCGGGGGCTGTCTGTGGCTCGGGCAGGCGGTCACCGACGGGCTGGTCCGCGGCGCCTCCACGGTGCCCGAGGGGCTGCCGGGGCTGGTCGGTGCCCTGGAGCTGTGCGCCGGACTGGTGGTGCTGTGCGCCGGGTCGTTCGCGCTCTGCGAACTCACCGCCGCGACCCGCTCCGGCCCCGCTGTGGCGGGCGGTCACCGGGCCGCGCGCCCGGCGCGCTCCGCCTCCCGTCCGGCGGTCCGGGAATGCACGACCGCTGATGATCGTTGACATCCGTGAAGACGACAGCTGACGTAAGGAC
Organism: Streptomyces sp. NPDC058773; assembly: GCF_042746015.1. Taxonomy (NCBI): domain Bacteria; kingdom Bacillati; phylum Actinomycetota; class Actinomycetes; order Kitasatosporales; family Streptomycetaceae; genus Streptomyces; species Streptomyces sp. NPDC058773. The sequence continues at coordinate 360,991 of NZ_JBHYPE010000001.1, forward strand.
CGATTCTCCCGTGAGCAAGGTTCCGTCCATCACGCTCAATAACGGCGTCGCGATGCCGCGGCTCGGCTTCGGCGTCTGGCAGGTCGACGACGAGCAGGCGACCACCGCCGTCGGCCAGGCTTTGGACGCCGGTTACCGCAGCATCGACACCGCCGCGATTTACGGCAACGAAGCAGGCACCGGCAAGGCGCTCGCCGCCTCCGGCATCGACCGTGACGAGCTCTTCGTCACGACCAAGCTCTGGAATGCCGACCAGGGCCACGACGCGACGCTGCGCGCGTTCGACACCTCCCTCGCCAAGCTCGGCCTGGAGTACGTGGACCTCTATCTGATCCACTGGCCGCTCCCGTCACGGGACACCTACCTCGACACGTACAAGGCCCTGGAGAAGATCCACGCGGACGGCCGCGCCAAGGCCATCGGCGTCTCGAACTTCCTTCCCGAGCACCTGGAGCGGCTGCTGGGCGAGACCTCCGTCGTCCCGGCCGTCAACCAGATCGAGCTGCACCCGCAGTTCCAGCAGGGCGCCGCGCGCGCCTTCCACGCCCGGCACAATATCGTCACCGAGGCCTGGTCGCCGCTCGGCCAGGGCAAGGGCCTCCTGGCGGACCCGACGATCGCACAGCTCGCCGCCAAGCACGGCAGGACGCCCGCCCAGGTCGTGCTGCGCTGGCACCTCCAGCTCGGCAATGTCGTCATCCCGAAGTCCGTCACCCCCTCGCGCATCGCCGAGAACATCGACGTCTTCGACTTCGAGCTGGATGACACGGACCTCACCGCGCTCGCCGGCCTGGAGACCGGCAGCCGCCTCGGCCCGGACCCGGCCGCCTTCGACGTGGTCTGATCCGCGGCCCGTTCCGGCGCCGCCCGGCCCGTCCGGGCGGCGCCGCGGTACGCCGAGTGGCGGGCTCGGCGGACCGCGGTGAGGGTGGAGGGTGAGTGTGGGGTGGTCCCCGAGGCGTGCCGACCGGGGCCGGTACCCCTCCGCGTTCCGCCCCTCCCCCGCCCGAAGGCCCGGGAGGTGCCCCATCGAGGAGGCCTTGATGCCCGAAGTCACAGCTCCCTACCAGCCCGGGACGCCCTGCTGGATCGACCTCGCGGCCCCGGACCAGCAAGCGGCCATCGACTTCTACTCCCAGGTCTTCGGGTGGACCGGTGAGATCGGGCCCCCGGACACCGGTGGCTATGCGGTGTGTGAGCTCAACGGCAAGCCGGTGGCCGGCATCATGGCCGCGGTCCCGATGGGCGGCCAGCCCGCGCCGCCGACCGTGTGGACCACGTATCTCGCGGCCGCCGACGCCGACGCCACCGCCCAGGCGGTGCGGGGAGCCGAGGGCACGGTCCTGCTGCCCGTCATGGACGTGATGACGCTCGGCCGGATGTGTATCGCGGCCGACCCCACCGGCGCGGTGTTCGGCATCTGGCAGCCCGGGGACTTCCCCGGCGCCGGGATCGTCAACGAACACGGCGCGCTGATCTGGAACGAGCTCAACACCACCGACCCGTCCGCCGCCGCGGCCTTCTACAAGGCGGCGCTGGGCATCGAGAGCGCGCCTATGGAAGGCGCCGACAACTACTACTCCCTCCAGGTGAAGGACCGTCCGGTGGGCGGTATGCAGCCGATGTCGGAGCAGATGCCGGCCGACACCCCCTCGCACTGGCTCGCGTACTTCTCGGTGGCGGACACCGATGCGACGGTCGCCAAGGTGACGGCGGCGGGCGGCGCCGCGCTGCAGCAGCCGTTCGACATGATCGCCGGCCGGATGGCCGTGGTGACGGACCCGCAGGGCGCGACCTTCGCCGTCATCAACCCCAAGCCGATGGACCAGGGCTGACCCGGTAACAGCGGAGCGGACGGCCCACGGGCCCGGCGGGGCCGGCCCGTGGGCTACTGCGCCCGTGCGGTGTGGACGGTCCGCGCCGCGAGGAAGAAGGCGTCCGGGCGGCGGGTGATACCGGCGGCGTCCTCGGGGTCGATGAGGCGGGCGAGGGTGGTCCGGTCGTCCTCGTCGAAGCGGTCGCCGTACATCTCGCTCACCCGGGCCAGCGTGGCCACCACATAGGCACGGGCCTCGGCGCCCAGCGGCGCCGGCAGATCCAGCAGGAAACTGCGGGTGCACGGGGTGCGCAGCCCGGCGTCGGCGAGGAAGGCCGGCCAGTCCTCGGTCTCGTCGGCGGCGTCGGGCAGCGCCGCACGCATCTCGCTGAACCACTCCTCCCCGGCCGCGTCGAGCCGGGACTGCAGCCCCGGGCGGCCGATGCCGATGTCGCGCGGCAGGAAGCGCGGTGCGAGGCCGCCCTCGGCGACGGCGAGCAGTCCGCCGGGCCGCAGATGACCGGCGAGGGCGGCGACCGCGGCACGCTGGTCGCCGACGTGGTGCAGCGCCTTGCTCGACCAGATCAGGTCGGCACCGCCGAGGGCGTCGAGTCCCTCCGGGACCTCGGCGAGGTGGGTGTGGACCCGGTCGCCGAGCCCGAGGCGGGCGGCCCGGCCGCGCGCCCGCTCCAGGAGTGCTTCGGTCGCATCCACCGCGACCACCTCGGCGTACGGGAAGGTACGGGCCAGCAGACAGCTGACGACGCCGGGTCCGCTGCCGATGTCCAGCACCCTGCGCACGTCGCCGGTGCCGGGCCCGGCCGCCTCCCGCAGCCAGGCGGCGGCCTGTTCGTGGAGCGGCGCGTACAGCTCGGCGCCCCGTTCGAGGAGCGGGCCGAGCACCTCCCAGTCGGGGTGGGCGCCGTCGTGCGGAGGGTGGTGCCCGGGGGCGGGCCGGTCGTGGTCGCTCATACCGTCGAGCCTCCGTGACGGGTCGTGAGGGGGCAACTGTCGGGTACGGTCCGGCGGCCCCACGTTCCCGTCCGAGCGGGGATGCTCGTAGGGTCTTGGCCTGTGGCTACTCCGGGATGGATACCGCCGACGGATACCGAGCGGCGGCTGTGCGAAGCAACGGCGCGTGGGGACTGGGACGGTCAGGTCGCGGCAATCGCCGGTGAGGATCTGTATCTGGCGGTTCCGCAGCCTGGGCAGGACCCGCTGCCTGTCTATGACGACCCGGCGGCGGGCGGTAAATGCATTCCCGTCCTGACCCGCGGCATGCTGCCGCCGTGGCAGGCGCAGCAGTACTTCGACCGGGTCTCGGTCGAGGAACTGGCGGAGGACTGGCCGAACGACCGATGGCTGCTGGCGGTGAACCCCGGGACGCCGAGCGCCACGTATCTGGCCGCTTCGCCCGCCCACCGCGCCGGCTGGCTGCGGCACCGCGCCCAGGGCGGAGTACGCCCCGGCGGGCTGCTCGTCACCCACTACGGCGGTCCGCTGCACGGCCCCGCCGCGCAGGGGCTGGCCTGTGGGGCGCCGATCGCGGTGCACCACAGCGTGCCGTGGAACGAACTCGGTACGGCCTTCCTCGACCACGCCACCGACACCCGGACCCTGCGCGACCAGTGGTCGGTGACCGACCCGGCGAGCTGGCAGCAGCGGCTGGACCAGCTGCTCGGCGGGCAGTTCGTACCGGCGGAGACCGAGTCGGCGCTGCGCGCACGGGCCCGTGCCCGGGATACCGCGGCCGCCGAGGACGCGGACGGCACGGAGCCGGGAACCGCGGGCCCCGGGGACGCCGCCGCCGTCCCCGAACTGGTCACCCGCTACGAGGAGCGGTTCCGCGCCGACGGGCTGCTGCCGGACGGCGGCCGGGTGGTGTCCCTGGTCGCGCTGGACCTTGCGCATGCCGTCAGCCTGGTCCGCTGGGGCCTGGGCGCCCGGCTGTGCGCACCGCACCAGGCCGAGCAGGCCGTCCAGCAGGCCGCCACGCGGGCCCGGGAGGCGTACGCATCGTGGGAGGAGTACGCCGCGGGCTACGCCCTGGGCCGGATGCTGGCGTTCGACAACGGCTGGTTCGGGCCGCAGTACGCGGAGGCGGTGCATCTCCACCGCGTCCTCACCCAGGACCCGGCCTCACCGTGGCGCGGGCTGCCCTTCGCCTGACGGCGGGCCGGCCGCGGCTCACGGGGCGCCGGTTCGGTGTAGACGTATGGCATGGATGTAGCGATCTGCCTGTTCAGCTCCGATCTGCGGCTGCACGACCAGCCGGTGCTGACTGCCGCGCTGCGCGCCGCGTCGCAGGTGGTACCGCTGTTCGTGGTCGACTCGGGGATCGCTGACGCCGGGTTCGTGGTGCCCAACCGGGCCGCGTTCCTGGCCGGCGCGCTGGCCGATCTCGATGCCGGGCTGCGTGAACGGGGCGGTCGGCTGGTCATCCGTACGGGGGACGTGGTCGCCGAGACCTGCCGGGTGGCGGCGGAGACCGGGGCCGGGGAGGTGCATCTCGCGGCCGGGGTGAGCGGGTACGCGCTGCGCAGGGAGCGGCGGTTGGGCGCGGAGCTGGCGGCGGCGGGGCGTTCCCTGGTGGTGCAGGACGCGGTGATCACGGCGCTGGCGCCCGGCGCGGTGCTGCCCTCCGGCCCGGACAAGGACCACTTCGCGGTCTTCACCCCGTACTTCCGGCGCTGGCAGGCGGCGGAACGGCGGTCGGTGCTGCCCGCGCCGCGCTCCGTACGGGTCCCGGCCGGGGTGCGGTCGGAGCGTCTGCCGTCGGCGCGGGTCCTGTGCCCGGACGGACGGCCGTCGCCCGCGCTGCCGGAGGGCGGGGAGCGGGCGGGGCGCCGCCGGTTCGGGGCCTGGCAGCGGTCGGGCATGGCCGACTACCAGGACCGGCAGGATGATCTGCCGGGCGACGCCACCTCGCGGCTGTCGCCGTATCTGCACTTCGGGTGCCTGTCACCGGTGGAGCTGGTGCACAAGGCGGCCGGCCGCGACGACGCCGGTGCCGAGGCGTTCGTACGGCAGCTGGCCTGGCGGGACTTCCACCATCAGGTGCTGGCGGCCCGGCCCGGCGCGGCGCGCGCCGACTACCGCCCCCGGGGCGACCGCTGGCGGCATGACGACGCCGAGGTGACGGCGTGGAAGGAGGGCCGTACCGGCTATCCGGTGGTCGACGCCGGGATGCGGCAGCTGCTCCACGAGGGCTGGCTGCACAACCGGGCCCGGATGCTGGTGGCGAGCTTTCTGACCAAGACGCTGTATGTGGACTGGCGGGTGGGCGCGCGCCACTTCCTGGATCTGCTGGTGGACGGCGACATGGCGAACAACCAGCTCAACTGGCAGTGGGTGGCCGGCACCGGCACCGACACCCGGCCCAACCGGGTGCTGAATCCGCTCGTCCAGGCCCGGCGGTTCGACCCCCGCGGCGAGTACGTACGGCGCTGGGTGCCCGAGCTGGCGGGGCTCGCGGGCGCGGCGGTGCACCAGCCGTGGAAGCTGTCCGGGGCCGAGCGCGCGGCGTACGACTACCCCGATCCGGTGGTGGACCTGGCGGACGGGCTGCTGCGGTTCCAGCGGGCGCGCGGGCTGACGTGAGCGGGGCCCCGGGCGGCCGGGTGCGTGGGCGGGAGCCGGGCCGGGAGATGATGCAGGGCGGATCGACGGAGAGGACGGACACGACATGGGCGGGAGCGGTATGCGCCGCGGACTGGACCCGACACAGCTGGACCGGGCACTCGGGGCGGTCGGGCCGAGGAAGCCGGCCACGCTGCCGACCTGGGCCCAGTGCCGTACCGCGCTGCGCCGTACGCCGCTGTCCGTGTGGCACGACGACGTGACGGACTGGGCCGCGAGCCTGACGTACTACTCGGTGCTGGCACTGCTGCCGTCGCTGATCGTCACGGTGTCGCTGATCGGTCTCGCCGATCCGCCGGCCACCGAGCAGCTGATCAACCAGATCAGTTCGATCGCCCCGGCCGAGGCCGGCCCGACCGTCCACCGGGCGCTGGTCGGCATGGCGCACCAGCAGACCGCCGCCTGGGTGGTGCTGGGCGGTGCCCTGGTCAGTGCGCTGTGGTCGTCCTGCAGCTATCTGGCGGTGTTCCGCCGGGCGCTGCACGCCATGCACCGCACCAAGGACGACCGCCCGCCGTGGCGCAAGGCGCCGCGCATCCTGTTCACGGCGCTGCTGCTGATGGCGCTGCTGATCAGCAGTGCGGTGGCGCTGCTGGTGAGCGGGCCGATCGCGGCGGCGCTGGGCCGGGCGGTGGGCCTTGGGGAGGCCGGCGAGGCCACCTGGAACCTGCTGAAGTGGCCGCTGCTGCTGCTCCTGGCGACGGTGCTGGCGATGGTGCTGTTCCGTTCCGGCCCGGCCAGTTCCCGCGGGGTGCGCCGGGCGGCCCCCGGCGGTGTGGTCGCGGTGCTCCTGTGGCTGGTCTCCTCCGCCGGATTCACCCTCTATGCCTCGTACGTCGGGACCTTCAACCGGCTCTACGGCTCGCTCGCCGGGCCGGTGGTGTTCCTGATCTGGCTGTGGTTCTCCCATCTGTCGCTGCTGTCCGGCGCCCAGTTCAATGTGGAGCTGGCCCGTGCGGGGCGGGTGGTGCGGCCCCGCACCGGCAGCTGAGACCCTGCGCGGTCAGCGCACCCCGTGGCCCGGCGCGATGTCCTCGATGCGGCGGGCGAGACCGAAGTCGAGGTGGGTGATCCGGCCGCCGGCGCTGTGGGTGTTCACCGCGACGTCGATCCGGTTGTATCCCAGGGTGAGTTCGGCGTGGTGCCCCAACTCCTCCTGGATCTGCGCGATATGGACGACCATGGCGACGGCCGGGACATGCCCGTGGAAGAGGTAGTGCCGACGCAGCAGCTCCCCGTCGACGGACCAGCCGGGCAGCTCCGCCAGCCGCTCCTCGGTCTCCTTCGTGCTGAGCGGTTCCACCTGAGCATTCATCACGCTCGCCTCTCGCCGTCCGCCGGCCGCCGATGGGCCGGCTCCCGATACGTCTCCTGTCCGGCCCGCCGTCTGCGCCGCGGCGGCCCCGGCCGGTCCCAGCCTGGCATGCCCAGGTCGCTTTCGCGCGGCACAGCAGCGATCACCGGCCACCGGTTCCGCACCGCACGGCGGGCGGTGGAGACCTGTCCGCACCAGGACGGTTGAGTACGCATACTCAAGCCCCCGGCCGACAGGGCCGCGCATACTCCGGCCATGTCTATGGAACCCCCGGTGTGCCCGGACTGCGGAAGCCCTCTGGGGTCGTCTCCGCCCGCTCGGTGCACGCAGTGCCAACTTCCCCTGATCGGGCCGGACGCCTTCGCGTTGTGGCAGGTCACGGGTGAGTTGCGCGCGCTGGACGCCCGCCGGCAATGGCTGGTGCAGCGGCACGCGGAGCTGCTGACCGCGCTGCGGAGACGCCGGGACGCACCAGCCGGGGTGCCGGCGCCCGCATCCGCGGGGATACCGGCGTTCGCCCCTCTGGGCGGAAGTGGCGGGGGCGGCGGCGCAACGGGGGCCCGGAGGCGGGAGTTCTCCGCCCCCTCCGCCCGGACCGCGCTGCTGATCGTCGGCGGGGTGCTGGTGGTCGTGGCCGCGCTGGTGTTCACCGTGGTGAGCTGGGGCCGGCTGGGCATCGGCGGACGGGCCGCCGTACTGCTCGCGCTGACCGCCTGCGCACTCGCCCTGCCCGGTCCGCTGCGGCGCCGCCGGCTCACGGCCACCGCCGAGGCATCGGCCGCCGTGGGACTCGCCCTCGTACTCCTGGACGGCTACGCCGCCCGGCAGGCCGGACTCGCCGGCCTGGACCGCGTCGGGACGGCGGGCTACTGGGCGATGCTCACCGCGCTGACCGCGCTGGGAGCGATGGCCTACGGCTGGTGGCTGCGGCTCCGGCTCCCCCTTCCCGTGGGCTTCCTGATGGCCCGACTGCCCGGCCTCCTGGGCGCCGCCGCCATGGGCGGTACGGCCGAGGCCTACGCGACCGCGATCATCGGCACGGCCGCGGTGGACTTCGCGGCCCTGTACGCCCTCACGGCCCACGCCTCCGCGAACGCCGGGCTCCGTGACCGATGGGGCAGCGAACGGACCGCCACCACCCTGGTCACAGCGGCCGGGGCACTGAGCGGCGGATGGGCACTGCTGGGCGGGGTGCTCGCGGTGGGGCAGGCGGTGGTCGCCCCGTCGGCGGCCGAGGCGCTGCGGGCCTGGGTGCCGCTGGGCCTGTTGGTGCTGCTCGGCACGGCCCTGTGCCGCGGCTTCCGCAGGCTGCCGTTCGCGCTGCGCTCCGGTGGCGAGGGCGTGGCCGTCGTGGCGTTCGTCGTGGCCGTAGGTGCCGGGTCGCGGCATGTCATACCCGCGGGGTGGGCGGTGGCCGGATACGCGATACCGGCGGCGGTCATCGCCGTGTGGGCGGCGGTGTGCTGTGTACGGATCGGGCGGTGGGCGACGCCTGCGAGGGGTGGCGGAGCCGAGGGGCCGCACACACCGCCGCGCGAAGCCGCGGCCGCGCTGGGAGGGCTGATCGCCGCCTCAACCCTCCTCTTGCTGAGCGGTGTTGTGGCACTGCCCGAACTCGCACAGGCCCTCCTCCGGCCCGTCGTCCACGGCGTCGCGCTCTGGGGGAACGGCCACCCGGAACTGGCACCGACACCCACATCGTGGAGCTGGCGGCTCGCCACCGCACCGCTGGTCGTGCTCTGGCTGTGCGCCTCCGTGCTCGCCGCCATGGCCGCCCTGCGCGCCCGTGCCGTCGGCGACGGCCACCCGGACCGACTGGCGAACGCGCTGCACCACGCCCGCGTGCCGGCCGCCGTACCCGCACTGCTCCTGCTGCCGGTGGCGTTGGGCCTGCCGTACGGGTGGGTGCTGGCGGCCGCCGCAGTCGCCACCGCCGCCGTTGCGGTGGACCTCATGCGCCGACGGGAGGCCGCACTCCCACCGAGGCTCCTGGCGCTGGCCACCACCGGCGCTCTCGCCCTCCTCTGGTCGTCGGCAGACCGGGTCGCCGTTCTGGCCGTATGCGGGAGCTTCGCCGTGGCGGCCGGCGTACTCGCCCACGTCCTTGCGGCGCCGACCGCCCGGCCCGGCGAGCGCGCGACGGCGTGTGGCGCGGGTGCCTTCGCCGTCCTCGCCCTGGGCGTCGAGGCGATCGCGTCCGGCGTCACGGCCGGCCTGCCCTCGCAGGTCACGGCGTTCCTTGTGCTCGCGGTCGCCATCGCCTCCGCCGGCGCGGCAGCGGTCTGGCAGCGGCTCCCGGGGCGCGCTCAGGTATCCACGGCTGTCGAAGGCACCGGGTACGCCCTGGCGTCGGTCACCCTCTCCCTGACGCTCCATCACCCCACCGCACTCAGCCTCGTCCTCGCCGTGACCGGGCTCGCAGGCCTCGCCATCGCACTGCGCCCGGACCGCCGCCACGCCGCGCTCGCCGGAACCGCCCTGCTCATCGCCTCCTCCTGGGTACGCCTCGCCCTCGCGGGCGTCTCCTCCCCCGAGGCGTACACCCTCCCGGTCACGGCAGCCGCACTGGTCATCGGCCACCGCCGCCGTACGAGCACCCCGGCGACGGGTTCCTGGCCCGCCTACGGGGCGGGGCTGAGTGCGACCATGCTCCCCAGCCTCGTCGCCGTATGGAGCGATGAGAACTGGGTGCGCCCGCTGCTCCTGGGCGTGGCGGCCCTGCTCGCCACCGTTATCGGGGCACGCACCCGCCTGCAGGCACCACTGGTCGCCGGCACCGGCGTACTCGTCCTCGTCGGGCTGCACGAGCTCGCCCCGACCGTGGTCCAGGTGCTCGGCCTGCTCCCCCGCTGGGTGCCGCTGGCCGCGGCCGGGCTGCTCCTGCTGCTGCTCGGGGCCACCTACGAGAAGCGGATCGGCGAGGCCCGGCGCCTGCGGGACACGGTGCGCGGCATGGGGTGAGCGACCGCGGCGGGGGCCGGGGAGGCGGAGGACGGCCAGGGCCGCGGGCGTCAAGGCCCCGCCCCGGCCCCGCCCTTCCCGGACGTCGACCGTCCCGCACCGCCCCCTTTCCCCCTCCCGCCCTTCTCCTACCGCCCCCTCGCCTCCCACCGCTCAGCTACCGTCCCTCCCATGACAACCGCTGCGGCGTCGTCGCCGGAGACGACCACGGGTGTGGGCGCGCTGTTGCGCGAATGGCGCGACCGGCGCCGGATCAGCCAGCTGGAACTGGCGCTGCGCGCCGACTCCTCCGCCCGCCACATCAGCTTCATCGAGACCGGCCGCTCCCGCCCCAGCCAGGAGATGGTGCTGCGGCTCGCCGAACATCTCGACGTCCCCGTTCGGGAGCGCAACGCCCTCCTGATCTCGGCGGGCTACGCCCCGACCTTCCCGGAGACCCCGCTGGACGACCCGTCGATGACCGCCCTGCGCTCCGGTATGGAACGCCTGCTGAGCGGCTACGAACCGTTCCCGGCTCTGGTGGTCGACGGGATCTACGACGTCCAGGCGGCGAACCGCGGGATCACCATGCTGCTGGAGGGCGTCGCCCCGGCCTTGCTGAAGCCCCCGCTGAACGCCATGCGCCTCACCATGCATCCGGAAGGCCTGGCCCCCCGCATCCGCAACTACCGGGAGTGGCGCGGCCATCTACTCGCCCAGATGGACCGGCAGTTGGCCCTGATGCGCTCCGCCCCTCTGCGCGCACTGCACGACGAGGTGAGCGGCTACCCCCTGCCCCCGGGCGGCCACCAATCAGCCACCTTCGGCGGACACGCCCCCTTCGCCCTCCCCATGATCATCGAACACCGCGCCACCGTGCTGTCCTTCGTCTCCACCATCGCCACCTTCAACACCCCCATGGATGTCACCGTCTCCGAACTAGCGGTGGAAACCCTCCTCCCGGCCGACCAGGAGACGGCTGCTTATCTGCGCAGGGTGGGTGGCTAGGGGTGCCTCACACCGACGGCACCCGGTCCAGGAACCCGACAACGGACCGGATCCGCCCGTCCTCCCCCAGCCGCACCACATCGAACCCTGCCACCGGCGCCGACCCGTCCGCCACACCGATCAGCTCCCACCCGAACCGCACCACGTCGTGGTGCCCGTCCACGTCCCCCAGCTGCCGGAACACATGGCCCGGGAACTGCGCATGCACCCCGGCAATCGCCGCCGCCAGCCCGTCATGCCCCGCAACATCCGCCAGCGGATCGGTGTACGTGACGTCCTCACCGAACCCCGCCGCGACGGCCTCACCCAACGCCCCCTCCCCGCTCGCATTCCACGCCTCGAAGTACCGCACCACGGCCGCCTCGTACCGCTCCCCCGCGTCGGATGTCTGCCGGCCGACCTTCTTCTGATGCTGCGTCATGACTAACTCCCACTCCTCGTGTCACTCACTACGACGCGTACCGCCCGAACAGCACCACGCCCTGACACCGATCCACGGGCCGGAGTGCGCCGGCCCGTGAACCGATGCCTTCACCCTGCCGGGTAGCGGGGGCGAGGGCGATTACTCGGGAGGTAATGACGGCGGAGCCGCATCCCCTTCGGAGTGCGGGGCCGGTATGCCTGATCTGGGGGTTGAAGTTGCCGTTACGGCAGCTTCTACCGTTCCGATCAGGGCCGGAGAGACCGGACCAGCGACACAGATGTGCGAGGAGACGGGAATGGACTGGCCGATCGCGGAGGTCGCCCGGATGTCCGGCGTGACCGCCCGGACTTTGCGGCACTACGACGCGATCGGCCTGCTCCCGCCCGCTCGGATAGGGGCCAATGGCCACCGCTACTACACAGCGCGCCAACTGCTGGTGTTGCAGCAGATCTTGGTCCTGCGGGCGGTGGGCCTGGGGTTGCCGGAGATCGGCCGGGTGCTGGCCGATCAGGTCGACGAGGTGGAGGCCCTGCGCGGCCACCACCGGCGGCTGCTCGCCGAACGTGACCGGCTCGGCGCCCTGGCCGCCACCGTCTCGCGCACGATCGCCGAACTGGAGCAGTCCAGGAAGGACGGCATACCTATGGCCATCAACCGACCGGAGAACCTGTTCGAGGGCGTGGTGCCCTCCCAGTACCAGGAGAACCTGCGCGACTTTCCCGAGCACGCCGAAGCGGTCGCTCGCCACGTGGCCGGGATGAGCCTGCGCGATATCGAGGCCGGACAGCGCGAGCGCACCGCGCAGATGATCCGGCTGGCCGAGCTGATGGCCGCCGGCCATCCGGCCGATGCCGAGCCCGTGCAGGCCGAGATCGACGCCCAGTACCGGACCCTGACCGCGCTGCGAGCTGTCTCCACCGACGAATACCGGGCCATGGGGCGCTCCTGCGTGGACAACGACGCCTGGCGCACCGCGTACGAGGCCATCGCCCCGGGCCTCGCCGCATACCAGCGCGACGCCATCGATGCCTACGCCGGCACACGGCTCGGCTGACCAAGGCGGCACGGCGGGCACCGAACCCGGATCCAGCCTTCTTCGGTCCCACACGCCGCCGACAGCACCGCGTCTCCCCTCAGTTGGAAGGAGGGCGAGGTGCTGTCCACGCTGACGAGAGACGGGCTCACCCTGTCCGGTAGGTAGACAACAAGGTTAAAGAACAAGGTCAGAGCCTGTTTCGAAAGGGCTCGTAGTGTCTCTGGCCGTGCCGCCGCTGAGCAGGCGAATGCTTCCTGGCCAGTCGGCCGTCATCCACCCGGAAAAAGGAGGCTTTCCAGGGGCCGTGGCAGTGGATATTCACGCTCCGCAGGGAATAGCCGCTGGGCTTTGGCGGCGTGCCCGGTCTGTATCAAAGCCGCAGCCTTGCGGACCTGGGGAGTGAGATCGGTGAGGCCGACGATCCAGTCGTCGGTGAATGTACGTATCAGCTTGCGGCCGATGCCGACCTGGATGCTGTAGTGGTTCAGTGCCGCTCCGCGCAACGAGCGCTCCGGGTCCCACTGGACATGTACGGCTGCCTGGGCAACAGCTGCCGCATCCGCGGTCGTGAGTACAGCCTGGGACAGGGCTTCCTCCCAGCCCTGCCGGGTTATCCGTACTGCGAGAACGCGTTCTTGACCGGGTTTGCGGGCCCAGTTGCTGCGGTGCATGAGCCACCGGAACGAGGGCTTTATCCATGTCATTCTGTGGAATGAGAACGGCGCAACGAAGCGGCCCCCTCGCAGCGCCGCGTCGGCTATGGCAGGTGCGTATGCCTGGTAGACCACGATCGTGTCGGCATCGAAGTCTGCGCGAATCCGGTACTGGGGTGCCATGCGCCGCACCCTGCCATCCGTTCCACGCGCATCGCGAACCCTTTCCCCCACACGCAGGCGGGTGCTGGACCGTCGTTCTTCCTCGCGCGACCACCGGCAGTCGCCCCGACAACTGCCCGAGACCGGGGCGGCCGGGAGGCGGGCCGAGTGCTCCCGAGCCCGCCTCTGCACAGGGGATTGGCGGCCCCTGTGTTCCCGCCTGGTCTCGGCTGCTCAGTCGCTGCAACCGCTCAGTTGCTCAACTGCCCAGTGGCTCAACCACCCAGTGGCTCAGCTGTGGTAGCGGATGTAGCCGTCGCCGTCGGGGTCCGATCCTCGCTGCGTGTAGGAGTGGACGTCCGCGCGGCTGCCGGAGGGCTTGTACAGGTAGATCGTGTCGCGGTCGTTGTTCCACATGAAGTTGCAGTTGTCGCGGTAGACCACGTTGCGGGTGTCGGAGTCCGTGCCGTGGCCGCCGCGGAGCTTCACGTAGTCGCCGGGCTGGAGGTAGTGGCTGGCGGTGAAGGTGAAGCGGTTGCCGGTGGCGTCCTTCACCACGTAGCCCTTGAGGTTGATCGTCGACGAGGACGAGTAGTTCTTGATCGTGACGTACTCCTCGTCCGTGTTGCCCGTGGAGCAGCGGTTGGAGTCGCGGCCGGGGGCGTCGTACTGGACGCCGCGGATCTTCAACGCCGAGTGGTATTCGGCGGCTTGGGCCGGGGCGGCAGCGAGGAAGGACAGTGCGCCGGCGAGAGCGGCGGCAGCGGCGACGGCAGGACGGTTGTGCAAGAGAGATCCCCTCCGAGTCTGATGGAACTGTGTTGCATGTGGAGGACTTGCGAAGGGATGTGATGGTTGCACGGTGAACAACATGTGACTGAACTCGGCCGGAGGGGAGCTGAGTGTGCCCGTGAATGTGCGTTTGGGTATGTCAGCCCACCGGTTCGCGGGGCCGGCCGGCGGCCGCGGGACGCTCAGTCGGCGACGGCGGGCGCAGGGCGGGTGGCCGCGGCCCACAGGGACGTCAGGCCGGCGTAACCGGCCAGGGCGACTGAGCCGCGTGCCATGCATGAAGTCGAGCCACAGGGCGAGGAGGCATCCGGCGGCGAGGGCGGGCGTACCCCAGCCCTGAGGTAGCGCTAACCCCCGGTCCGGTGCGGGGGGTTACCGGCTGTCTGGATCGGGTGCCGAGGCAGAAGACTCGACGGTATGACGACGAGGGTTGAGAGTTCCCGGGCGGGTGCCGGGGCGGCGATGGGGTCCGGCAGTGACTTCGCGCGGCTGTCGCAGCGGGTCGTGGCGGCGGGGCTGTTGCGGCGTCGGCCGGGCTATTACGCCGTGCGGCTCGCGATGGTGACGGTGGGATTTGTTGGGGGGTGGGTGGCGTTCTTCGTGTTGGGGGACAGCTGGTGGCAGATGGGGGTGGCCGCGCTTCTGGCCGTCGTGTTCGCGCAGGTCGCGCTGGTCACTCATGATGTGGCGCACCGGCAGGTGTTCCGTGGGCGGCGGGCGAGTGAGGCCGGCGGGTTGCTGTTCGGCAATCTCGGGGTGGGGATGTCGTACGGCTGGTGGATGAACAAGCACACCAGACATCACGCCAACCCCAACCATGAGGAGCTGGACCCGGATGTCGCGCCGGACATCCTGGTGTGGTCACGGGAGCAGGCTCGGGCCGCCAGGGGGCTGCCCCGGTTCATCGGCCGCTACCAGGCGGAGCTGTTCTTTCCGCTGCTGACGCTGGAGGGGTTCAACCTCCGGGTGTCGAGCATCCGGGCGCTGCGGTCCCCGGCCATGAAGCACCGCGGTACCGAGGCGGTGCTGTTGCTGGCGCATGTCGTGCTGTACGGCGGTGCCTTGCTCCTGGTGCTGTCGCCGGGGAAGGCGCTTGCGTTTCTGCTGGTCCACCAGGCGCTCTTCGGCGTGTACTTGGGGTGTACGTTCGCGCCCAACCACAAGGGGATGCCTACGTTGACGGGCGGCGCCCGGCCGGACTTTCTGCGGCGTCAGGTGCTGACGTCACGGAACATCCGGGGCGGGGCGCTGACCGACGTGCTGCTCGGGGGGCTCAACTACCAGATCGAGCACCATCTCTTCCCGAGCATGCCGACGCCGCATCTGCGGCGCGCGCAGGTGATCGTGCGGGCGTACTGCGCCGAGATCGGCGTCCCGTACCACGAGACCGGACTGGTCAGGTCGTACGCGGAGGCGCTGCGGCACTTGCGGCGGGTGGGGGAACCGCTTCGTGGTCCGCGGACGTGAGCGGCGCGGCCTCCGCCTCCGCCTGGCGCGCCGTACGACGGGCCGCCATCCAGGCGTAGACGAGGATGCCGGCGAACAGGAAGAGCACGCCCTGGTAGATCGCGGCGTAGCCGGCGCCCGCGACGAGCCAGAAGGTGAAACCGAAGGCGGTCAGGGCGAGGGTCATGTCGCGGGCGAAGCGGGCGGGGCGGACCTTGTCGCGGCGGCCGGTGAGCAGGAAGTAGACCTGGGCGCCGGCGGCGAGGAGGTAGGGCACGGTCGCCGAGAAGGTGGTGATCAGCACCAGGATCTCGAAGACGCCGCCGGAGCCGATCAGGTAGTTGAGCACCGTGAGGGCGCTGGCCAGTACGGCAGCGGCCAGTACGCCGAAGGTCGGGACACCGCGCCGCTTCTTCAGGAACGGTGCGGGGAACAGCCCGTCCTTGGCCGCGGCGTACGGGGACTGCGCGCTCATCAGCGTCCAGCCGTTGAGCGCGCCGATGATCGAGACGACGGCGGCGAGCGCGACGACCGTGCCGCCCCAGTGCCCGCCGAACATCGCGTTGACCGCGTCGGAGAAGGGCGCCTGGGACTTCACCAGCTTGTCGTGGGCGACGGTGCCGAAGACGGCGACGGTGCCCAGGAGGTAGACCACGGCGGAGCCGATGGTGCCGAGGACGGTGGCCCGGCCGACGTTCCGCTCCGGGTCGCGCACCTCGCCCGCGCTCATCGCGGCGGACTCCACCCCGACATAGGAGTAGAGCAGGATCGCGGCCGCCGCGGACATCCCGCCGAGCGCACTGCCGCTGCCTTCGTGGAACGAGCCGAGGTTGGCCGGGTCGAAGAAGAACAGGCCGACGACGGCGATGAAGAGCAGCGGGACGAACTTGAGGACCGTGGAGATCGTCTGGACCAGGCCGACGTAGCGGGTGCCGGCGAAGTTGGCGAGGGCCGGCAGCCAGAGCGCGCCGAGGGCGGTCACCAGGTCGGTGGTGTCGGACGGGCGGCCCGGGAGGAGGACGTGCACATAGCCGACGATGGCGACCGCGAGCGCCGCGTTGCTGACCCAGGTCATGGTCCAGTACGACCAGGCGGAGAGGAACCCGGCGAAGTCGCCGAACGCCTCGCGCGCGTAGACGTAGGGGCCGCCGGTGTCCGGGTGGCGCTCGGCGAGCCGGCCGAAGACCAGGGCGAGGGCGACGGCGCCGACGGTCAGCACGCCGAAGGCGACGAGGCTGACGGTGCCGAACGGGGCCACCGATGCGGGCAGCAGAAAGATGCCGCCACCGATGATGTTGCCCATCACTAGGCAGGTGGCGGTTCCCAGACCGAAGCGGCGCGTGTGCCGGTCGTTCATGGCGTGGTGGGCCTCTCGTCGTGCGCTGTGCACCCGGGGTTACCGAGCGGTGCCAATCGTCGGCTATCGGTGGCGTCCGCCAAAATCAGCGGGAATCGTCCCGCGCGGCGGGGTCCGGGGGTGGAAAACCTTCGGGAGGAGGTGCGCCGGGCCGGAGTTCGTCCGCGGCGGATCTCAGGGGCAATTGTGGTCCCTCGGCCTCGGCCAGCCAGCGGCGCAGGACCCGGTGCACCTGTTCGGCGCCGGTCAGCGGCGCGCCGTCCGGGGCCGGCGGGGTCAGCTCGACGGGCCAGAGGAGAAACGGGTGGCTCTGGGCGCCGCCCAGTCCGCCGTGCGAGCCGATCTGCTCCTCGAAGGCGTGTACCGCGCCGGTGTCCGGGTCGCAGGCGGAGTTGACCATGAGGTCGGCGGCGTGCGGGAAGCGGTCGGTACGGCGTACCGCCTCGGCCGCGCCGTCACCGAACGGGGCCAGGGGGTCGGCGCCGATGAGGCGGCCGGTGCGGAGATGGTGCTCGGCACCGGCCGGGCCGAGCACCACCGGGCCGTGCAGCGCGGAGCGGACCAGCAGGAAGCCGATGCCGGGGTGGTTGGCGAGGGTGGGGAGCAGGGCGGGGTGTCTGCGGTCCAGTTCCTCGCGGGTGATCCGGCCGGGCACGTCGGGGAAGGACACCAGACCGAGGTTTCCGGAGGCCAGCACGAGGGGGTGGGCGGCGCCCGGGTCCGGCGGCGTCCGCTCGGGGGGCCGGGCCGCTGCCTCTGCGGCGACCGCTTCCCCAGGCGCGTCCTCCCCGGACGTCGACTCCGCGGACGTCGCTCCCACGGCCACCGCCTCCCCCGGCGCCGCCTCCTCCGGACGGTGCAGCGCGGCCCGTGCCGCCGCCCTGGCCTCGGCTCCGCTCGGGGTGCGGCCCGCGCGCCGGGGCACCGGCAGTCCGCAGCCGGCCCGGACGAGATCGCCCAGGCTCAGCCCGTAGCGCTCCAGGAACGTCGGGCCGTGGCTCTGGCCGTGGTCGGAGAGCAGCACGATGCGGTACGGGCGCGGCGCGTGCCGGGCGGCCCGGGCGATCAGTGCGACGGCCCGGTCGAGGCTGCGCAGGACCTTGAGCGCATCGGGGTGGGCGGGTCCGGAGTGGTGGGCCACCTCGTCGTAGGCGACGAGGTCGGCGTAGATGGCGGTCCGGCCGGCGAGCAGGTCACCGACGACGGCCGCGACCACCACATCGCGCTCGACGACGGTGGCGAAGGCCCGGATGACGGGGTAGAGGCCGCCGCGTTTGACCCGCGGCAGTTCGCGGCGGAAACGGGTGCGCAGGGACTGGG
This sequence comes from Streptomyces sp. NPDC058773, assembly GCF_042746015.1. Lineage (NCBI taxonomy): Bacteria > Bacillati > Actinomycetota > Actinomycetes > Kitasatosporales > Streptomycetaceae > Streptomyces > Streptomyces sp. NPDC058773. The sequence continues at coordinate 378,899 of NZ_JBHYPE010000001.1, forward strand.
CGATCTCGCGGACGACCTCGGCGACGAAGGAGACGGCGGTACGGGTCGCATTGGCGGGGTCGGAGAAGTAGGCGAAGTAGCCGGCGCGGGAGCGGTTGTGCTTGCCGCGCCGGGCGGCCACCGACATCACCAGCGCGACCTGGTCGGCGCCGCCGCTGAAGAGGTTGCCGCGGCTGGCGCCGTCGTAGGCGAGCAGTCCGCCGTCGCCGGTGCGTGCGATGGCGCGGCGCTGGAGTTCGGCGGCGCTGCTGGGCCGGTTGCTGACGACGACGGTGCGGGTGTCCTTCTCGTACCAGCGGAAGGCCGGCAGGTCCTCGTTGCTGCCGTGCAGGAGGGCGAGCTGACTGGCGCCGGTCTGGCTGGACCAGTCGGTGCGCCAGGGGGTGAGGCGGTGGCTGGCGCCGGTCCAGCGGGCGACGGTCGGCATCAGCGGCCGGTCGCCCCGTACGGCCGCGGACAGCAGGTCGTGGCCCACGCCGTCGAGCTGGAGGAAGAGCGTGCCGGGGGTGGCCGGGCCGCGGGACCGGCCGGACCGGCGGCCACGGCGGCGGCCGGCGAGCCGTACCAGTCGGCGGTGGTAGGCCTCGTCATTGCGTACCGCGAGGAAGGCGGAGGTGGCCGAGGAGGCCGCGGACATCGCGGCCGCGACGATCACCGCGGTCTCCGGCGCGGCCTGGCCGTGCCCCGCGGGGATCAGGTCGAGGGCGAGCAGCAGCAGGGAGCCGTTGAGGAAGAAGACCAGCAGTCCGAGGACGAGCGCCGGCACCAGCAGCAGCGCACGGACGAGAAGGGGCCACACCAGCGCGCTGAGCAGGCCGAACGCGCCGGCGCCCAGCGCGGCGGTGAGGGCGGTGCGGCTGAGGCTGTCGCCGCCCGGCGCCTGCAGCCGGAAGTCGGGCAGCAGCCCGGCGAGCACCAGCAGCGTCAGGCTGGACACCAGCCAGACCGCGAGCACCCGGAACAGGGCACCGCTGAGAGCCTTCCACCGCGGCATCCGCACGCCGTTCCACCTCACCCTCCGGCCCGCCCGGCGGTACGGGCCTGCCGCCAGCATCGCACCCCGGGCCGGGCGGACGGGGGCGGTCCGGTGCCCGGCACGGCGGGCCTCGCGGGGAGCGGGCGGGGCCCCGTTCACCGGGTCCCGCTTCCCCTGCGCCGAGGAGTTCGCTCCCCCGTTGTCGGCCGTCGTCGGCTCATTCCGGGCCGGATGGTGGAGGATCGAGGGGACGCGCACGGGAAGCGAGACGGCCGCCCGCGTCGAGCGGCGCGTCGGGAAGGGAGGTGCTCGGTGTCGGTGGAGGTGACCTGGTGGGGGCATGCCACCGTGACCGTCGAGGACTCCGGGGTGCGGGTGCTGACGGACCCGCTGTTCGTGCGCCGGCTGGCCCATCTGCGGCGCCGGCGGGGCGCACTGCCGCCGGCCGAGGCCGCGCGGGCCGATCTCGTCCTGGTCTCGCATCTGCACGCCGACCATCTCCACCCGGCCTCCCTGGCCAGGCTCACGCCGGGGACCCGGCTGGTGGTGCCGCACGGGGCGATGGCCGCGGTACCGGGGCTGCGGCGGGTGGCCACGGCCGGGGGGCTGCGGGTCACCGAACTGCGGCCGGGTGAGGAGTGCGCGGCCGGTGCGGTGACGGTCCGGGCGGTGTCCGCGGCGCACGACGGGCGGCGGCTGCCCTACGGACCGCACCGGGTGCCGGCGCTCGGCTATGTCGTACGGGGCGCGGCCCGGACGTACTTCGCCGGGGACACCGGGCTGTTCGAGGAGATGGCGGCGGAGGTCGGGCCGTGCGAGGTGGCACTGCTGCCGGTGGGCGGCTGGGGGCCGTTCCTCGGGCACGGGCACCTCGACGCGCGGCGGGCGGCGCAGGCGGCGGCGCGGCTGGCGCCGTGCTGTGCGGTCCCGGTCCACTACGGCACGTACTGGCCGATCGGGCTGGATGCCGTCCGGCCGCATGAATTCCATGCGCCGGGCCAGGAGTTCGAGCGGCAGGTGGCGCTGCTGGCGCCGGAGGTGACGGTGCACCGGCTCGGGCACGGCGAGTCGGTCCGGCCGAAGGTCGTGTGAGGGTGATGACGCTGCTCGGGCAGCTGGTGGAGCATGTGCCACCGGAGTCGACGCAGCAGGCGGTCGGCTATCCGTCGCTGTTCCTGCTGGTGGTGCTCGGGTCGCTGGTGCCCGTGGTGCCGACGGGGGCGCTGGTCAGCTCGGCGGCGGTGGTCGCCTTCCACCACACCGCGCCGTTCGCGCTGCTGATGGTCTTCGCGGTGGCGTCGTCCGCCGCGTTCCTCGGTGATGTGGGGCTGTATTCCCTGGGGCGGCGCGGCAGCCACTCCCCCCATGGGTCACGCTGGCTGGCGCGGCTGCGCGCCCGCGCCGCACCGGAACGGCTGGCCCGGGCACAGCACCAGCTCCGGGAGCACGGGGTCCTGGTGCTGGTGCTCTCCCGTCTGGTTCCCGCCGGGCGGATTCCGGTGATGCTGGCGTGCCTGCTCGCGGCGATGCCGTTGCGGAGGTTCGTACGGGGCGACCTTCCGGCGTGTCTGGCCTGGGCGGCGACGTACCAGCTCATCGGGCTGCTGAGCGGTTCGCTGTTCATCAGTGCGTGGCAGGGGGTGGCCATGGCGATCGCGGTGACGGTGGTGATCGCCGCGGCACCGGCGGTGTGGCGGCGGGTCAGGCCGGTCCGGGGCGACAGGGGTTCGTAGGGCCCGTCTGCCGGAGCCTCGCAGGGACCGTTTCCCGGGCGTCCCTCCATGGGCCGCGCACCGCCCGCGCCACCCACACGGACGCTCGGCCCGCTCCCGCGCTCCGCGTACGGCCGCCGCCCCCGCTCAGCCTTCGCCCAGCACCCGGGAGGCGCCGACCGGCAGGTCCCAGAGGTCCTCGCGGGGGCGGCCGGTGGCGGCCCAGGCGGCGCGGACCCGGTGCAGTGGCTCCAGGGGCGGCTCACCGGAGAGCAGGAAGGTCGACCAGTGCATCGGGGCCAGCACGCGGGCGCCCAGGTCCTGGCAGGCCTTGACCGCCTCCTCCGGGTCGGTGTGCACCGGCCGCAGCATCCAGCGCGGGTCGTAGGCACCGATCGGCAGCAGCGCCAGGCCGATACCGGGGTGGCGGCGGCCGATCTCCTCGAACCAGTGGCCGTAGCCGGTGTCGCCCGCGAAGTGGACCCGCCGCCCGTCGGGCGCGGTCAGCAGCCAGCCGCCCCACAGGGAGCGGCAGGTGTCGGTCAGGGTCCGCTTGCTCCAGTGGTGGGCGGGGACGAAGTCGACGCGTACGGGGCCGCCGGGGGCGGGCAGTTCGACCGCCTCCCACCAGTCGAGGTCGGTGACCTGGGTGAAGCCGCGGCGGCGGGCCCAGGGCGCCAGTCCGGCGGGGAGCAGCAGCGGGGTGTGCCGCGGCAGCCGCTTGAGGGTGGGGGCGTCGAGGTGGTCGTAGTGGTTGTGGCTGATGACGACGGCGTCGACCGGCGGCAGGTCCTCCCAGCGGACGCCCACGGGGGTGACCCGGGCGGGCGTGCCGAGGATCTTGCGGGACCAGACCGGGTCGGTCAGTACGGTCAGCCCGCCGATCCGGATGATCCAGCTGGCGTGCCCGGCCCAGGTGACGGCGAGGGTGGTGGGGCCGGCGTCCGGCATCGGGCCCGGCGCGAACGGGAGGTGCTGGATGTCGGGGAGCGTCCCCGGGGGCGGGCGCAGTTTGCCCTCCCGGGCGATCCGTGCCAGGGCGCGGACGCCGGGCAGCGGCGCGGTCAGCCGGTGGGTGAAGTCGCGCGGCCAGGTGCGGGGTTCGCCCAGCGGACGCGGCGGGGCGAGCGGGGGCGGGGTGGCAGGCGGGAGGACCGGCGCGTCCGCGGTGGCCCGCCCGGCGGCCGGGCGCGTGGCGTGGCCCGCGGCCTGGTCCGGTCCCCCGCCCGTTCCCCCGCCCACTGCGACGCCGTCTCCGGGCGCGGCGGGCGGGAGTCGCTCGGTGTCGGGGGGCTGCTCGGCGAGGGAGCGCTCGGTCTGTTCGGTCATCGAGGGGCTCCTTTTCGGTGGGCGGAACCAGGGCTGGTACGAGGCTGCTGCGGGGCGGATGCGGACGGTTGCGGGCGGAACGGGGCGGATGCCGGGTGCGGAGGGGCGCGGCCGGGCGACGGGGGCGGTCAGCCCTCCGTGGATGTCGTGAGCCCGGCCAGGGCACGGGACAGGGCGGTCAACGCCTCGGTGATGTGCGGGAGTTCCAGCGGATCGGGGGCAGCCAGGGCGCGCCGTCGCTGCTCCCGGTCGGTGCCCAGCAGCGCCTCGGCGCCGAGCCGTACCCGCAGGGCGCCCGGCGCGTCACCGAAGCGGTGTCCGCCGCGCGCGCCCCAGGGCGCCAACTTCCGCTCCAGCGCGTGCGATTCCACGATCCCGCGGGCCCCCAGGGGGCGGCGCAGCGGCTCGAAGTCGGCGTACAGATGGCTGCCGGAGTGCGGTGGACGGCAGACGGCGCCGGCCTCGGTGACGATGTGGTGGAGCGCCGCGGCGAGCACCCCGTACACCCGGGCCGCGGTGGCCGTCCTGGCGCGCACCTCGTCGGGCTCGCCGAGCGCATGGGTGACGGCGCAGCCGAGCGGCCCCGCAAGCGGGGTGCGGAGCCCGGACAGCGCGTCCAGCACGGCGGCGTGCAGGGCGGTGCCCCGGCCGGTGGCGGGGAAGCGGGCCAGCGCGGCGGGCCAGGAGGCAGGCACGAGCGTGGCCCGCAGGTCGGTGAGCACCACAACCCCGTCGGGCAGCATCTCGGCGGGGCTGAGCAGCACGGTGTCGTGCGGATCGTGCAGCAGATCGCGGCGGGTCTCGTCGCTGACGATCCACAGCCCTTCGTCCGCCGCCGCCTCACAGACCTCGTGCAGCTGTTCCGGCGCCGGGCAGGTGCCGGTCGGGTCGTCGGCGACGGAGAGCACCAGGACGCGGGGGGTGTCGCCGTGCATCCGGGCCCGGCGGACGGTTTCCAGCAGCGCGAACGGGTCGGGCAACCCGCCCGATTCCGCCGGCACGGGAGCGAGGTGCACCGCCCGGCCGAGCAGCCGGGCGGGCGGTGCGTAGAACTCCGCGCAGGGCCGTGGCAGCACCACCGCCCCGCCGGCCGCGGCGTAGAGCGCGAGGAGCAGGGCGGGCGCACCGGGGGCGGCGAGCACCCGGTCGGGGGTGGTGCCCAGGCCGCGGCGTGCCCAGTAGCCGCAGGCGGCGGTGCGCAGCGGCGCGGCGCCGCCCAGGGGTTCGGGCTCGGTGCGGTCGGCGGCCGCGGCGAGGTGGGCGGCGAGTTCCGGGAGGACCGGCAGGCCCACCGGCGGATCCGGGTCCGGCTCGCGCTGCGGATCGGGGGCGGTCCGCTGCATCCGTACCTCCACTCCACGACGGCGGGTCGATCGTGGGCCCATCACACGAAGGGCGGCCCCGACCACCTTGGCAGATCGCGGGGGTGGCGACGGGGGCGACACGTCAGCGGAGGGTGGGACCGGCGGTCAATGCGCCGGGCGCACCGGCCGCGCCTCGTAATGGTGCACGGTGACCGTCTCGCCGGTGCCCCAGTCCTGCCGTTCGGTGCCGCGGCGGAGCCAGCCCAGCCGTTCGTAGAGGGCGCGGGCCGCGGTGTCGGTGGACTTCACCACCAGGACGGGCCGCAGCCCACGGGCCGCCGCCTCCGCCTCGACGGCGCGCAGCAGCCGTCCGCCGACGCCCGCACCCCGTGCGGCGGGCGCGACATAGAGCCGGCTGACCTCGGCACCGCACAGCGCCACATGACCGGCGACCGCGCCGTCCTTCTCGGCGACCCAGGCGGCGGTCAGCCCGTCGGGGGTCAGCCAGCGCACCGGCTCGTCCGGCCAGTGGTGCGGATAGCCGCTGTGGGTGTGCACGTCGGCCAGTACGGCCACGCAGGCGTCGAGGTCGCGGTCCTGGCGTCTCCTGATCATGGGGGTAGGGAAGCACAGCCGACGGGGCCCGGGCGCCGTGGCCCCCGTTGGGCAAGAGGCTGCGCGGCGCCGCGCGCGGTGCCTCCGCGGCCGGGTCCGGCCTGTTCCGGGCGGTCTGGGGTACAAGGTGGCGCATGCGAACGCTACTGACCCACCTCGACCGGCGGTCCTTCGACCTGATTGCGGCGCGCGAATGGCCGGGCGCGCAGCGGGTGCTGCCCCGGCTGACCCGGAGCGCCAACCACGGGCTGCTGTGGTTCGGCCTCGCGGCCGGTGCGGCCGCCCTGGGAGGCCGGCCGATGCGCCGGGCCGCACTGCGCGGAGTGGCCTCCCTGGCCGTGGCGTCCGCAACGGTGAACACACTCGGCAAGCGCTCCGTACGGCGGCAGCGCCCGCTCCTGGACGCGGTGCCCGTGATACGGCAGCTGCACCGCCAGCCGATCACCTCCTCCTTCCCTTCCGGGCACGCGGCCTCCGCGGTGGCGTTCGCGACCGGTGTGGCCATGGAGAACAAGTGGTGGGGGCTGGCGCTGGCGCCGGTCGCCGCGTCGGTGGCGTTCTCCCGCGTCTATACGGGCGTGCACTATCCGGGTGATGTGCTGGCGGGTGCCGCGCTGGGGGCCGGCGCGGCGTTCGCGGTGCGCGGGTTCGCACCGACCCGCGCCCAGCTGGCGCCGCCCGCCCGGCCGCGTGCGGAGGCGCCCGCGCTGCCGGGCGGCCGCGGTCTGGTCGTGGTGGCGAACCAGGGGTCGGGGCAGCGTTCCGGCCCCCGCCCCGACCGGGCCGAGGAGGTCCACGGGGTGCTGCCGCAGGCCGAGGTGACGGTGTGCGGCGACCCGGACGGGCCGTCGCTGGACAAGGCCCTCGAAGACGCCGCCGAACGGGCCAGAGCGCTGGGCGGCGCGCTGGGGGTGCTCGGCGGGGACGGCACCGTCAACGCCGCGGCGGCGGTCGCGGTGCGGCACGGCCTGCCGCTCGCGGTGCTGCCCGGCGGCACCCTGAACCACTTCGCGTACGACCTGGGCATCGAGACCTATGCGTCGGCGGCCCGCGCCGTGGAGACCGGTGAGGCGGTCGCGGTGGACGTCGCGCGCTTCCGGGCCGGGCCGCATCTGGAGGGGCGGCAGTTCCTCAACACCTTCTCGATCGGCGCGTATCCGGAGCTGGTGCGGATCCGCGAGCGGTGGGCGGGCCGGATCGGCGCCTGGCCCGCCGGGGTGCTGGCGGCCTGGGAGGTGCTGCGCACCGCCGAGCCGCTGACCCTGCGCATCAACGGTGAGCGGCGCGCCGTATGGCTGCTGTTCGTCGGCAACTGCCAGTACCGGGGGCTGGGGTTCGCGCCGGTGCGGCGGCACGACCTGGCGGACGGGGTGCTCGATGTGCGGGTGGTGCACGGCGGCCGGCTGGCCCGCACCCGGCTGCTCGTCGCGGCCCTGACGGGCGCTCCGCGCAGCTCGCCGGTGCTCGGCGAGGCGCGACTGTCCCGGCTGCGGATCAGCGACCTCCCGCAGGGCACCACGCTGGCGTACGACGGCGAAGTCGCCCATGCGCCGGGAGAGTTGACGCTGGAGAAGCAGAACGAGGCGCTGACGGTCTACCGCCTGCTGCCCGAATAATGAGACCCCACTCTCACAATCCGGGATGGCGGCGTACGGTGTGATCACCAGCCGAGGGGCGGCCGCCGCGCGGTGCGGGCGGCCACCCGGGGCGACGACCGGGGGTGCCGCCGCGCGCCGTCCGGTCGCCCTCCGACGCTTGCGAAGGAGCCGACCATGCCGCAGGAATCCGCCGTCTACACCCATGGCCACCACGAGTCCGTACTCCGCTCCCACACGTGGCGCACCGCCGCCAACTCGGCCGGCTATCTGCTCGGCGCGCTGCGCCCGGACCTGCAGATCCTGGACATCGGCTGCGGCCCCGGCACCATCACCGCCGATCTGGCCGCGCTGGTGCCGGACGGCCGGGTCACCGGCCTGGAGCACGCGCCGGACATCCTGACGCAGGCGCGCGCGGTGGCCGCGGAGCGCGGGCTGACGAACGTCCGCTTCACGGTCGGGGATGTCCACGCACTGGACCACCCCGATGACACCTTCGACGTGGTGCACGCTCACCAAGTCCTCCAGCACGTGGGCGACCCCGTCCAGGCCCTGCGCGAGATGCGCAGGGTGACCAGGCCGGGCGGGCTCGTCGCCGTCCGCGATGCGGACTACGCGGCGATGACCTGGTACCCGGAGACCGACGGGCTGGCCGACTGGCTGCGGCTGTACCAGCGGGTGGCCCGCGCCAACGGCGGCGAGCCGAACGCCGGGCGCCGGCTGCACGCCTGGGCCCGCCGGGCCGGCTTCGCCCCCGACGCGATCACCGCCACGCTCGGCACCTGGCTCTACCGCACGCCCGAGGAGCGCTCCTGGTGGAGCGAGCTGTGGGCGGACCGCACGGTCAGCTCCTCGTACGCGCAGATCGCGGTGGCGGGCGGGCACGCCACGCCTGAGCAGCTGCAGCGGATCGCGCAGGCCTGGCGGACCTGGGGCGCCGAGGAGGACGGCTGGTTCGGCATCCTGCACGGCGAAATCCTCTGCCGCGCCTGACCGCGGCGCACTCACCACCCGCGCCGGGCGCGGCCCCTCCCCCGCGGCACGGCGACGCGGCCCGCTCCCTGCCCTCCCTCCGACGGCCCAGCCACACCCCTCTCCAGCAGATAAATCCCATTAATCCCGCTATGGATGGGGGCGTGACCCGAATACGACGCCTGACCGCGGCAGCGGCGCTGACCCTCCTGGCGGCGGGCTGCGGCACCCAGCAGCCCGCCGGCCCCGCTCGCCCCGCCTCGCCCGCCCCGCCCGGCGGTGCGCGGGCCGCCGCCGGCGCCCACTTCACCCTGCTGGCCACCGGCGATGTGCTGCCGCACAGCGAGATCATCCGGCGCTCCGGCGCTGACGCGCACGGCGACGGCCACGACTTCCGTGCCATGTTCGCCGGGGTGAAACCGGTGGTCTCCGGTGCCGACCTGGCGATCTGCCACATGGAAACGATCTACGGCCGGGACGGCGGGCCGTTCACCGGCTACCCCAGCTTCAAGTCCCCGCCGCAGGTCGCCGCCGCCCTCAAGGACGTCGGCTACGACTCCTGCTCCACCGCCTCCAACCACACCCTCGACGACGGCGCCGACGGCGTGCACCGCACCCTCGGCGCCATGGACGCGGTCGGACTGCGCCATGCCGGCTCGGCCCGCTCCGCCGCCGAGGCCTCCCGGGTCACCCTGCTGCGGGCCGGCCCCGCGAAGGTCGCCCAGCTCTCGTACACCTACGGCACCAACGGCATTCCGCTGCCCGGCAGGGCGCCCTGGACGGTCAATGTGATCGACCGGGAGAAGATCCTCGCCGACGCCCGCACGGCCCGCCGGGCCGGTGCCGATGTGGTGGTCGTCAGCATCCACTGGGGCACGGAGTGGCAACCGCAGCCGGACGAGCAACAGCGCACCCTGGCCCGCGCGCTGACCGCCGCTCGCACCGGGGGACGGCCCGACATCGATCTGATCCTGGGCACCCACGCCCATGTCCCGCAGGCCTACGAGAAGGTCAACGGCACCTGGGTCGTCTATGGGATGGGTGACCAGCTCGCGGGCCACATGTTCAACCACAGCGACCAGCCGGACGGCCGCGGCAACCAGAGCTCGATGGCCCGCTTCACCTTCGCCGGCCCGGCCACTGCCGGCGGCCGCTGGACGGTCCGCAAGGCGGAGTTCCTCCCCCAACTCACCGATGTCAACAACGGCTTCCGGGTGGTGAACCTCAACGCGGCGCTGGCCGGTCAGCCCGGCCGCAGCGACTACGCACGGGCCCGGGACAGCATCCGGGAGATCGTGCTGTCCCGGGGCGCGGCCAGGAGCGGACTGATCATGGCCAAGTGATCGCGTACCGGCAGGTCCCCCAACTAGGGTGACCCGTATGGACATTCTGGGGACCTCATTGCGGGTGTGCGTCGGCGATCTCGATTCCGCGGTCGGCGTCTACGAACGGCTGACCGGCGCCGAGGCGATCCGCTTCCAGCGCGGCGGGGTGGCGGTCGCGGCCGTCGGCTGCTTCTTCCTGATGAGCGGTCCCGAGGCGGAGTTGTCGGTACTGCGGAAGATCACCGCGACCCTCGCCGTCAAGGACGTCGACGAAGCGGTGGCCGACCTGAAGGCCGTCGGCGCGGACATCATCGCCGGCCCCCTCCCCACCCCGATCGGCCGCAACCTCGTCGCCCGCCACCCGGACGGTTCGGTCTTCGAGTACGTGGACCGGAGTCAGGACGCGGAGGGCTAGCCCCTCTTCCGGAACCGGTCAGCCACGGGCCGCCCGACACACACTCGGCCCGTGCTCACCCCTCACACACTCACTCCACGGTCACCGTGTAGGTCCGGTAGTCCGGTTGGCTTCGGGCCGGGGCGGCCGTGGGCCCGGCGGTGGGAGGCGGGGAGGCGGTGGCCGAGTCGCCCTTGTCGATGCAGGCGCCCACGGGGCAGTGGATCAGCCGGATCGTCGTGTTCCCCCGGCCGACGGCACGGAAGCCGAAGAGGTGGGTGCCACCGCCCGCCCCGTCCGCGTCGCCGCCGCCACCCCTGTCCTCCTCTCCCGTCGCCCGCACCACACGGCGGTCGGGCCGCGGGTCCGCCACGTACCAGTGCTCGCCCAGGGAGGCACTGGAGGGCACGGAGAGTGTGAACTCCTCGCCGGGGGCGGCTTCGACGGTGGTGTCGTCGAGGTCGTAGGTGGCGGGGCCGGTCAGCCCGCAACCGGTGAGTACGGCCACCGCGGTGACCATGGTGAGCCCGCCGAGCGCGGTTTGGGTGGTGCGGGCCGGCGCCGGCATACGACGAGGGCGGCGGGGCGGCTGGATCCGCCAACGGCCGGTCATCGGGGGTCGGTTGCGCATGACGGGGCCCTCCCGGGTGGGCAGTGGGATGGTGTGGGTGGCTCGTGGCGGACTCCAGTATCGCCGCCCGCCGGGCGCGCCCTTGCCCTGACCTGCGGGAAAGCCGGCCGGAAGCTCCGCGGCCGCTGCCCGTGCACGGAGGCCGTCGGGGCGCCCGGGGGGCAACCGGCCCCGTACGGCGACGCGATGAGGCACACGCTCTCGTACACACGGCCGACCCGGCCCCCTGGAGTCGATGCGGCGCGGCATGGGTAAATGCCCACCGGAGTCGGGGGCAAGGGGGTAGAGGGCTGCATGTCCGACAACTGGGATGTGATCAGGGCCAGTTGGGATGCCACGGCCCGTGCGGTGGGTGGGGCGGGGCGTCGGCCCGTTGGGGAGTTCCTGGCGCGGCGGGCGGGATTCGGACTGGCGCGGCATGCCGTCGCGCTCACCGGTGAGCCCGGGGCGGGGAAGACGGTGCTGTTCGACGCCCTGTCGCAGGAGGTGCGGCTGGGGGACACCGAGAAGGGCCGGAGCCCGGACCGGGAGGAGGGGCACCGGAACTTTCTGCTGGGCTCGCTGCGCGTCCGGGTGTCCGTGATGGTGGTGCCGGGTCAGGAGTCGGTGCAGCGTGAGCGCGCGCTGAACCGGACTCTCAGCGGCCGGACCTCCCCGCAGGGGATCATCCACGTGGTCTGCTGGGGCTACAACAAGATGTGGGACCGCAGAGGGCAGCAGGCGATGGAGCGCGGAGTGCGGGACAGCGCCGGGACGCTCAGCCCGGATGCCCTGCGCGCCTGGCACCTGGAGAAGGAACTCACCGACTTCGAGGACCTCTGCGACCGGATCACCCAGACCCGCGCCGCGGAGCGCAGTCTGCGCTGGCTGCTGGTCGCGGTCACCAAGAGCGACCTGTACTGGGACGGCATCGACGAGGCCCGCGACTACTACATCCCCGGGGGCTCCGCCGTGCCGTCGGCGGGGGAATCGGGCTTCTGCACGGCGTTGCGTGATCTGGCGGACCACAACGACCTCCGGATCGCGGTCGTCCCGATGAGCGCACAGCTCATCCGGCACACCTTCAGCGAGACGCTCGCGCCCCAGCTGAGCCGGCTCGACAGCGTGGGCGTGGGAGAGCTGCGGGACGGCTTCTACCGGACGCTGAAGGAACTGCTGTGAGGGAGCGGCGGGAGGGCGGGGACGCGGCGGAGGCCGCCGGGGACGGGGCGGCCTTCGAGGCGTCGTTGCGGGCGGCGGAGGCGCTCCTGAGCAGTGTCCGGCGGCGGGAGGTCCGGCTGTTGACGCTGCGGATGCTCCAGGGTGTGTCGGTGCTGCTGCTCCCGGCCGTCGCCTACGCCCTCGCCGGCCCGCCGCTCTGGCCGGTCCTCGCTGCCGTCGCCTGGGCCGTCGCGGTCGTCATCGAGATCGTCGTGACCCGTCCGGTCCGGCGGCTGCTGGTCAAGGAGCGGGCCGTGCTGTCCGGGATGGTCAGCATGCTGCGCGAAGTGTTCGTCCGGGTGTCGAGAAAGGAGAAGTGGGAGGCGGCCCGGGTGCGTGGCACTCGGGAGCGGCTGGCCCGCTTCTCGATCGAGGAGAGGGGTTTCTGGTGGATCGGTGGTTCCCGGTGATCCGGCGGCTGCTGCTGTTCGCCGGCGTCGCGGGGCTGTTCAGCCTCGCCGGCCCGCAGCTGGGCGTGCTGGTCGCGCACGGCACCTCGTACGGGGATGTCGTCAAGGCCAACTGGGACGCCGTCGCCGCCGTATCCGGCCTCCTGGCGCTCGGTGTGCTGGAGGCCGGATGGGGTGCCTGGCTGTGCTTCAGCGTCTCCGGTGGGTTCCGTGACAACAACGTGGCCGGTGGCGCGCTGAGCCTGCTGGCGGGTGTGACGCTGGTGGTCGCGGCGGGTGTGGTCCTGTACTTCACGGTGCTGACCTGACCCGGGCCACCCAGCGGCGGACAACGGGCGGCCGGACGGCGGGCGCGGAGCGGGCTGCCGTCAGGCCACCTCCAGCACGATCTTGCCGCGGGTGCGTCCCGTCATGCTCTGCCGGAGCGCCTCGGCCGCCTCGGGCAGCGGGACGGACGCCGCGACCGGCACCGTCAGCTTGCCGGCGTCCGCGAGCGCGCCGAGCGCGGTCAGATCGGCGGAGTCCGGGCGGACCCACACCATGTGGCCGCCCTTCGCCGTGACCTCGCCGTCGGCGATGGAGGCCACCCGGCTGCGGTCCTTGAGGACTTCCTGCGAGACGTCCACGACGCCGCCGCCGACGAAGTCCAGGGCCGCGTCGATGCCTTCGGGCGCCACCTCCCGTACCCGGCCGGCGAGACCCTCGCCGTAGGTGACCGGCTCCGCGCCCAGGGAGCGCAGAAACGCATGGTTGTGCTCGCCGGCCGTGCCGATGACGCGCGCTCCCCGCGCGAGCGCGATCTGGACGGCGAGCGAGCCGACGCCGCCCGCGGCGGCATGCACCAGAACGGTCTCGCCCGCCGTCACCCCGATCCGGTTCAGCGCCTGATAGGCCGTCAGCCCGGCGAGCGGCAGCCCGGCGGCCTGCTGCCAGCTGAGCGACACCGGCTTGCGCGCCAGGGTCCGGACCGGGGCGGCGACCAGTTCGGCGAAGGTGCCGTGCCGCACCTCGTCCTTGCGGACATAGCCGATGACCTCGTCACCGATCCCGTACTCGGTGGCGTCCGCGCCGGCCGCCTCGACCACGCCCGCCACGTCCCAGCCGGGGACGAACGGGAAGTGCGCATCCATCATCGGGTCCAGATAGCCCGCGAGGATCTTCCAGTCGACGGGATTGACCCCGGCCGCCTTGACCCGGATCAGGAACGAGTCCGGGCCCACCTTCGGGTCGGGGTGGTCGGTGTATTCGAGGACTTCGGGACCGCCATAGCTGTTCGCGATGATTGCCTTCATGATCCGTTACAACGCGTGACGGCCGGGGTTCATTCCGCGGCCGCGGGGACGGTCACCGGAATGGGGTACGGGGCGGGCGGGGCCGGGGCGGTGCTTGCGTTCGCCCTCAGCCGGGCTGTGCCCCCAGGGCGCGCAGCAGGAACGGGAGGAGTTCGCCGATCGCCGCCTCGCCGGACGTGGGGCCGTCCGCAGCACCCCGGTAGGTCACGTCGGGAGTGAGGAAGAGGCGGCTGACCATGGAGCCGACGACGAGATCGGCCAGTACATGAGCGTCCTTCAGCGGCGGGATGTCGCCGCGGGCGACCGCGCGTCGCACCACCTCGGCGGCCCGGTCGCGGACCGGCTGGACGATCGCGGAGTCCAGGACCCGGGCCAGCGCCTCGTTGTGCGCGGCCTCGCCGATCAGGATGTGCAGCAGCCGTCCGCCGGGGCCCTCCAGCGTCTCGGCCTTGTCCCGGAGCAGGACGGCGAGGTCGCCCTTGAGGCTGCCGGTGTCCGGCTGCGGGCCGAGGTCGCTCGCCCAGCTGACGGCGGTGCCCACGACCAGGTCCTCTTTGGAGCGCCAGCGACGGTAGAGGGTCGCCGTGGACACCCCGGCCCGCTTGGCGACGGCCGCGGTGGTCAGCCCGCCGTAGCCGCTCTCCTGAAGGACCTGGAGGGTGGCCGCCAGCAGCGCCCGGTCGCGTTCGGCGTCCCGTGGCCGGCCGCGGGACGGCTGCCGCCCGGGGGGCGCGGTCTGGTTGCTCTCGGTGCGTTCGGCCACCCCGGGAGTCTACCGGCCCGCATTACGAAACGAAATATTTTCGTTTCGTGTAGCCTCGGCGTCATGGCCCCTCAGACCCTCACCACTGACCTGGATGCCGCCGCCGTCGTCGGCCGGCTCCGCCGCACGTTCGCCACCCGCCGCACCGCCGCCCCGGAATGGCGGCGCGGCCAGCTGACGGCCTTGCGCACCCTGCTCACCGACCACCGCGACGACCTGCTCGCCGCACTCGCCGAAGACCTCGGCAAGGGCCCCGAGGAGGCCTACCGCACCGAGATCGGCTTCACCCTCAACGAGATCGACCACACCCTGGAGCGGCTCGACGGCTGGCTGGCTCCCCGGCCCGCGGAGCTGCCCGAGCGACTGCTCCCGGCCGCCGCACACACCGTCCGGGAACCGCTCGGCGTGGTCCTGGTGATCGCGCCCTGGAACTATCCGCTGCAGCTGGCGCTCGCCCCGCTCGTCGGCGCGCTGGCAGCGGGCAACTGCGCCGTCGTCAAGCCCAGCGAACTCGCCCCCGCCGCCTCGGCCGCGATGGCCCGGCTGCTGCCGCGCTATCTGGACGGCGACGCCGTGGCCGTCGTCGAGGGCGCCGTCCCGGAGACCACCGCCCTGCTGGCCCAGCGCTTCGACCACATCTTCTATACGGGCAACGGCACCGTCGGCCGGATCGTGATGGCGGCCGCGGCACCGCATCTGACCCCGGTCACCCTGGAGTTGGGCGGCAAGAGCCCGGTCGTCCTCGACCCGGGTGCCGATCTGGCCGCGGCCGCCCGGCGGCTGGTGACCGGCAAGTTCCTCAACGCCGGCCAGACCTGTGTGGCACCGGACTACGTCCTGGCGATCGGTGACACCGCCCGGGAGATCGAGCCGCATCTCGCCACGGCGGTCCACGAGACCTACGGAGCCGACCCGGCCACCGCGGCAGAGTACGGACGGATCGTCAACGTACGGCACTTCGACCGGCTGACGGCCCTGCTCGACAGCGGACGCACGGTCACCGGCGGTACGCACGACCGCGCCACGCGCTATCTGGCGCCCACCGTCCTCGCCGATGTCGCCCCCGACGCACCGGTGATGCAGGAGGAGATCTTCGGCCCGATCCTGCCGATCGTGCCGGTACCCGACCTGGACGCGGCGATCGCCTTCATCAACGAACGGGACAAGCCGCTGGCGCTCTACGCGTTCACCGCATCCGACGACACCAAGCGCCGGCTCCTGGCGGAGACCTCCTCGGGCGCGCTCACCTTCGGACTGCCGGTCGCCCATCTCACCGCCCCCGAGCTGCCGTTCGGCGGGGTCGGCGAGAGCGGTATGGGGCGCTACCACGGCGAGTACTCGCTGGACACCTTCAGCCACACCAAGGCGGTGCTCGACAAGCCGCTGGGGTGACGGCGAAGGGCCGGTGGACGGCGCCGCGGGGAAGACAGCGTGCCGTCCGCCCGGCGCCGCGCCGGCTACACCGGCCGCATCCGGTACTCGTAGCGCTCCGGGAGCGGATGGGCGGTCCGGGCCGCGGCGCGGACCTCCTCGGTGACCGGGCCACCGCCCGCGACCAGTTGCTCGGCGATGGCGTACCAGGTGTCGCCGAGCACCTCCTCGCCCTCCCGCAGAGCGGCGATCTCGAAACCGGCCTCGAAGACCTCCCGGGCCGCGGCCGGCTGCCCCTGGGCGAGCAGCACCTGTGCGGTCAGCAGCCGGAAGCGGCCGTCCGCCGGGTCGGCCGGCCGCAGGCCCGCCAGCAGCTGGGCGGCCTCCTCCGTACGGCCGGCCGCGAGCAGCGCGGGCACCGCCTCCCGGGCGAGCGCCGGCAGCACCACCCGCCAGGCACCGGCGGCCGGGTCCGGCTCCGAGGCCGCCCGCGCCGCCGCGGCACAGGCCTGCGCATACCGGTCGGCGGCGCGGGCCGGCTCACCCGCCTCGGACTCCGCGACGGCCAGGCAGTACAGCGGGAGGCAGCCGGCGCCGCGCCCTACGGCCCGCTCCCAGCTGCGCACGGCCTGGGCGCGGTCGCCGGCCTGCCACTGGGCGAGCCCCAGGTGGTAGTCGGTGGACGGGCCGGGCGGCGCCGACTCCAGCAGATCGCGCCAGCCCGGCGCGGTCACCACCGGGCCGGGCACCGGGCCGCCGGCCGGCAGGTCCCCGGTCCTCAGCAGCGTCAGCCACGGCTCCTGTTCGGCGCCCAGCGTGGCCGGGCCGAAGGGCGTCCCGGGCAGCTCCAGACCGGTACGGGCCGCCTCCAGAGCGCCCCAGCCGGAGCCGGCGGCCAGCGGCTCCTTCGGTTCCTGGTCGGCATATGGCAGCCAGGCGGCGTAGGCGGCCTCGACGTCCGCCCGGGGCAGGGCGGCCCGGAGCCGGGCGGCGACCTCCGCTCGGGCCGCGCCCCAGTCCGCGCCGTGCACCGTCGCGGGGTCGGTTTCCAGCGGCCCGTACGCCTCCAGCCAGCTGAACTCGCCGCCGGCGTCCAGCGGTACGTGCTCCAGCTGGGTACGGGCCAGTCCGGCCTGGATCTCGGCGTAGCCGCCGGTGCCCGGTTCGGTGAGCCATTGCTGCCAGCGCCGCCCGGCCTGCCCCGCGCCCCAGAGGAAGAGCTTGCGGCCGCGCAGGGTGTCGGTGGAGGTCTGCACCAGACCGCGGCCGTCCGCGTCGAGGGCGGTGATCCAGCGGCGGGCACCGTCGGGCACGTCGTAGAAGTAGTCGGCGGGGTAGGTGCTGCGCAGCGGGTAACTGCGGTCGGTGCCGCCGGAGTCGGGGACCGGGACGCGGCGCAGGGTCCGTTCGTAGCCGTAGTGCCAGGCGTCGTCGGCGGGCGCCAGGACACGGGTGCGCGCGCTTTCGGGCACGGCGGTGTTGGACCACCAGTAGACCGGTACGGAGTGGTGGTGCGGATTACGGATGCGCACGCCCACATGGAGGAAGTCGGAGCCCTCGGGCAGCCACAGGTCCACCTGGAACGGCAGATCGCGCAGCCGCTCCCACTCCCACAGCCGCAGCATCTCCCCGCCGTCCGGCGCCGGGACGCGGGCGGCGTGCAGCGGGGCGCAGGAGAGCGTGGTGTGTCCGGTGGCACCGATGTTCCACTCGATGCCACCGGAGAACCAGGCGCCGTTGAGGGCGAAGGCCGCGGGCTGCACCACCGGGTTGCGGTAGAGGAGTTCGCGGTCGGTGGGTTTGTGGTGCAGGGAGTGGACCCGGCCGCCGAGGCCGGGCAGGACGGTGGCACGCAGCCGGTCGTTCTCGATGACCAGCGCGTCCAGGTCGGTGCTGCGGCGGGCCCGGCCGTAGCCGTCGCGCAGCGGGACGGGCAGGATCGAGCGCAGCGGTGACCGGCCCAACTGCCGCGCCATGTCGGCGGGCAGTCCGGCGTCCCGGGGGACCTCGATGCGGTGCGGGTCCTGGCACGTCCGCAGCGCGGGGAGCGGGCTGTCCGGGCCGAGAGGGGCGGCGGGGAGGGTCAGGGTGGTGCGTCGCACACTCGTGGCCACGGCTGCCTCGCAATGCTGGACCGGGCCGCCTCGGCTGCGGCGGCCTCCTGTTGACCATGGAACCGCGTGACCGCCGGTCTGCACAGGGCCTCTCGTTGCCGGGCGGGGTCAGGGTTGCGCAAAGACCCCTTCAAGGAGGTCGGCGAGCAGCGCCGCGCCGGTCCCTTCCGGGTCGTGGTCCGGGTCGTAGATGGTGACGTTGACGCCGACGCAGCGCGGTGAGGCCGCCAATGGGCCCAGCAGCTCCCGGAGTTCGTCGGTGAGCAGACCGCCGGGGTCGGGGCTGTCGACGGCCGGCATGACGGACGGGTCGAGGACATCCACGTCGAGATGGATCCAGAAGCCGTCGAGCGGGGGGTGCTGGAAGCGCTTGAGAACGTCGCGGGCCACCGCCTCCGGACCGCGCCGCCGGATCGCGCCGACCGGGGCGTGCCTGATGCCGAGACCGGTCAGCTCCTCCTGGTCCTCGTCCGCGTCGCGGATGCCGAGGACGCACACGTCCTCGTCGCGGACGTACGGCCGCAGCCCGTCGAGGTCCGTGAGGTCCGCCTGGCCCCGACCGGTGATCTGCGCCAGGCCCTCCCCGGCCGCGGCCCCGACCGGACCGGAGACCGCCGTGTTGCCCGGGTGCCGGAAGTCGCCGTGTCCGTCGAGGTAGGCGACGCCGTAGCGCCCCAGCCGCCGCAGCGCGAGCACCGCGCCGAGCAGGATGCTGCAGTCACCGCCCAGCACCACCGGGAAGCCGCCACCGGCCACATGTCCCTCGATACGGGTCGCGAGCCGGCCGGTGTACGCGGCGAGAGCGGCGGCGTTGAAGTCGCCGTCGCCCTCCTGCCAGTCCCCCAGGTCGTAGCGCGGCGGCACCACCACACCGCCCTCCAGCGCCCCGAGCCTGCGCAGCAGACCCTGCTCGCGCAGGGCGCCCGCGAGCTTGTAGCAGCCGGGGACGGTGCCGGGCGCGGGCGGGCGCAGTCCCAGGTTGGAGGGGGCATCGATCAGTACGGTACGGCGCATACGGTGATCGTCACACAGCCGCGCCGAAAAAGGGGAGGCCCTCGGAGATCCGGCGAAATAGCCTGGCACTTCGGCTCATTGACCCCCCGGAACGGAAGCGGCACCCATGTCTGACCAGCACACCTACCGAGTGATCGTCCGCGGCAAGTGGGACGGCCTGACACCCGGCTCCCGGGCGGAGCTGCTGGCCGAGGTGGACGAACACGGCCTGTCCCAGCTCAAGTTCACCCCGGAGGGCTCGCTGGCGTACGACACCGCGCTGCACTCCTTCAGCTACCGCTACGTCATCGTCTCGGACGCGGCGGACGGCGAGGAGATGGCGGCCGCGCTCGCCGAGGACAAGGCGGAGACCGCACTGCGCGCCGCCGGGCTGGGCTACCGCGACCTGCGGTCCACCGCCACCGACATGGACACCATGAAGATCAACCGCAAGTCCCGGTAGCCGGGGCGTCCTCGGACGGCTGCGCGCCGGAACCGGCTTCGGTGAAGCGCAGCCGGTTCCCGAAGGGATCGGTCAGCGTGAGCGAGGTCCCGGTCTCGTCGTGTTCGAGGGCGGGGTGCAGATACGGGTAGTTCTTGCCGGTCAGTTCGGCGTGCAGTGCGTGCACCCCGCTCAGCTCGGTGTGGAGGGCGGAGCCGGGCGTCGCGTCGCCGTGATGCTCCGACAGATGCAGCACGAGGTCGCCGCGCGACACCTGGGTGTAGAGCGGCATACCGGGCTCGAAGCGGTGCTCCCAGTCGACCGAGCAGCCGAGATAGCCGACGTAGAACTCATGGGCCTTGGCCACGTCGAAGATCCGGAAGATCGGCACGGTGCGGTGGAAGTCGATGGTCATGACGGACATTGCATCACTCCCCCACCCCCGGGACCATCTCCGCCGTGATCGCCCAGCGCTCGTGGTCGCGCCAGGCGCCGTCGATGAAGAGGAAGTCCGGGGAGAACCCCTCCAGCCGGAAGCCGGCCCGCCTGACCAGGGCGATCGACTGCCCGTTGGCCGGCTGGACGTTGACCTCCAGCCGGTGCAGGCCCATCGTGGTGAAGGCGTGCCGCAGCACGAGCCGCAGGCCCTCGCTCATCAGGCCGCGGCCGGCGGCGTGTGCGAAGGCACCGTAGCCGATCGCGCCGCAGCGGAACGCGCCGTGCACGATGTTGTTGACGGTGAGGTAGCCGGCGATCCGGCCGTCGGCCGCCGCACAGATCAAGAACCCCTCGCGCTGCGGCTCCTGGAGCCGCAGCAGATAGCTGTCGTAGGCGGCGTCCGTGGTGGGCGGGAAGAGCCAGGGGTGGTGCAGCTCCGCGCTCTCCCGTGCCAGCGCGGTGAACTCCGCCCGGTCGGCGGCGGTGAAGTGCCGGATGCCGACCCGTGGGCCGCGCGCGAGATAGCGGTCGTTGCTCGTCACCGGAAGATCGTACGAAGCGCGGCCACGGCGGGCCAGCCGCATGCGCGGCGCGCCGGGGCCGGCCCGGCCGTCACCGGCCCGTCCGCTCCCCCGCGCTCGGTGCGGCGAGGGCCAGCCGGCGGTGGGTGCGGCGCAGCATCAGCCGGGCCATGAAGGGGTGGACCCGGCGGACGAGCGCGAAGTAGAGGCGGCCGGCGGTGTTGCGGACGCGGACGACCGTGCCGAGCGTGACACGGCCGTCCGCGACCAGGATCGAGGCGCGGAAGTCCAGGTGCCGGGCGTCCTCGCCGAGCAGGATCTCGCCGTCCGCGCGCCCGACGACCGGGAAGGACGCGCCGCGCAGTACGTCTTGCCACGCCTCCGGTTCCTGCGGCATACCGGGCAGCAGTTCCATCTGCCAGGCGTCCTGGAAGTCGGTGCGCGGGAAAGCCCGGTGCGCCAGCCGGGCCGCGGCGGGGAGCGCGACGGCCCGGGGCCGGTCCCAGAGCAGCCCGTTGAGCAGGCGTACCCGCGGCGAGCGGCGGACCGGGGTCAACACCCGCCCGGTGGCGGCCCGTTCGACGTTGTCGAAGATCTCCTCCACCACGGTGCCGTGCACACTCCGCATGGCCAGTGTCCACAGCACGCCCTGGACCAGCGGCAGCCGCCTCTGCAGGACGTGCTCCACCCGGCAGCGGTCCGGCCCCAGGGGCCGGACGGTGACCTCGTGCCAGCCCCCGCCGTCGGTGAAGTCGAAGCGGACGCGGCGGCCGGGCTCATAGGCCGCGACGCGGTAGCGGACGAACCCGTGGCCGCCGTCGGCGCCCACCCCCAGGGGACGGTCGAAGCGCATCGGCGGCCAGACGGGCGTGGGGAAGAGCGGATCGTCCGCGCCGCCGAGCCGGTCGAGCAGCGCTCCGGCCATCTCGGCCGGGGCGTGGACGGTGCGGGCATGAACATCGCGGACGGTACGCACGGGGCACCTCCATACGGTGGCGTATGTTTTACCGTACGGTACCGTATGGACATGCCACAGCAGCGAGCGAAAGCGCCCCGCGACAGCGGCGCACGAGAGCGACTGACCGCCCGCGACTGGGCCGATGCCGCTCTCGCGGCCATGGGCGAGGGCGGCCTCGCCGCGGTGGCCGTGGAACCGCTGGCCGCCCGGCTGGGCGCCACCAAGGGCAGCTTCTACTGGCACTTCAGCAACCGCGACGCCCTGATCGAGGCCGCGCTGGAGCGCTGGGAGGAGACCGGCACCGAGGCCGTGATCACCGAGATGGAGGCCGATCCCGATCCCGAGCGACGGCTGCGGCGGCTGCTGGTGCAGGCCACCTCCCGCGCCGCCGCGGACCCGCTGGAGGTCACCCTGCCGGCGAGCGCCGCGGACCCACGGGTGGCGGCCGCGCTCGCCCGGGTGACCGACCGGCGCATCGGCTATGTCGCCGCGCTCTTCGCGGCGCTGGGCTTTGCCGAGGACGAGGCGCGACGCCGCGGTCTGCTCGCCTACACCGCCTACCTCGGCCACGCCCAGCTCGGGCACGCCGTCCCGCAGTGCCTGCCTGCCGACGCGGCCCGCGAGCGCTATCTGAACGGCGTGATCGACACCCTCGTGCAACCACGGAACGCAGCCATCCGGTCCGGACTCAGCTGAATTTCAACGAAGTTGGCCGAACTGCGCGTAGACGTCCCCGGCATCCGAGGCATGAGGTGAGATCGGCGCGGCAAGCACGGCGCGCCACAGCATGGCCATCTCACACACGGGCACCCCGGGCCACTCGGGTCCCGTACGGGAGGAATTCCGTGACCGAAGCCATCCCCTACTTTCAGGACCGCACCTGTCCCTACCATCCGCCCGCCGGCTACCGGCCGCTGCGCGAGGCCCGTCCGCTGACCCATGTCACGCTCTACGACGGCCGCCAGGTGTGGGCGGTCACCGGCCACACCGAGGCCCGCGCGCTGCTGACCGACCAGCGGCTGTCCGCCGACCGGCAGAACCCGGCATTCCCGGTCCCGGTGGAGCGCTTCGAGGCGATCCGCCGGGTCCGGACCCCGCTGATCGGGGTCGACGACCCGGAGCACAACACCCAGCGCCGGATGCTGATCCCCAGCTTCAGCGTCAAGCGGACCGCCGCGCTGCGGCCGGAGATCCAGCGGATCGTCGACGGGCTGCTCGACCGGATGCTGGCGCAGGGCCCGCCCGCCGAGCTGGTCTCCGCCTTCGCCCTGCCGGTGCCGTCCATGGTGATCTGCGCACTGCTCGGCGTCCCGTACGCGGACCACGAGTTCTTCGAGGAGCAGTCCTGCCGCCTCCTGCGCGGCCGGACGGCCGAGGAGGCGGAGGACGCCCGGCTGAAGCTGGAGGAGTACTTCGCCGAGCTGATCGCCGCCAAGGAGCGGCACCCGGGCGACGGGCTGCTGGACGAGCTGATCGAGGACCGGCTGCGGGCCGGCGCGCTCACCCGCCAGGAGCTGGTCCGGCTCGCCATGATCCTGCTGGTGGCCGGCCATGAGACCACCGCCAACATGATCTCGCTCGGCACCTTCACGCTGCTGGAACACCCCGAACAGCTGGCGCAGCTCAGGGCCGAGGAGGGCCTGATGCCCGCCGCCGTCGAGGAGTTGCTGCGGTTCCTGTCCATCGCGGACGGCATGCTGCGGGTGGCGACGGCGGACATCGAGATCGGCGGGCAGATCATCCGCGCCGACGACGCGGTCCTGTTCCCCTCCTCGCTGATCAACCGGGACGCTGCCGTCTATCCGGCACCGGACGAGCTGGACCTCGACCGTTCGGCCCGCCACCACGTGGCGTTCGGCTTCGGGGTCCACCAGTGCCTGGGGCAGAACCTCGCCCGCGCGGAGCTGGAGATCGCGCTGCGCTCGCTGTTCACCAGGATTCCGGAGCTGCGGCTCGCCGTGCCGGCCGCGGAGATTCCGTTCAAGGCCGGAGACACTCTGCAAGGCATGATCGAACTGCCGCTGACCTGGTAGCGGCCAGGACGGCGGACCGAGGAAAGGGGTCCGGAATGCGGATCGCGATCGACATCGACCGCTGTATCGGCGCGGGGCAGTGTGCCCTGACCGCGCCGGGGGTCTTCACACAGGACGACGACGGTTTCAGCGCCCTGCTGCCCGGCCGGGAGGACGGCGCGGGCGACCCGCTGGTGCGGGAAGCGGCCCGCGCCTGCCCCGTGCAGGCGCTCACGGTCACGGACGACTGAGCCGCCCGCAGCGCGGACGGCCCGGCTGACGCACCCGGCGCCCGGTGGCACCCGGCGCCCGCGGCGCGCCGGGACGTCCGCACGCTCCACTCGTCCCTCCGGCTTCCACCCCATCCGCTACCGCAACACCCCTTGGGTGACAGGCAGTTCGAGGACCCCGGTGTCCTGGGGCGTACTGCTGACCGTCACCCGCTTCACCCCGCGATTGCCCGCATAGGCGTCGTCGCTCGCGGCGATCACGAGACGCAGCCGGTGCCCCGGCTCGTAACGGTGCACGATGCCCGGCAGCTCCACGGTGAACCGCCGGGTCACATCGGGCACCCGGGCCGGGGCCACCAGCCGGTGCACCAGCGTCTTCCTGCCGTCCGGCGCGACATCGTAGAGCTTGGCGAACAGCACCAGCCGGTCGGCCGCGTCCGCGGACGTCTGCGCCCGCTCGGCCTGCGGGGAGGCGACCTCCAGCGTCACCCTGGGCGCACCCACCACGTCCACCGGCCCGTCCGCCACCGGCTGCGAGGTCCAGTCGAGGTAGGTGCCCCGGGCGTCGTACGGCGCGACATCCGGCAGCCCCAGCATCCCGGACAGCGAACTCTCCGAGTGGCTGGTGGCCATCCGCAGATTGCGGTACGCCCGGCTGCCGCGTACCACCGCCGCACGCCGGTCGACGAGTGTGCCGTCCCCGGAGAGATACAGCCGACGGGTGCTGCCCACGGGGAAGGCGGGTGCGGCGGCGTAGGCGGACCCGTCGGTCATCCAGTCCCGGTGGTAGGCGAAGGCCGGGCCGGTGGCGGTCGCCGTCCGGTGCCGCAGATAGCGGTCGAACCACGTCACGATCCGCTGCCCGACGTAACTGGAGTCCAGATTGCCCCGCGCCAGGTCGAGTTCGCCCTTCGCCGGTTTCCGCATCCCGCCGCTGTGGCCCCAGGCCTGCCAGATCATCTTCACCGGGGTGCCCTGCGCGGCGAGGGTCCGGTAGGTGGCGGTGGCCTCGTTGAGGTTGAACAGGCTGTCGTTCTGGCCCTGTACGAGCAGCGTCGGTGCCGTGACCGAGGACAGGTACGAGACCGGGGAGACGCTGCGCGCGTAGGTGAGCACGGCGTCGGTCCGCTCCGCCGGGTACCTCCCGGAATCCAGCAGCCGCTTGGTCTCACAGGCCCGCGGAACGAAGTGCAGACAGCGCGAGCCGCCGGGGCGCGGCGGGGCGAGCTGTGGATGCAGCAGCCCCTGCGCCTCGCCGAGCAGGAAGAACCCCTTCGTCCACTGCCACTTGTAGGCGCCGGGCAGCGGGCCGGTGACACCGTCGGTGCGGCCGGTGTTGTTCGGGGCGAGGGAGTAGACGAGGTCGTTCCAGGTGATGAGCGGGACCAGCGCGTCGACCCGGTGGTCGACGGCGGCGGTGGCCAGCTGGATGGCGCCGCCGTAGGAGCCGCCGATCATGCCGACCCGCGGGTCTCCGGCCGCGTCGGCGGCGACATAGCCGATCCGCGTGCCGTTGTCGGCCGCACGGGTGCCGGCCAGCAGATCGACCAGCCCGCTCGCCGCCCGGGCGTCGATCCGGGGGTCGTCGAGGGAGATCGGGCAGCCGGTCCGGCCGAAGCCGAGCCCGGAGTAGGCCAGCACCACATAGCCGCGGGCGGCGAAGGCCTTGGCGAGGCCGTCGGTCGAGCCGTCCTTCTTGCTGCCGCCGAAGCCGTTGGTGGTCAGCACGGCGGGCGCCGGGTGCGCGGCGTCGGCCCCGGCCGGGCGGTAGACGTCCGTGTCCAGGGTGCAACGGCGGTCCCCGGCCTGGACGGTGACCTTCAGCGCGGTGACGGTGTACGGGTCGGCGGCGGCGACGGCGGGGGCGGTCAGGGCGAGCGGCGCGGCCAGGGCGGCGCCGGCCAGCAGGGCGAGGGACCTGCGGAGCACGGGGCGCAACACGGCACGGGAGTCGCTGGGCACGAGGACCTCCACACAGGTCGTACCAACCAGTCGGTAGCGGGGCGCTCATGCTGTGCCAGGTGTGACGGCAAGTCAACGCTCCGCAGTCGCGTCGCGGTTAGGACGTGCGTTCAGGGCCGTCGGCCGGCTCCGCTGCGGGTGAGAGCAGCCGCGGGCCCCGGCCCCTGGACCGCAGTGACCTGCCGTCGAGCCGGGCGGGCCCTCACACCGTTGCCGGCTCCCCGAAGGTGAGCGTGCCGGCCGTGGCGTCCAGCTCGGCGGGGACGCCCAGCGGCACGGTCAGCGCGGAATCGCCGTGCCCAAAGCCGAACTCCTCGGCCACCGGCACCCCGAGCCCGGCCAGCCGGTCCACCAGCACCTCCCGCACCCGCTCGTAGGGCCCGCAGCGGGCCCAGGAACCGAGGACGATCCCGGCGACACCGTCCAGCCGGCCGGCCCGCAGGAGTTGGGTGAGCGTCCGGTCGATGCGGTACGGCGGTTCCCCGACGTCCTCCAGCAGGAGCAGCCCGCCCGCCGCGCTCCGGCGGGACCCCGGGGTGCCCAGCTCACTGGCGAGCAGGGCCAGACAGCCGCCGAGGGTGACACCGCGGGCCCGGCCCGGCACCAGCGGCCGGGCGGTCGGCGACACCAGGGTGCGCACGGTCTCCGGCGCGAACAGCGTGCGCCGCAGATGCTCCCGGGTGGCGTCGTCCTTGAGGAAGACCTCACCCGCGGCGGCCGGTCCGTGCAGGGTGGACACCCCGGCGCGCATCGCGAACGCCTCGTGCAGCACCGTCACATCACTGAAGCCGACCAGTGGTTTGGGGGCCGCGGCACGGACGGCGTCCCAGTCGAGCAGGTCCACCATCCGCTGCGCGCCATAGCCCCCGCGCCCCGCGAACACCGCCTTCACGGACGGATCGCACCACGCCTCCTGGAGGTCGCGGGCCCGCTCCTCGTCGGAGGCGGCGAGATAGCCCAGCGTGGGGTGGGTGCCGCGGGCGTGAGGCGTGGCGACCGGGTCGAGATCCCAGCCGCGGAGCACGTCCAGCCCGCGGTCCAGCCGCTCCGGCGCGAGCGGGCCGCTGGGCGCGATCACCGCCACCCGGTCACCGGGCCGCAGCCGCGGCGGCCGGACCGCTCCGGTCACCGTCATCCGCCCAGTTCCAGCGCCGGGACATCGTCGCGGGTGATGCCGAAGGTCTGGACGTAGAGGGCGAGTTCGGCCTCCACCGCGCGCACGATGGTGTCCGCGCGGCGGAAGCCGTGGCCCTCGCCGGGGAACGACAGATAGGCGTGCGGTACGGCGCGCCCGTCGATCTCGGCGAGGAAGCGCTCGCACTGCGCCGGCGGGCAGATCACATCGTCCAGGCCCTGGAGCAGCAGGAACGGCGCGGTGATCCGGTCCGCGCGGTGCAGCGGCGAGCGCTCGCGGTAGCGGTCGGGCACCTCGTCGAGCGGACCGATCAGCGACTCCAGATAGCGCGACTCGAAGTCATGGGTCTCACCGGTGGCCCAGCCGGTCAGGTCCAGGATCGGGTAGCTGATGGTGCCGCAGGCGTAGAGGTCGGTGGTGGTCAGGGAGGCGGCGGCGGTCCAGCCGCCGGCGCTGCCGCCGCGGATGGCCAGCCGGGCCCGGTCGGCGGTGCCCTCATCGGCCAGCGCGCGGGCGACGGCGGCGCAGTCCTCGACGTCCACCACGCCCCACTGGCCGCGCAGCCGCTCGCGGTACGCGCGCCCGTAGCCGGTCGAGCCGCCGTAGTTGACCTCGGCGACGCCGATGCCCCGGGTGGTGAAGTAGGCGATCTCCAGGTCGAGCACCATCGGGGCCCGGCTGGTGGGGCCGCCGTGCGCCCACACCACGAAGGGCGGCAGCTCACCGTCGGGGGCGCGGTGACCGGGGTTGTGCGGCGGGTAGATGTGGGCGTGGATGTCGCGCCCGTCGGGGCCGGTGAAGGTCCGGCCGACCGGCCGGGGGTAGTAGGCCGGGTCCAGGACGTCGGTGTGCCGGCAGGCGAGGACCCGGGCACGTCCGGTGCAGGTGTCCAGCTCGACGATCTCGTACGAGCTCTGCGGGCCGGCGGCGATGCCGACGATGCGGCTGCCGTGCACGGCGAGGCTGGGCGCCCATTCGGTCCACGGGCCCGCCGCGTCGACGAGTTCGCCGCTCACCGGGTCGAGGATGCCCAGCGAGGTGGCGCCCCGGCCGTGGATCACCGCGAGGGTGCCGTCGTCCAGCGGCAGGAACCAGCGCTGGCCGACGGTCCACAGCGGCCCGCCGAACTCCTCCTGCCGGGCCGGGCACAGCGCGCGGCTCGCCACCACGCCGTCGCCCGTCGCGTCGGGGTCGATGCGCTGCAGCTCCCACCAGCCGCTGAGGTCGGAGACGAACAGCAGTGAGCCATCGGCCGCCCATTCGATCTGTGCGACGGACTCACCGTCCGCACCGCCGTGCGGCGCGCCGGGGCCGAGGTCGCCGACGAGCGGCCGGATGTCCTCGAACTCGCCGTTGCCGGTGATCCTGGCGACCATCGCCAGCGTGCCCTCCCAGGGCATCCGGGGGTGGTCCCAGGCGAGCCAGGCGGCCCGCCGCCCGTCCGGGGAGATCCGCGGGCCGGTCACGAAGCGCTGCCGGTCGCCGGTCAACTCCCGTACGGAGTCGCGGTGTTCGGCGGCGGAACCGTCGAGCGGGACGGCCGCGAGCACCCGGCGCACCTCGTCCGGCCGGTCGCCGGTGAACTCCTCCAGGACGCACCACACCTCGCCGAGCTCCGGGCGCAGCACCGGGTCGGCCCAGCGCAGCCCGGCACCGACCCCGGAGAGCGGGGTGAGCGGGCGCGGCGCCTCGTCGCCGTCCGGTGCGTAGGCGTACAGCCGCTGGTCGGCGAAGTCGCTGAAGACGACCAGCGGTCCGCGGTCGGTGACCGTACCGGCCCAGGGCTGGCCGCCGTACTCCAGCACCCGGGTGCGGACGTTCCAGGGCGCGGGGAGAACCGACTCCTCGGTGCCGTCCGGCCGCAGGCGGACCAGCGCCCGCCGGCCGCCCTCGGCGGGCCGTGGCTCCGTCCACCACACCTCGTCGCCGACGACGCCGACGAAGGCCGGCCGGCCGTCGTGGGCGGCGACCGTCCGGGCCTCTATCGGGGACGTCCAGCCACCGTACGGAGCCGTGGTCACCATGCTGTTGTTCCTCTCCACCACCGGTCGGGCCATGCGTCGGCCGGTCAGGCCGAGCGCAGGAAATGATCGAGTACCCGGACCCCGAAGTGCAGCCCCTCGACCGGCACACATTCGTCCACGCCGTGGAAGAGTGCCTGGTAGTCGAAGCCCTCGGGCAGTTTCAGCGGGGAGAAACCGTAGCCGGTGATGCCCAGCCGGGAGAACTGCTTGGCGTCGGTGCCGCCGGACATGCAGTACGGCACGACATGGCCGTCCGGGTCGAAGCGCTCGATCGCGGCCCGCATCGCGGCGAACACCGGGGCGTCGACCGGGGCCTGGAGCGCGACCTCGCGATGGTGGTATTCCCAGCTCACCCCGGGTCCGGTGAGTGCGTCCAGGGTGGTACGGAACTCCGTCTCACCGCCGGGGACCACCCGGCCGTCGATATGGGCGGTGGCGGTTCCCGGGATCACATTGATCTTGTAACCGGCCGCCAGCATCGTGGGGTTGGCGCTGTTACGGACCGTCGGGGCGACGAGCCCGGCGGCCGGGCCGAGCCTGTCGAGCAGCGCATCGACGTCGAAGTCCGGTGCGCCGGCGTCCACGTCGATGCCGTGCAGGGCGGCGAGCTCGCGGAGCGCGGCCCGCACCGTCGGGGTGAGCCGGACCGGCCAGTCGTACGCGCCGATCCGGGCGACGGCCGCGGCCAGCCGGCTGACGGCGTTGTCGCGGTTGACCTTCGAGCCGTGCCCGGCCCGGCCCCGGGCGGTCAGCGTCAGCCAGGCCGTGCCGCGCTCCCCCGCCGCGACCGGGTAGAGCCGCATTCCGTCACCGGCGTGGAAGGTGAACGCCCCGGACTCGCTGATGCCTTCGGTGCAGCCCTCGAAGAGTCCGGGGTGCCGGTCGGCGAGGAAGCCGGAACCGTCCTCGGCGCTGGCCTCCTCGTCGGCGGTGAAGGCGAGCACGATGTCCCGGCGCGGCCGGACCCCGTCGCGGGCCCACCGGCGGACCACGGCGAGCACCATCGCGTCCATGTTCTTCATGTCGATGGCGCCGCGGCCCCAGACCACGCCGTCGCGGACCTCCCCGGAGAAGGGGTGCACGCTCCAGTCGGCGGGCTCGGCCGGCACCACGTCGAGATGACCGTGCACCAGCAGCGCGTCGGCCGCCGGATCGGTGCCCTCGATGCGGGCGACCACGTTCGTCCGGCCCTTGCTGCGCTCCAGCAGCGTCGGCGTCAGCCCGGCCCCGGCGAGCCGCTCGGCGACGTACTCGGCGGCCGGGCGCTCCTGACAGGTGCCGTCACCGGCGTTGCTGGTGTCGATCCGGATCAGGTCGGAGGTGAAGCGCACCACCTCGTCCAGCGCCCGTTGGTCCGCGTCGGGGGACGGCCCGGTGCCGGACTCCGCCTCAGCCATATTGCTCCTCCACGGCGGACGACACGACGGTGGTGACCGCCTTGAAGCACCGGATGCCCTCGTACATGTCCGGAGCGGTGTACGCGACACGGCGTTCCCCGGAACGTTCCACGCCCGGCACACAGGTCGCCGCGCCCACCAGATGTTCCGCGTCGAATTCCAGCTCGACGCGGAACGGGCCGCGCCGGGACGGTTCATGACGCACCGCCAGCGCCGCTCCCTTCCGGGCGGCGGCCCGGATCTCGGCGGCCGTACGGGCCGGCGGGCGGCAGACGGCCGCGTAGCGCGACACATAGTCCTTGACCGCGACGCCGGGCGCCTCCGGGGCGTATCCGAGGGCGTCCTGACAGGTGCGGTCGTCGCCGGTGACCAGCACCACGGGGACGCCGTACCCGGCGACGACCAGGGAGTTGAGGTAGCCCTCGCTCGCGCGGACGCCGTCGACCCAGACGCCGGTGAGGGTGTTGGCGAGGTAGGTGTGCGCGAGGACGCCTTCGGTGCCCGCCCCGGTGTGATAGCCGACGAAGGCGATCCCGTCGACGTCGCCGTGCTGCACCCCTTCGACCATGCTCAGCGACTTGTGCCGTCCGGTGAGCATCTGCGCGCGCTCGTCGAGCTGTTCCAGCAGCAGGTTGCGCATCGTCCAGTGCGCCTCGTTGACCAGCACCTCGTCGGCCCCGCCGTCGTGGAAGCCGGCGATGGCCGCATTGACGTCGGACGTGAACATCTGGCGGCAGCGCTCCCACTGGGGCGTCCCCGGCAGCACATCGGCCGGCCAGGTCACCCCCGTCGCGCCCTCCATGTCCGCGGAGATGAGGATCTTCACATGCACCAGTCCCGTCGCAGCCGGTGGGCGGTACGCAGGTGACCTGACGCCGCCCGCTCAGCACAGTCTCGGCGATACCGAACGGATTGCCCAGCCTAGGGGGTGTCGGCCTGACGCCTCGTCCAGCGCGCTACCGGGCCGCCCCGTTGAGGGCAAGCGCACGACTTCTTCATCTCAGCACCACGATTCCTTCCAAGCGGAAGCTGGGGGTACGCTCGTGTCCCACCGCATCTCGCACAGTTTCTGTCGCAAAGCGGAAGGACTTCTGACGGATTCCGTAAGGGCATCCGAACGAGTTCTGTCAGCTGCCGACGGCACATGCCAGGTGGGGTACAACAGGCCGGACCAGCTTTCCACGCAAGGAAACAGAGGCAGAATGGTGAGCGAGGCACTCAATGGCGTCCAGTTACTGCAATGCGGTGACACGCAAGCCGACAGCGAAGGCCAACTCGCGATCTTGACCGAACTGATCGCGCAGTCTCTTTGCGATCGCAACCCGAGCTTCAAGGAAGTCATCGAGCGGGGCGGCAGCCAGCAGGTGGCCCGGCTGATCGAGGGCGTCCTGCGGTCCGGCCGTCCACTGCCCGAAAAGGTGCGCGCGGTCATGCTGCGCTCCGACACCGACATCCACCTGGTGGCGTCCGCGCTGGGCGACTGCCTCGTCAGCGCACCGGGCGAGGCACCGGGCCTGCTGATCCCCGCCGCGCTGGCCGACGGCAGGAACGGACGGGCCCGGCTGAAGGGCGTACTGCGCCACCGCGCCGCGGTGGTCGGCCACGCGGTGGCGCCGACAGAGGCTGCCGCCTCCGTACGCACCGCGTCCCGGCTGCTGGATCTGGCGGCGGCGCACGACGGTCCGGACGCCGGCGTGGTCTTCGTCGACGACCACCTCTCCTCCCTCGTCCTGCTCCAGGACGAATCGCTCGCCCACACCCTGATAGCCCGCCGTCTGCGCCCGCTCGCGGGGCTGACGCCGGAGCGGTGTGAGCGGCTGGAGGCGACCCTGCTCGCCTGGCTCGGCGGGATGGGGGCTCCGGAGGTGGCCAAGGCGCTCAGCATCCACCCGCAGACGGTCCGCTACCGGATGCGTCAGCTGGAGAAGCTGTTCGGAGCCCGCCTGCGGGACCCACGGGCCCGCTTCGAGATCGAGATGGCCCTCCGCACCCGCCAGCTGATGGCCGGCGCACGCCGCCGCCGGGCGGCCGCGACCCGTCGCCCGCGCACCGGCGCCAAGCCCCGGAAGGCCCTGCCACGACCGTAGAGACCCGACGGCATTCGCCCTCGGATTTGGCGAATGTCACACCCTGACCACACCCCCCAAATACGGACAAACCACATAAATCCCCGGGGTGTCCGCACCCCCGCCCCGTATCGTCGCCGTGACCCATGAAGCGGGACACCGCTCGGCCGCACGGCCGCGGTGACCCGGCACGGAGCCGGTCGCACGAGGCCGGCCGCCCGGCGGCGGAGCCTCCGATACACAGCGGGACAGGACACCACCTCCATGCACGGATCACGCATATCGAGCTGCGCGCGCCGCGGGCTGGCCGCGGTCGTGGCTGCCGGATCGCTGCTCACGGTGCTCACCACGGCGACCCCGGCCGCGGCCGGCTCCGCCAGCGCGCCGGTCGGCCACGCCAAGGTCGTGTGCACCTCACAGCGGCCGGGCCTGGCACCCGCCCTTTCCCAGGACATCGCCGACGCCCTCCACGGGCGGGAGGGCGCCTCGGCGCTGGCGGTCTACGACCGGCGCACCCGGACCCACTGCGAGTTCCAGGCCGGCGCCCACTTCGACTCGGCGAGTGTGGTGAAGGTCACGGTGCTCGGCGCCCTGCTGCGGAAGGCCGAGGAGGCGCACCGCAAGCTGACCCCGCACGAGGTACGGCTGACCACCGCCATGATCACCAAGTCGGACAACAACGCGACCACCGCGCTCTGGCGCCGGATCGGCCCGGCCGGCATCAAGCACTTCCTGTCCCTGGCCGGCATGCGGCACACCGTCCCCGGCACGCACGGCGCCTGGGGCCTCACCCAGATCACCGCCGCCGACCAGCTCACGCTGATGAAGCTGCTCACCACGGACAACCCGGTGCTCACCGCCGCCTCCCGCGGCTACGCCCTCGGCCTGATGCACCGGGTCGTCCCCGACCAGCGCTGGGGCGTCCCCGCCGGTGCCCCCGGCGGCGCCACCGTGCACGTCAAGAACGGCTGGCTGCCGCGCAAGACCGACGGCTGGCGGGTGAACAGCGTCGGCGCCTTCGACGGCCACGGGAACGACTACGGCATGGCCGTCCTCTCCACCAGGAACCACACCATGGACGACGGGGTGGCCGCCGTCGAGCGCGCCGCACGGGTCATCCACCGCGATCTGACGCACTGACCTCCGGCGGCCCGGCTCATCGCCCGTTCGGGAAGATCTCCCGCCCCGGCAGCACCAGGTGGCCGCAGCCCCGCCGCCGGGCCTGATCCTTGGCGAACGCGACCAGGAGCGGCCGCAGTTCGCGCCCCGGGAGGCGCCGCTCCGACGAGTCCATGGAGCCGCTCACCTCGAAGTGGGCGGCCTCGCCGTCACAGCGGGCGGCGGCGGTGCCGAAGTCCTCGCTCATCGTCTGCCCACCGTCCGGGAAGTCATCCGGCAGCCGGACGTTGCCCATGACCAGTCTCTTGAAGGGCTCCTTCGTCCAGTCTCCGTACCAGCCGCTGAACTCGGCGTACGACGGCCCGCCCGTGCGGTCCACCAGCGTGCAGCGGGTGATCGGGGCATGTGCGTCGGAGCGCGCGACCACCCGCCAGGGCCGGCCCGCCGGATTCTCGGGGAGCCGGGCCCGGGCGAGCCAGCCGCAACCGGCACCGCCCCGCTCCAGTGGCACGGCCTTCGGACGCAGCTCCGTCCGCTGCGGCAGCGGCAGCCGCGGCGCGCCGCAACCGGACTGCGCCGCCGCGCCGTTGGCGACCGCGACAGCGATCCGCAGCGTGGCGGGGGTGCCGTGCTCCTCGTTCCACTTGCCGGCCACCCGGGTCACCAGCCGCCGTTTGCGGCCGAAGGAGTCCCGCCGCAGATCCGGGCACTCCTGCACGATGTAGTGCCCCAGGTCGCCGCGGAATCCGGGGATTCCCGCGGGGAAGTCGAAGCGCGGCACGGTGGGGATGGTGAACTCAGCCCTGAGCAGCCGGACCACATCGTCGGGATCGGAGTCGACGTTCACCAGCAGCGAGAAGTGGTCGTCCGGCGTGTCCACCCCGCACCTCATCAGGCCGTGGGCGAGATCGGTCTCCTCCTTGCCGGACTTCAGCTGCTCGGTGGGGAGCACCTCCGCCAGATCGTCCGCCGGGAGCAGCCCCCCACAGATCCGCGTCGCGTACCAATACGGCTGCCACAGCGGCTTCGCCGCGTACCCACCGCCCACGAGCACGACCAGCACCAGCACGATGACGGCCACCGCCCGCCGTCCCGTCACCCGCGTGCGCCCACCGGCTGCCGCCATGGCTCGACTCCCCCGTCCCATCCCCCGTCGTTCCGCGGCGGGTTCCCCTTGAGGGCCCGCCGGTGAGAACCCTACGCACCTTGTGTACAGGGCGAGTTGGCGGGCGGAGCGGGGTTGTCGGGGCTGGGCCTCCCGCGTCCCTTACGGGGCGCCCCGCCTCCCTTACGGGTCAGCCCTGACAGCTCTGGCGCACACCCCGTTCAGTCCTCGTGCCCCAGCTGGAGGTCGCGTTCGGTGCGGCCGCCGCCCGCGACCTGGAGGACGGTGGCCACCGGCGGGTAGCCGGCGGCGATGACGGTGTACTCACCGGCCGACAGGTCGACGAAGCGGAACAGACCATCGGGCCCGGTGGTCGCGGTGTCGACGACATTGCCGGCGGCGTCCAGCAGGGTGACCCTGGCGTCCTCGACGGGCCGGCCGCCGCCCGCCCGTACGGTCCCGCGCAGCACCGCGCCACCGGCCAGCTCGATGTCCTGGCGGGTCTCCCGGGAGGCCTGGACGGTCACCGGCAGCGCGGCGGGGCGGAACGCCGGGGCACTGGAGGCCAGGGTGTATTCGCCCGCCACCAACTCCCCGATGACATAGCCGCCTTCGCGGCCGCTGCGGGTGGTGGCGACGACCTCTCCGCGTACATCGGTGAGGGTGACCATGGCGTCGCGTACCGGGGTGCCGTCCGCGGTGGTGACGGTGCCCGCGAGCCGGCCCGCGCCGCCGAGCACGACATCCAGCTCGACCGGCCGTTCGCCGACGGTGACCGTGACCGCCTGCGGCTGGTGCCCGCCCGCAGCCGCGATCAGCACATACGAGCCGGTGCCCGGGGTACTCAGCGCGTACCGCCCGTCCTCCCCGGTGGCGCCGCGGCCGATCTGCCGCCCCGCGACATCGATGAGGGTGAGCGCGGCACGCGGCACGGTGCTGCCGTCGTGGTGCTGGACGGTGCCGCACACCGGGACACCGGCGGTGACGGGGGCGGGGCCGGCGGGGGCGTAGCTGTGCGCACGCGCGTAAGGGACGCCGGAGTCATGGGAGTTGACGGTGGTCCGGTCCGTGGTGGAACGCGCCGGCGGGACGGCGGCGGGGTCGGCCGGGTCGCCGTACGACAGCGGGGACGGGGAGGCCTGTGGGGCATGAGACGCGTGGGACACCAATGGTTTCTCTTTCCGGAAGAAGGCGAGCACCAGGCCCAGGACGAGCACCGGCACGAGGTAGCAGAAGATCCCGGGCACGGCGTCGGCGTACGCGGCGAGTTGGCTGTCGCGCAGCCCGGCGGGCAGCACACGCAGCAGATGCGGGGTGAGCGGCTCCGGGCCGGGCAGTAGCGAGGATGCCGACGGCCCGTCCGCGAGCCGACGGGCCACCCGGTCGGCGAGGAGGATGCCGAAGAGGGCGGCGCCGACGCTGCTGCCGAGCCGCCGGAGGCAGCGGGGGGCGCCGGTCGCAGTGCCGAGGTCGGGGCCGGGGCCGGGGCCGACGGCGCGTACGGAGTTCCGTACGGCGAGCACCAGCACCGGCAGGACGCAGCCGATACCGGCTCCGAGACCGAGGAGGCCCGTCCAGAGGCTGCCGGCCTCCCCCGCGGTGGCCTGCTGCGACCGCGTCAGCAGCCACATCCCCGTCGCGGCCATGGCGCACCCCAGGACGGGGAGGACCTTGCGGTGGCCGGTGCGGTGACCGGCGCGGTGGATGAGCCGCCCGGAGACGAGCGAGGCGATGAGGATGCCGCCCGTCAGGGGCAGCATCAGCAGTCCGGACTCGGTGGCGGTGGCGGTGGGGGGCGCGCCGTCGAGTCCCTGGAGGAAGGCCGGCAGGTATTCGGCGGCGCCGAAGAGCGCGAGGGCGACGGCGAGGGCGACGGCGATGCCGGTCAGGCCGGTGACGTGGCAGAGCGCGTCGCGGAACCGCCGTAGCGGGAGCAGGGGTTCGGCGGCGAAGTACTCGACCGCGAGGAACAGCAGAGCGGTGCCGAGCGCTCCGGCGCCGAGACCGAGCACGACCCGCGAGTTCCAGGCGTACGTACTGCCGCCCCAACTGGCCAGCAGGATCAGGGAGATGGCGAACACGGCGAGCAGCAGCGCTCCGGCGAGGTCCAGCTTGCTGCGCCGCGCGGGCCGGGGCAGCTTCAGCGCCCAGGGAATGAGCAGGAACGTCAGCGCGCCGAATGGGACGTTGAGGTAGAAGCACCACCGCCAGGACGCGTGATCGGCACAGAAGCCGCCGATCAGCGGCCCGGCCGCGGCGGCGAGGCCGAGGGCGGCACCGGTCAGGCCCGTGTAACGGACGCGGGCCCGGCGCGGCACGAGATCGGCGACGATCGCCTGGACGCCGAGGATCAGCCCACCGCCGCCGACCCCCTGGACGGCCCGGAAGGCGATCAGTTCGTCCATGCTCCGGGACCAGCCGGCCAGCGCCGAGCCGACGGTGAAGACGAGGACGGCGAAGAGGAAGACCGGCTTACGGCCGAAGCGGTCGCCGAGCCTGCCGTGGAGGGGCAGCCCGAGGGCCGAGGCGAGCAGGTAGGACGTCACCACCCAGGACATCGCGCCCGGTCCCGGCAGCGCACCGAAGATCTTCGGCAGCGCGGTGACGACGACGGCCTGGTCGAGGGCGGCGAGCAGCGGCGTGAGCATCAGGCCGGCGACGACCAGACGGGTGCGGCGGGCGCTGAGCGGGGCTGGTGCCGCTGCCGGTGCCACGGGGGCGGGCTCCCCGGCCTCGCCGCCCACGGCCGGGACCGGCTCCGGAGTCGGGCTCACGGCCGTGCGGGGATGGGGAGCCGGACTCGCGGCCGGGCCGGGAGCCGAACTCGCAGCCGAACTCGGTGCCGATTTCGCGGCCGGGCGCGAAGTCCGGCTCGGGCCCGGAGCCGTGTCCGGTGCCGGTACCCTTCCCGTTCCCGCTCCCGTTCCCGCTGCCGTCGCCGTTCCCGTCGCCTTCGCCGGCACCGTCGTCGCACCGGACACGGGCGGATCGGTGCGCCCGGCCC
This sequence comes from Streptomyces sp. NPDC058773, assembly GCF_042746015.1. Taxonomy (NCBI): domain Bacteria; kingdom Bacillati; phylum Actinomycetota; class Actinomycetes; order Kitasatosporales; family Streptomycetaceae; genus Streptomyces; species Streptomyces sp. NPDC058773. Next base: position 416,308 of record NZ_JBHYPE010000001.1, read on the forward strand.
ACTCGCTCAGGGTGGTCCCGCCCACGTCCTGCTCCCCTCGTCACGCCTGTTGCCGCCCAAGTTCTCGCATTGGGCGACAACACCGATCAAGCGCGGCAAAGGGGTGCGGGCGGGGCGGGACCGGACGTCAAGTACCTTGCCGGGAACGCCTATTGGGCTCCCATCAGGGCTTTCCGTACGGAACCGCTCCGGCGGGCCGCACACGTCGACTCATGGGAAACCACCCGAACCGGTGAGTGTGACGGCATGCACGCCAGGTGACGGGGTGAGCGTCGCTCACTTCTCCACGTGGGCGGCGAGGTTGGCCAGCAGGGCGTCGTAGATCCGGCCGAGCCCCTTGGGCGCGAAGGTCCGCTCGAAGAAGCCGCCGATACCGCCGGCGCCCTGCCAGGTGGTGGTGACGACGACCTTGGCGCGTCCCTCACCGGCCGGGGTGACGACCCAGGTGGTCACCATGGAGGAGTTGCGGTCCTTCTCCACGAGCTGGCCGTCGGTCGGCTCGTCGACCTCCAGCAGACAGTCCCGCACCCGCTTGCTCGTGGCCTGGAGCTTCCAGTGGACGAGGGTGCCCTTGCCGTCGCCGCCCTCGCGGACCTCGTACTCACTGAAGTGCTCGGGCAGCAGCTGCCGGCGCGTGCCGCTGTAGTCGGCGAGCGCGTCGAACACGTCCTCCGGGTCCGCCGCGATCTCGCGCTGCGTGATGGCCTCGACCTGCCCCATTGCGTCTTCCTCCAGTTGTCGACCTGCCGGTCCTGCGGTGCGCCACCAAGCCAACCACCCCTCGTCGGCGCGCCCAAATTCAGGGGCTCCGACCCGGAGGGGAACATCTGTTCCATTATCGCGCACGGGGCTCGGCAGGATCCAGAAGGAGGCCCGATGCGCTGGAGCAATCTCGGCGACAGCCCGTCCGCACCGTTCGGCACGGAGGTCGTCAGCCGGACGATCGACACTGCCCATAGCTCCACCCGCGCCGGCCGCCCCCTGCACGTGGTCGCGTAGGCCCACCGAGCAGAAAGCCCCCGCTCACGCCCCGGGAAAGGGACATGGGCGGGGGCGCTTTCGGGGCCATTCAGCAGGAACGGGCGCCGCAACCGGGGTCCTGGCAGATGATCCAAGTAACCATTCGTTCGTCTGTCTGGGTGTACGTGTTGCTCGACCCGCAGATCGGGCATTGCGGTCCGCACTAGGCGTCAGGTCGGCGCTGATCTCATCGACGGACGTCACGGTCCGGGTGTCGGGCCGGGGTGCCAGGCAAGGCATTGGTGCCTCCTGCTGGTCGGTTGTGGGTGATGGTGTAGCCGCACGAAGCGCACTTTTCGATGTGTGTTCCGTCGGCCTTGATGTGGGTCGTGTGGTGCTCGGGCGAGCATCCGTGTTCCGCCATCGTGGGGAGCATCTGGCCTCCTTGGCGAGCAAGTGGTCTGTACCGACCACTCTCCTCTCGGGCACCTCTGCAGGAGCATCAAAAGGCGCTTCTCACCCGGAAGAACGGCCGCGGACGACGACACCTCCCACCACCCCACGGAACCCACCCAGTTGACCCTGATCTGACCCCGACCCCGGCCCCCGCCCCGACCCCACCGGGACGGGACGCCCGGCACCGGTCGTACGCCAAAACCCTTTGACGAGGCCCCACACCTCTCCGGCAACCTCTCCGGCATGGACGGGACCTCTGAGCACACCACAGGGCAGCCACCACGCCCCGTACACATACGGGAGATGACCGAAGCCGACATCGACGCGGTCTCCGCTGTGCGGGTCCACGGCTGGCAGGCGGCCTACCGCGGCCTGATGCCACAGGCGTATCTGGACGCGATGAGCGTGGCGGCGGACGCCGAGCAGCGGAGGTCGTGGTTCGGGCGCCGCTCCCCGGAGGTGTCGGACCTGGTGGCCGAGCGGGACGGCGAGGTCGTCGGCTGGGTGTGCGTCGGCCCGTCCCGCGACCCCGACATCGCCCCGGGAGCCGGTGAGTTGGCCGCTTCCCGGCCGTCGGCGGGCGAACTGCTCGCCCTCTACGTGAGCCCCGCCCTGATCGCCACGGGCATCGGACGCGCCCTGCTCTCCGCCGGCACGGCCCGCGCCCGCGCGCACGGCTTCCACACCCTGTACCTCTGGGTCGTCCGCGGCAACACCCGCGCCCAGCGCTTCTATGAGCGGGCCGGTTTCGTACCGGACGGCGCCGAGGAGGCGTCCGACGTGGGCGGCACCGAGGTCCCCGAGCTGCGCTACCGCTGCGCTCTGGCCCCGGAACCCCGGGACATAGCCCCCCTCAGCGACACCCCGGGGCCTTCCATGGATGATCGCGCCGCGAGTGACCTCGTGACAGAGCGGCTGGTACTTCACCGGCTGAGCGTCGGCGAGGCGGCGGGGCTGGTGGCCGGAATTCCAGTGGGAAGCGCCTTCTGGGCCCCCGAGTACCCGATGGAGGGGGACCAGTCCGCGGCGAGGCGTTTTCTGCGTTCCTGCGCGGAGGGGAGTGGCGCCCGGCATCCGGGCGCCTATGAGATCCGGTGTCGTCACGACGGGTGCGCGATCGGCGGGGTGGATTTCCATGGCCCGGCCGATGCGGACGGCAGCGTCACGATCGGCTACGGCCTGGTGCCGTCGGCCCGTGGCCACGGATACGCCTCCGAGGCCCTGCGGGCACTCCTGGCATACGCCCGAGCGAGCGGCATCGCCTGTGTGAAGGGCGACGCCGACCACGACAACGTCGCGTCCCAGCGCGTGATGACCGCAGCCGGTATGCACCCGGTCGCTGAAGACGATCGGGTCCGGTACTACGAGGCCGTATGGTCCGAAGCAGCCGCGAACTGACAGCGCGTCGCCAGCCTCTCCGGACAGCACACCTAGTGCACACAGAATTCGTTGCCCTCCGGGTCCGTCATGACCACCCACTCGCCGGCCGGTTCCTTGACATGGCGCTCTACCAGGGCGCCGAGGGTGCGGAGGCGCTCGACCTCCGAGTCCAGCCCGCCCGCGGGGCCGTGCAGGTCCATGTGCAGGCGGTTCTTGGCCGTCTTCTTCTCGGTCTCCGGTACGCGGTTGAAGAGCAGCCGGCGCCCCAGGCCCGTGCCGCTCTCCGGGTCGTACGGGTCGTCGGGGTGGCGTACCGCAGCGGCGTCCCGCCAGGACCGCCGGCCGTGGTGGTCGAGGAGGATCTCGGGCGGGATGGCGCCGAGGTCGAGGAGCTTGCCGATGAGGGCGCTGTGGTCCTCCAGCTCGTAGCGGAGCGCGGCCGCCCAGAAGTCGGCCTGGGCGTGCGGGTCATGGGTGTCGACGACGAGCTTCCAGTGCAGCGGCGTGGAGGTCATGGTCCCCACTTATAGCCCCCGCCACTGACATCCGGCGGCCGACGCGGCTCGGTGCCTGTGCCGGCGCCCATATCGCGCGGGACCGGCCCGCCCGGCGGCGCAGCGCGAGGGCTCGGGCGCACGTCCGGCTAGCCGGACACCCCCTGGCCACCCTCCGCGGCCCCCTCCCCCGCAGCACCTTCCGCCGCGCCCCCGTCGCCCGCCGTCACGTCCTCATGCACGCCCAGCCGTGCCAGCGACGCCGCGGCGGCCGCCGCCAGCCGGGGGTGGGCGACGGCGGAGGTGAGGGCGGGGACCGCGCGGCGGTCGCCCAGGGCGCCCAGGCCCTCGACGCAGGCGAGGGCCACCCGCCAGTAGGGGTTGTGCGGGGTCAGCAGCCGCTCCAGGGTCCCGATCAGCGCCGGCACGGATTGCGGTGCGCGGAGTTCGGCGAGCAGCCGGACCGGATACAGGGCGTAGGCGGTGCGCAGCGGGTTGGTGGCGAGCGCGGCCGCGGCGCGGGCGGTGCGGGGGTCGCCGAGCCGGCCCAGTGCGTGGGCGGCGGTGGCGCAGCGCACCGGGTCGCGGTAGTTCAGTAACAGGACGAGCGTCTCGAAGGCCCGTTTGTCTCCGGCGCAGCCGAGGACGAAGGCGGCGATCTCCCGGGCCCACAGCGGACGTTCAACAGCGACCAGCATCCGGGCCAGTTCCTCGCGCGCGGCCGGGGTGTTCTTGCGGGCCAGCCCGAGCAACCGCTCGTAGGCGACCAGATCCTCCGGGGAGCGGAGTTCGGCCCGCACCCGGTCGGTCAACTCGTGGAATCCCTCTTCCATTTGTCGCTCCCCTCCCGCGGGTCCGCCCCGGTTCCCGCGACGTGGCCCGCGCCACAGCCTAGTGACCCCTGCTACCCCTGGCGCTCCGGTTACTCACCGGTTAACCTGCTGGAACGAGCAGCACCACTGCTCGGGCGGCCTGGTGACGCAGCCGCCACAGAGTGAAGTCGGTTCAGCACAGCACGACACAGTACGGAGCACACGGCAAGGCCCCGGGACAGGGCTTCCGCCGCGTCTCCCGCACCGCCGGCGCTGCCATGGCGCCGCGGCTCCTCGCGGCTCTCCGCCGTTTTTCCGCCGCGGTGATCACAGGTCTCGCGTCCGCGCGGACAACCCTCAGTCGTCACTTCTCCCCTTCCCTAGGGGAACACCCTCAGGAGTCTCGCGATGGGCCCTCAGTCCACCCCTGATCTCTCAACTCAAGCCTCTTCGCTGTCCCTTTCCACCGTGGCCGTGATCGGTCTGGGCACCATGGGCACCGGTATCGCCGAGGTGCTGACCCGGGCCGGCCGTGAGGTCATCGGGATCGACACCGACGAAGCCGCGGCCCGGCACGCCGTCTCCGCCCTCGAATCCGCCACCGCCCGCGCCGTGCAGCGCGAGCGGCTCACGGAGCGGGAGCGCCAGGACGCCCTGGCCCGGTTCCGTACCTTCACCGACCTGCAGGCCGCCGCGGACGCCGATCTCGTCATCGAGGTGGTGCCCGAGGACTACGAGCTCAAGCGGCAGGTCTTCGCCGCGCTGGACGCGGTGGTCCGGCCGGACACCATCCTGGCCACCGGCACCAACGCGCTGTCCGTGACCCGGCTGGCCGCCGATTCGCAGCGCCCCGAGCGGGTGCTCGGCCTGCACTTCTTCAACCCCGCGCCGGCCATGAAGCTGGTCGAGGTGGTCTCCTCGGTGCTCACCGCGCCGACCGCGGTCGCCGCCGTCACCGAACTCGCCCGTGACCTGGGCAAGGACCCGATCGCCGTGGGTGACCGCCCCGGCTTCGTCGCGGACGGTCTGCTGTTCGGCTATCTGAACCAGGCCGCGGCGATGTACGAGGCCAAGTACGCCACCCGCGAGGACATCGACGCCGCGATGCGGCTCGGCTGCGGGCTGCCCATGGGCCCGCTGGCGCTGCTCGACCTGATCGGCGTGGACACCGCCCGTACGGTCCTGGAGGCGATGTATGCCGAGTCCCAGGACCGGCTGCACGCACCCGCGCCGATCCTCGGCCAGCTGGCCGAGGCGGGCCTGACCGGCCGCAAGGCGGGCCGCGGTTTCTACACCTATGACGCGCCGGGCAGCGCCACGGTCGTGCCGGACGCGGAGAGCCCGACGGCCGCCGATGAGCCGGCCGGCGGGCGGACGGTCACCGGTGTCGGCGTCGCCGGTTCCGGGACGATGGCAAGCGGTATCGCCGAGGTCTTCGCCAAGGCCGGCTACAAGGTCGTGCTGGCGGCCCGCAGCCTGGAGAAGGCCGAGAAGGCGAAGGCCCGGATCGCCAAGTCGCTGGGCCGCTCGGTGGACAAGGGCCGGATGAGCGCGGAGACCCGGGACACCGCGCTGGCCGCGATCACCCCGGCCGGTTCGCTGGACGCGTTCGCCGACGTGGACCTCGCGGTCGAGGCGGTGGCCGAGGACCTGGCGGTCAAGCAGGAGCTGTTCAAGACGCTGGACAAGGTCTGCAAGCCGGGTGCCGTCCTGGCCACCACGACCTCGTCGCTGCCGGTCGTGGCCTGCGCCCGCGCCACCTCGCGCCCGCAGGACGTCATCGGGATGCACTTCTTCAACCCGGCGCCCGCCATGAAGCTGGTCGAGGTGGTCCGTACGGTCCTGACGGCCGACGACGTCCACGCCACCGTGCGGGCGGTCTGCACCAAGGTCCGCAAGCACCCCGTGGACTGCGGCGACCGCGCCGGATTCATCGTGAACGCGCTGCTGTTCCCGTACCTGAACAACGCGATCAAGATGGTCGAGGAGCACTACGCGACCCTGGACGACATCGACGCCGCCATGAAGCTCGGCGGCGGCTACCCGATGGGCCCGTTCGAACTCCTCGACGTGGTCGGCCTGGACGTGTCGCTGGCCATCGAGAAGGTGCTGCACGCGGAGTTCCGCGACCCCGGGCTGGCCCCGGCGCCGCTGCTGGAGCACCTCGTCGCGGCGGGCTGCCTCGGCCGCAAGACCGGCCGCGGCTTCCGTGAGTACGCCCGGCGCTGACGCGTGGCGGCACCCCCGCCCGGCGGGGGGAGGGTGGGGTGGACTGCTGGAACCCGACGGCGGTCCACCCCCGCTCACCGGTGCGGAGGTGGCACCTCATGCCGCAGGTCGCGTAAATATGCAGTACCGTCCCCACATGTCCCAGCCCGCTCGTACGCAGCCCGCCGACCCCGACACCGCGACCCCCGGTACCCGCCGGGCGGCGGCTCAACGGCTCAAAATGCGCCGTGAATTGTCGGCCGCGGCGATGGAGCTGTTCGCGACCAAGGGCTATGAGGCGACGACGGTCGACGAGATCGCGGCCGCCGCGGGCGTCGCCCGGCGCACCTTCTTCCGTCACTTCCGCTCCAAGGAAGAGGCGATCTTCCCCGACCACGACGACACCCTCGTCCGCGCGGAGGCCGTCCTGGACGCCGCCCCGGCGCACGAGAACCCCCTCGACACGGTCTGCCGCGGCATCAAGGAGGTCATGCGGATGTACGCGGCCTCCCCGGCCGTTTCGGTGGCCCGCTACCGCCTGACCCGCGAGGTGCCCACGCTGCGCGAGGCCGAGATCGCCTCGGTGGCCCGTTACGAGCGGCTGTTCACCCGCTACCTCCTGGGCCACTTCGACGAGGGCGCGCACCGCGAGGGCGACGACGATCCGCTGCTCGCCGAGGTCGCGGCGTCCGCCGTGGTCACCGCGCACAACCACGTCCTGCGGCGCTGGCTGCGGGCCGACGCCCAGGGCGACGTCGAGGCCCAGCTCGACCACGCCTTCGCGATCGTCCGGGAGACCTTCGGCGCCGGCATCGGCGCGGGCCGCACCGGCAGCGGGGACACCCCGTCGGCGTCCGTCTCGCGCGAGGGCGAGGTCCTGGTGGCGGTGGCCCGTACGGACGCCCCGCTGGACGAGGTCATGCGCACCATCCGCAAGGCGATCAAAGACCGGAAGTAACTGACCCTCCACGGAGCGCGGCCCGTCGCCCTTGAACCGGCCGGGCCGCGACCCGGATGGCGTAACCCCTTCACTGCGCACTCTGCGTACATTTTCGCTTTCTTTGCGTCACCGTCAGGCTTCTCATCGGCCTTCTTTTGCTCATGCGTGCCGCCCAGATGACATCTGAGAGAAATTCTTGGCACTCAGTGTCTTGTCGACTGGCACGCGGTGTCATACGTTGAGGGTGTCCGGGCGGCCGGCGTGCTGCGAACCCACGCACGCCGGCTGTCCCACCAGCCCTATGTGGCTGTCCGCCCGGATGCCTGCGTCACAGGCACTTCCCAGCTGCCGCTGGGCACCGCGCTCACCCAGCGCTGCCAGGCACCGCGGCCGACGGCTCTGCGACCCCCGCAGAGGCGACGGCAACGGCGCCACCCCGGCCGAACCGACGGCACCACCTCCCGCACCACCCCGACGTTCCCTCAAGCCGTTTCCCCGACGCGCTTCGCCGGAGGCACCCCGTGAACGAAATCCTGGACGCAATCCTCGCGCCTGACACCACCAGCGCCGACTTCGCCGGCCTGACCATCCCCGAGTCCTACCGCGCGGTGACCGTGCACAAGGACGAGGCCGAGATGTTCGCCGGCCTCGAAAGCAAGGTGAAGGACCCCCGCAAGTCACTGCACGTCGACGAGGTGCCGGTGCCCGAGCTGGGCCCGGGCGAGGCGCTGGTGGCCGTCATGGCCTCCTCCGTGAACTACAACTCCGTCTGGACCTCGATCTTCGAGCCCGTGTCGACGTTCGGGTTCCTGGAGCGCTACGGCAGGCTCTCCCCGCTCACCAAGCGGCACGACCTGCCGTACCACGTGATCGGTTCCGACCTGGCGGGCGTGGTCCTGCGTACCGGCCCCGGTGTCAACGCCTGGGGTCCCGGCGACGAGGTCGTCGCACACTGCCTGTCCGTCGAGCTGGAGTCCTCCGACGGCCACAACGACACCATGCTCGACCCCGAGCAGCGCATCTGGGGCTTCGAGACCAACTTCGGCGGCCTGGCCGAGATCGCGCTGGTCAAGTCCAACCAGCTGATGCCCAAGCCCAAGCACCTGAGCTGGGAGGAGGCGGCGTCGCCCGGTCTGGTCAACTCGACCGCCTACCGCCAACTGGTCTCGCAGAACGGCGCGGCGATGAAGCAGGGCGACAACGTCCTGATCTGGGGCGCCAGCGGCGGCCTCGGCTCGTACGCCACCCAGTTCGCGCTGGCCGGCGGCGCCAACCCGATCTGTGTCGTCTCCAGCGACCAGAAGGCGGAGATCTGCCGGAAGATGGGCGCCGAGGCGATCATCGACCGCAACGCCGAGGGCTACAAGTTCTGGAAGGACGAGCAGACCCAGGACCCCAAGGAGTGGAAGCGCTTCGGCAAGCGCATCCGCGAGCTGACCGGCGGCGAGGACGTGGACATCGTCTTCGAGCACCCCGGCCGGGAGACCTTCGGCGCCTCGGTGTACGTCACGCGCAAGGGCGGCACCATCGTCACCTGCGCCTCCACCTCCGGCTACAACCACGAGTACGACAACCGCTACCTGTGGATGTCGCTGAAGCGGATCGTCGGCTCGCACTTCGCCAACTACCGCGAGGCGTGGGAGGCCAACCGCCTGATCGCCAAGGGGAAGATCCACCCGACCCTCTCGAAGACGTACACCCTCGAAGAGACCGGGCAGGCGGCGTACGACGTGCACCGCAACCTCCACCAGGGCAAGGTCGGCGTGCTGGCGCTGGCCCCCGAGGAGGGGATGGGCGTGCGCGACGAAGAAATGCGCGCCAAGCACCTCGACGCCATCAACCGGTTCCGGAACGTCTGAGGCCACTCGGACTCCGGACCACGAAGATACGGGCCTGATATGACTGAGCGTCAGAAGGATCGTCCGTGGCTGATGCGGACGTACGCCGGCCACTCCACCGCCGAGGCGTCCAACGAGCTGTACCGTCGCAACCTCGCCAAGGGCCAGACCGGCCTGTCGGTCGCGTTCGACCTCCCGACGCAGACCGGTTACGACCCCGACCACGTCCTCGCCCGCGGCGAGGTCGGCCGGGTCGGGGTGCCGGTGTCCCACCTCGGCGACATGCGACGGCTGTTCCAGGACATTCCGCTGGACCAGATGAACACCTCGATGACCATCAACGCGACGGCCATGTGGCTGCTGGCGCTGTACGAGGTGGTCGCCGAGGAGCAGGGCGCCGACATCTCCAAGCTGTCGGGGACGACGCAGAACGACATCGTCAAGGAGTACCTGTCCCGCGGGACGCACGTCTTCCCGCCGGGCCCCTCGCTGCGGCTCACCACCGACATGATCACGTACACGGTGGCGCACATCCCGAAGTGGAACCCGATCAACATCTGCAGCTACCACCTGCAGGAGGCGGGCGCCACGCCGGTCCAGGAGATCGCCTATGCGATGTCCACCGCGATCGCGGTGCTGGACGCGGTGCGGGACTCCGGGCAGGTGCCGCCGGAGAAGTTCGGCGACGTCGTGGCCCGTATCTCGTTCTTCGTGAACGCCGGAGTCCGCTTCATCGAGGAGATGTGCAAGATGCGCGCCTTCGGCCGCATCTGGGACAAGATCACCCGGGAGCGCTACGGCATCGAGAACGAGAAGCAGCGCCGGTTCCGCTACGGCGTCCAGGTCAACTCGCTCGGCCTGACCGAGGCGCAGCCGGAGAACAACGTCCAGCGGATCGTCCTGGAGATGCTGGCCGTCACGCTCTCCAAGGACGCCCGCGCCCGTGCGGTGCAACTCCCCGCCTGGAACGAGGCGTTGGGACTGCCCCGCCCCTGGGACCAGCAGTGGTCGCTGCGTATCCAGCAGGTGCTGGCGCACGAGAGCGATCTGCTGGAGTACGAGGACATCTTCGCCGGCTCGCACGTCATCGAGGCCAAGGTGGACGCCCTGGTCGCCGACTGCCTCGCGGAGATCGAGCGGATCCAGGAGATGGGCGGCGCGATGGCCGCCGTGGAGTCCGGCTACCTCAAGTCGCAGCTGGTCACCGCGCACGCCGAGCGGCGGGCCCGGATCGAGGCCGGCGAGGAGAAGATCGTCGGCGTCAACTGCTTCGAGGGCACCGAGCCCAACCCGCTCACCGCGGATCTCGACACGGCCATCATGACCGTCGACCCGGCCAACGAGGCACGCGTCGTCCAGGCGCTGCACGAGTGGCGGGACAACCGCGACGAGAGCCGCGCCCAGGACGCGCTGTCGGGCCTGAAGAAGACCGCGGCCGGGGACGGCAACCTCTTCGCGGCGACCCTGGAGTGCGCACGCGCCGGTGTGACGACCGGTGAGTGGGCCTGGGCGCTGCGGGACGTCTTCGGCGAGTTCCGTGCCCCCACGGGCGTCTCCAGCGCTCCGCTGGCGGTCGCCGCCGAGGAGGGCAGCCCGCTCGCCGAGGTCCGCGAGAAGGTCGCCAAGACCGCTGCCGAGCTCGGCAGCGGCAAGCTGCGGCTGCTGGTCGGCAAGCCCGGCCTGGACGGGCACAGCAACGGCGCCGAGCAGATCGCCGTACGGGCCAGGGACGCCGGCTTCGAGGTGATCTACCAGGGCATCCGGCTCACCCCGGAGCAGATCGTCTCGGCCGCGGTCGCCGAGGACGTGCACTGCGTCGGCCTGTCGATCCTGTCCGGCTCGCACGCCGAGCTGGTGCCGGACGTCCTGGCCCGGCTGCGCCGCACCGGCGTCGACGACATACCGGTCATCGTCGGCGGCATCATCCCCTCCGCAGATGCGACCGCGCTCCGGGAAGCCGGAGTGGCGGCCGTCTTCACCCCCAAGGATTTCGGTATTACGGAGATCATCGGCCGTATCGTCGACGAGATCCGGAAAGCGAACCAGCTCGACCCCCTGGAGGTCCCCGCATGACCCAGGCGAACCGCCCGCCCGGTGGCCGGCCGCGCCGCTCCTGCCTCGCGGTCCCCGGCAGCAACCCGCGCTTTCTGGAGAAGGCCCAGGGCCTCCCGGCGGACCAGGTGTTCCTGGACCTGGAGGACGCCTGCGCCCCGCTCGCCAAGGAGGGCGCCCGGCACCACATCGTCGAGGCGCTGAACGAGGGCGACTGGACCGGCAAGACACGGGTCGTGCGGGTCAACGACTGGACCACCCACTGGACGTACCGGGACGTCATCACGGTCGTCGAGGGCGCGGGGCAGAACCTCGACTGCATCATGCTGCCGAAGGTCCAGGACGCCCAGCAGATCGTGGCGCTGGACCTGCTGCTGACGCAGATCGAGAAGACCATGGGCTTCGAGGCCGGCCGGATCGGCATCGAGGCGCAGATCGAGAACGCCAAGGGCCTGGTCAACGTCGACGCGATCGCCGGTGCGTCGCCGCGCCTGGAGACCATCATCTTCGGCCCGGCCGACTTCATGGCGTCCATCAACATGAAGTCCCTGGTGGTCGGCGAGCAGCCGCCCGGCTATGGGGCGGACGCATATCACTACATTCTGATGCGCATTCTGATGGCGGCTCGTACCTACGATCTCCAGGCGATCGACGGTCCGTACCTTCAGATCAAGAACGTTGACGGCTACCGCGAGGTCGCCGGGCGCGCCGCCGCCCTCGGCTTCGACGGCAAGTGGGTACTCCACCCGGGCCAGGTCGAGGCCGCCAACGAGGTGTTCTCGCCCTCCCAGGAGGACTACGACCACGCCGAGCTGATCCTGGACGCCTACGAGTGGCACACCTCGGCGGCGGGCGGCGCCAAGGGTTCCGCGATGCTCGGCGACGAGATGATCGATGAGGCGAGCCGGAAGATGGCACTGGTCATCGCCGGCAAGGGCCGGGCCGCCGGCATGATCCGCACATCCAAGTTCGAGGCCCCGGAGGCTTAAGCGCGATGCAGTTCGGCCGCACCTACGAAGAGTTCACCGTCGGCGACGTGTACAAGCACTGGCCGGGGAAAACCGTCACCGAATACGACGACCACCTCTTCTGTCTGCTCACGATGAATCACCACCCGCTGCACATGGACAGCAACTACGCGGAGCAGACCACCGACTTCGGGAAGAACGTCGTCGTCGGCAACTACATCTACTCCCTGCTGCTGGGCATGTCGGTGCCCGATGTCTCCGGAAAGGCCATCGCCAATCTGGAGATCGAGTCGCTGAAGCACGTGGCGCCCACCTTCCACGGCGACACCCTCTACGGCGAGACCACCGTGCTCGACAAGACGCCGTCGCGCTCCAAGACGGACCGCGGCATCGTCCACGTCGAGACCAAGGGCTACAAGCAGGACGGCACCCTGGTCTGCGTCTTCCGGCGCAAGGTCATGGTCCCCACGGCCACCTACATCAAGGAGCGCGGCGGCGAGCAGCCCGGCCGCCCGGAGCTTGCGGCCCCGCCGGCCAAGAAGGAGAAGTAGCCATGACCCGTCTCGCGCAGACCGAGGGCCTGACCGACATCCAGCGGGAAATCCTCTCCACCGTCCGCGATTTCGTGGACAAGGAGATCCTGCCGGTCGCCACCGAGCTGGAGCACCGCGACGAATACCCGTCGCAGATCGTCGAGGGCCTCAAGGAACTCGGCGTGTTCGGCCTGATGATCCCCGAGGAGTACGGCGGTCTGGGTGAGTCCCTGCTCACCTACGCGCTGACCGTAGAGGAGATCGCCCGCGGCTGGATGAGCGTCTCCGGCATCATCAACACCCACTTCATCGTGGCGTACATGCTCAAGCAGCACGGTACGCAGGAGCAGAAGGACTACTTCCTGCCGAAGATGGCGGCCGGCGAAATCCGGGGCGCCTTCTCGATGTCGGAGCCGGCGCTGGGGTCCGACGTTTCGGCCATTTCCTCCAAGGGCGTGCGGGACGGCGACGAATACGTCCTCAACGGCCAGAAGATGTGGCTCACCAACGGCGGTTCCTCGACGTTGGTCGCGGTGCTGTGCCGGACGGACGAGGGTCACCCGGAGGGCACCGCCCCGCACAAGTCGATGACGACCTTCCTCGTGGAGAAGGAGGCCGGCTTCGGTGAGGTGCGGCCGGGCCTGACCATTCCCGGCAAGATCGACAAGATGGGCTACAAGGGCGTCGACACCACCGAACTGATCATGGACGGGCTGCGGATCCCCGCCGACCGGGTGCTCGGCGGCGAGACCGGACGTGGCTTCTATCACATGATGGACGGCGTCGAGGTCGGCCGGGTCAATGTGGCCGCACGTGGCTGCGGTGTCGCCCAGCGCGCCTTCGAGCTGGGTGTTTCGTACGCCCAGCAGCGCCACACCTTCGGCAAGCCGATCGCCCAGCACCAGGCCATCCAGTTCAAACTGGCGGAAATGGCGACAAAGGTCGAGGCGGCCCATGCCATGATGGTTAACGCCGCTCGCAAAAAGGACTCGGGGCAGCGAAACGACCTTGAGGCGGGCATGGCGAAGTACCTGGCCTCCGAGTACTGCAAGGAAGTGGTGGAGGACGCGTTCCGCATCCACGGCGGTTACGGCTTCTCGAAGGAGTACGAGATCGAGCGCCTCTACCGCGAGGCCCCGATGCTCCTGATCGGTGAAGGCACCGCCGAGATCCAGAAAATGATCATTGGGCGACGGCTACTGGAGGAGTACCGGATCCAGGGGTGAACATCCCGTTTGGGCCCTTTTGGTCTAGACGAAGATCACACCCCGTCATCGTTCTTCGGCCACGGATTGGCTCTGGCTCTTGGCCAGTTGCCGCTCGTAACCGATAGCATCCACGGAAAGCCGCCGTCCCCCGTATCCATAAGCGGCATCCTCCGCTACGAAGGTCATCCATGCCCCACAGCCAATCCTCTGCACAACGCGGTCGCGTCCGCCTCGCGCGCGGAGCGTCGCCGTGGCTCCTGCCGACCGTTGCCACGGCAGCGGTCAGTCTCGCCCGGTCCCGCCGGTCGGGTCGCTGGGCCGCCGTTGCCGTGCCCACCACCGCACTGGCGGCGGGCATGCTGTGGTTCTTCCGCGACCCCGAGCGGGAGATCGCGCAGGGCCGGGTCATCTCTCCGGCCGACGGCGTGGTGCAGAGCATCATGCCGTGGAAGGACGGACGGACCCGCGTCGCGATCTTCATGAGCCCGCTGAACGTCCACGTCAACCGTGCGCCGCTGGCCGGCACGGTGACCTCCGTGGAGCACATCCCCGGTGGATTCGTTCCGGCGTTCAACAAGGAGAGCGAGAACAACGAGCGGGTGGTCTGGCACTTCGACACCGAGCTCGGTGACATCGAGATGGTGCAGATCGCCGGCGCGGTGGCCCGCCGCATCGTCCCCTACGTGCCCCAGGGCACCAAGGTCGAGCAGGGCGAGCGGATCGGGCTCATCCGCTTCGGCTCGCGGGTCGACGTCTACCTCCCGGAGGGCGTCGAGGCCGCGGTCGAGGTCGGCCAGGCCACTACCGCGGGGGTGACTCGCCTTGACCGTGATTGATCCGGAAACACAAGCCGGCTGGGCACCGGAGACCGACGAGGACGAGGACGACATGCCGCTGTCCACGCGGCTGTCAATAGCGGACACCCTCACCCTCGGCAACGCGATCTGCGGCTTCATGGCGGTGTACTTCACCACCACCGGCGTCCTCATCCCGCATCTGACGGGCAACGAGGACGGCGGGATGGCCCGGCACAGCGCGGCGATGGCCGTGATCCTGATGCTCCTCGCGTCGGTCTTCGACCTCTTCGACGGGCTGGTGGCGCGCAAGCTGCGGGCCTCGGCGATGGGGGCCGAGCTCGACAACCTCTCCGACCTGATCAGCTTCGGGCTGGCGCCCGCGTACTTCGTCGTGACCTGGGGCATGGTCGCCCAGGACGCGCACCAGCGGGTGTCGGTCGTCGCGGCGGTGGTGGTGCTGCTGGCGGTGGTGCTCCGGCTGGCCCGGTTCTCCTGCGTCACGCTGCGTGACGGAATCTTCCAGGGCATGCCGAGCCCGTTCGGCGCCCTGACCGTCGTCGCCATCGTGCTGCTGGAGCTGCCGTTCCTGCCGACGCTGCTGGCGATCATCGGGGTGGCCTGGCTGATGGTGAGCCGGGTCGAGTACCCCAAGCCGCGGGGCCGCCTCGCGGTGGCGATGCTCAGCTGGATCGTGCTCAGCATGGGCATGCTCGCCGCCTGGGCGCTGGACGCCCCCGGCGGTCAGCTGCTGCTCCAGACCGGCTGCTCCCTGCAGGTGGTCCTGGGCGCGATGATCCCGCTCTTCGCGACGGCCCGGCGGGTCAACACCTTCCGCGACAACCGTCGTGAGTCGCGCGCGGAGTCCCGCGCCGCACAGCTTCCCTAGCGGAACCGCACACAACGCCGCGGGGCCCCCGCGCAAACCTAGCCCGGGGGCCGGGGGGGTGGGGGGGGGGGGGGCCCCCGCGGGGGGCCCCGGCCCCCGACCCGGGAGGGCCCCCCCCCCGGGGCCGCCGCCCGCTCCAGCAGCGGCCCCGCCTCGGCCATGCAGCGGGCCGGGTCGGGCTCCAGATCCGTCAGCGCGTACGCCCGCCGGATACCGGCCGCGGTGAGCGCCTCCTGCGGCAGCCGGAGCCGCCCGCAGACCGCGACCACGTCCAGGCCCGCCGCACGGGCCGCGGCGGCGACCCCGGCCGGCGCCTTGCCGTGCAGGGTCTGCTCGTCGAGCGAGCCCTCGCCGGTGATGACGAAGGTGGCCCGCGCCAGCGCCGGCGCGAAGCCCAGGACGTCGAGCATCACGTCGATGCCCGGCCGGAACGCCGCGCCCAGGCCGACCAGCGCGCCGTAGCCGATCCCGCCCGCGGCGCCCGCGCCCGGGGCCAGGGCGTGTTCCGCGGCCTCGGGCCCCACCGCACGCTCCAGCACCGCGGCGTAGTGCGCCAGCGCGGCGTCCAGCGTGGCCACGTCCGCCTCGCTCGCGCCCTTCTGCGGGCCGTAGACCGCCGGTGCGCCCTTCGGGCCGGTGAGCGGATTGTCGACGTCGCTGGCGAGCACGATCGCGGTCTTCGCCAGCCGGGGGTCGAGACCTGACAGGTCGGCGGTGGCCAGGTCGCGCAGCGGCCCGCCGCCGGGCGCGATCGGTGCGCCCTCCGCGTCCAGGAACCGCGCGCCGAGCGCGGTGAGCATCCCCGCCCCGCCGTCGGTCGTGGCGCTGCCGCCGACACCGAAGACGATCGAGGTCGCACCCGCGTCGAGGGCCGCGAGCAGCAGCTCGCCGGTGCCGTACGTGGTCGCCGTCAGGGGCGCGAAGACGCCACCGGGAAGGTGCTGGAGTCCGGACGCCTCCGCCATCTCCACCACCGCGGTACCTCCCCCAGCTACCGCTGGGGATGCCTCCGCACGCAGCGCGAAGGTGGCCGTGACCGGCGCGCCCGTGGGGCCGGTGACCCGTACCCGGTGCCGGGTGAAGCCGGCCGCGAGGGCCGCCGCCACCGTGCCGTCGCCGCCGTCGGCGACCGGGACGGCCGAGACCTCCAGCTCGGGAACGGCGCTCCGCAGACCGGCCGTGACATGCTCGGCGACCTCGACGGCCGTGAGTGAGCCCTTGAATTTGTCCGCGGCGATCAGCACATGTGCCGTGGGTGTCCTTGCAGCGTCCGCCACCGTGTTTCCCCTTGCTTTCGAACTGGCAGTCGCGCCGCTGTGACCTTATCCGGCGCATGCCGCGGCGAACAGGGCATCCGGTACGGCGGTGCCACCGGGCGCGCCCGTATACGCCCCTCGGAGATCCGCGGGGACAACGGGACAGCCCGTAGGCTCGCGTCGTGACGACCATGGACTACGCCACCTATATCGCCGGTCTGCCCCGGGTGATCGCGGGCGCGGGCACCCTCTTCCGCGACGCGGAGGGCCGCCTGCTGCTCGTGGAGCCCAACTACCGCGACACCTGGATCCTGCCCGGCGGCACCATCGAGTCGGACGCCGGGGAATCGCCCCGCCAGGCCGCCCGCCGTGAGACCGCCGAGGAGATCGGCCTGGACATCGAGCCGGGCCCGCTGCTCGCCGTCGACTGGGTGCGCGGCAAGGAGCGGCCGCCGCTGGTGTCGTACCTCTACGACGGCGGGGTGCTGGACGCCGCGCAGCTCGCCGCGATCCGACTGCAGGAGGAGGAGCTGCTCTCCTGGCGCCTGGTGCACTGGGACGAGGCCCGCACCCTGGTGAGCCACCAGATGGCCCTACGGCTCGACGCCGCGCTGAAGGCCCTCGCGACCGGGCGTGGCCCGGCGGAACTGGAGGACGGATTTCCGCCGGGTGGGGGTGAGGGGGCGGCTTAGGGGCGGCTCAGGCGGCGGGGTCATTGGGCCGTGCCGCGCCTCAGCCGGTGCCATCCCCTGCCCGGCCCCTCCCCCAGCTGACGGACCGTCGAAATGCGCTGGACAGCGGGGAGTCGGCGCTGCCTAGGCTGGCCACCATGGACACCATCGCAGCGAGGATCGCCCAAGTGCCGGGAGTGGTCGGGGTGATGCTCGGCGGCAGCCGGGCACGGGGCACGCACCGGGCCGACTCCGACTGGGATCTGGGGGTCTATTACCGGGGAGAACCGGATCTGATGGCCCTGGAGGCGCTGGCCGCGGAGCTGACCGGCGGTCCGGTCGAGGTGTACGGGCCGGGCTCCTGGGGTGCCTGGGTGAACGGCGGCGCCTGGCTGGTGCTGCCGGACGGCCGTCATGTGGACTGGATCCTGCGGGACGTCGACCGGGTGCGGCAGGTCTGGGACGAGTGCCGTGCGGGCCGCTTCGAGATCGGCGAACAGGCCGGCCACCCGCTCGGCTTCTGGTCCCCCGCCTACCCGGGCGAGGCGGCGCTGGGCCGGGTACTCGCCGACACCGAGGGCGAACTGACCCGTCTCCGGAGCGAGACCCGGCACTACCCGGAAGCCCTGCGCAAGGAGCTGACCGGCCGCGCGGTCTGGGACGCCGGGTTCTCGGTGGCGATGGCGGGCAAGGCCCACGCCGCCCGGGACGTACTCCACACCGCCCTGTGTCTGTCCCGCGCCGCCGGCGACCTCGTCCAGGCCCTGCACGCCCACCACCGGAACTGGTGCCTCAACGAGAAGGGCGCCCTGGCCCAAGCCGCCGCAATGCCGGACACCCCACCCGACTTCGCCGCCCGTACCACAGCCCTGCTCGGTGAACTCGGCCACACGGAAGCGCAGTTGCGCCGGTCCCTTACGGAGGCGGAGCGGCTGGTGGCGGAGGTTCGGGCGGTGACGGGCGGCTAGCGGGCGCTGTCGCTGGGGCCGTCGGGCGCCTTCGCTGGGGCCGTGGGCAGTGGTGTCGGCCGCGGCCTTCCTGTACGTGTCGCCGTCAGTCGCACATCTCCGCCGGGAAGAGCGTGTCGGCGGTTCGCTCGAAGGCGAGCAGGCGGCGCTTGCGGTCGAGGCCGCCGCCGTAGCCGGTGAGGCTGCCGTCGGCGCCGACGACGCGATGGCAGGGGACGATGATGCCGACCGGGTTGCGGCCGTTGGCCAGGCCGACCGCGCGGGACGCCGACGGGGCACCGAGCCGCTCGGCGAGCTGCCCGTAGGTGACGGTCTCGCCGTACGGGATCGTGCACAGCGCCGCCCACACCCGGCGCTGGAAGGGCGTGCCGCGCAGGGCGAGCGGCAGGTCGAAGGTGGTCAACTCGCCGCGGAAATAGGCCTGGAGCTGGGCGATGGCCGCGGTGAACGGCGGGGCGCCGGGGTCCGCCGGGGTGCCGAAGGTCTCCTGGGGCGGGCGGTGGCGCTGGTCGGTCATGTAGAGGCCGCTGAGGGCATCGCCGGTGGCAACGAGGGTGAGCGGCCCCACCGGGGTGCCGTCCAGGACGGTGTGGGTGACGGGGGCGGTGGCGGCTTCGGATGCGTGAACGGTCATGGCGGTGGGCTCAGTTCGTCGAGAGGTAGGGGGCTGGGCTGGGTTGCCGGGAGGTAGTGGGCTCGGTTGCGTCGCGAGGTGGGGGCCTCAGTGCGCCGGCAGGCGGTGGGCTCGGTTCGTCGAAAGGTAAGGGGCCCGGTTCGTAGGCAGGTGGTGGGTCAGTTCGTCGGGAGGTGGTTGATGGGGTGGTCGTCGGTCGCCCAGAGGTACTGGACGGCGTAGGCACGCCAGGGGCGCCAGAGTGCGGAGTGCCGGATGAGGGCGGCCGGGGTGTGCGGCAGGCCGAGGCCGGTGGCCGCGCGGCGCAGCCCGAGGTCGGTCGGGGTGAAGGCGTCCGGGTCGCCGAGTGCGCGCATGGCGATGCATTCGACGGTCCAGGGGCCGATGCCCGGCAGCGCCGCGAGCTGCGTCCGGGCGGCGTCCCGGTCGCTGCCGACGCCCAGTTGCAGCGCGCCGGAGCCGAGCGCGGCGATGACGCCGGTGAGGGTGGCCCGGCGGGTGCGGGGCATCGCCAGCTGCTCCGGGTCCAGTTCGGCGAGCGCGGCGGCGGACGGGAAAAGATGGCTGAGGCCGCCGTCCGGGTCGTCGACCGGTTCGCCGTGCGCACGGACCAGCCGGCCGGCGTGGGTACGGGCCGCCGCGGTGGAGACCTGCTGGCCGAGGACGGCGCGGACCGCGAACTCGTCCGCGTCGGCCGTCCGCGGGACCCGGCGGCCGGGCGCCTTGTCGACGAGCGGAGCCAGCCGCGGGTCCTCGCGGAGCAGCCCGTCGACGGCTTCCGGGTCCGCGTCGAGGTCGAGCATCCGGCGGCAGCGGGCGATGGCTCCGGCGAGATCGCGCAGGTCGGTGAGGGAGAGGCGGCAGTCGATGTGGTCGGGGCGGGGCGCGAGGGCGACGATGCCGTGCCCGTAGGGGAGGTTCAGGGTCCGGCGGTAGGCGCCGTCCCGCCACTCCTCGACGCCCGGGACCGCGGTGGCGGCGAGGTGCCCGAAGAGGTTGTCGGGGTTCAGCGGCTGCCGGAAGGGCAGCCGCAGCGCGAGCGCACCGGGCGCCGTCCCCCGCGGGCCGGGCCGGGCGCGCTGCCGCAGCTCCGTCGGGGACAGCGCGAAGACCTCCCGCACCGTCTCGTTGAAGGTGCGGATGCTGGCGAACCCGGCGGCGAAGGCGACCTCGGCCATCGGCAGTGCGGTGGTCTCCACCAGGAGCCGGGCGGTCTGCGCACGCTGGGCACGGGCCAGGGCGAGCGGCCCGGCCCCCAGCTCGGCCAGCAGCTGCCGCTCGATCTGCCGGGTGCTGTAGCCGAGCCGGGCCGCGAGTCCGGGAATGCCCTCGCGGTCGACGACGCCGTCGGCGATCAGCCGCATGGCACGGGCGACGAGGTCGGCCCGCTCGTTCCACTCCGGGGACCCCGGGCTGGCGTCCGGCCGGCACCGCTTGCAGGCCCGGAATCCGGCCTGCTGGGCGGCGGCCGCGCTCGGGTAGAAGCGCATGTTCTCCGGCTTGGGAGGCACCACGGGACAGCTGGGACGGCAGTAGATACGGGTCGTGAGCACGGCGGTGTAGAACCAGCCGTCGAAGCGGGCGTCCTTGGACTGCACGGCGCGCAGACAGCGCTCGGTGTCGGTGTGCATGCCCTCAGGATTCCTCAGCCGAGGGCCTCGGGCTGGCGGGAATCCGACATCGACGTTGATGACGGTTCCGGCTCCGGGCTCCGGGCTCGGGCTCCGGGAAAGCGGTCCCACCGTCTCGCGCCATCGCCTGCCGCCCTCCGTCTCTCCGTCCGCCACATCGGCGCCACCCGCTGAGCCTGCGGCCTGATCTGTGGGGTTTCCGGCCCGTCAGTGGGGTACACATCCGGTGAACGCCGGGGATGTGCCAGTGATTCCGCGGGATTTCCCCGTGCCCCCTTCAGGCACCGGCAGGTCGGCGATAAGCAGTCCAGTAGAAATCCCGCCAGTTTCGGCTCGATATCCGCCGTCGAACCACTGGGCGGTGCCGGCGGCTGCGTCTCGCCAGCGGGACGATGACCACACCGAAACCCCGTTCGCAAGGCGCCACCTCGACGTTTAGGTTTCGTGGGGGAAGTTTAAAGACTCTATATAGTCGGCATTTGGTCAGTCCTGGCAATCTGGCACCACAAGCAAGCAGTGACCGGATCAGGCAAGGACGGTACGAGTTTTATGTCAGACCATGGCCACCGGGTAATGACAGCTGCGGCGGACAATGCACGACCGGTGATACGTCCGACACAGGAGCGGCTCGGCGTGGCGAGCAAGGCCATCACCAAGAGGGTAGCCCTCTCCATGCCATCGGGTATGACCATTGAAGAATGGCGCAATCTCGGTCGGCAAATTCATGTCATCTCTGATTCTTCCGCCTGGTGGCTCGGGGACTGGCTCATTTTCGGCCAGTCCCAGTACCCGAATCGGTACAAGCAGGCCATCGCCGAGACCGCACTCGACTATCAGACGCTCCGCAACTACGCCTGGGTCGCCCGTCGGTTCACTCCCGACCGGCGCCGCGCCAAGCTCAGCTTCCAGCACCACGCCGAGGTCACCAGCCTGCCCGAGGCGGAGCAGGACAACTGGCTCGGCCAGGCCGAGCTGCACGGCTGGTCCCGGAACGAGCTCCGGCGCCGGATCCGCAGCGGACGTGAGCTGGGCGACGACGGCAAGGCGGTCGTGCACATCAAGATGGATTTGGTCGATCAGCAAAAGCAGCGCTGGCAGCGGGCCGCGGAAAATGCCGACCAGGATCTGCTGGCATGGATGGTTTCGATTCTGGACCACGCCGCCATTACGGCACTCGAAAGCACATGAGCAGGAACGGCATCACCGCTGTGATCTCTTCGGGGGAATGATCGGGGGAATGAATCGTCGCAAGGTCTGCGCATGCACGAGGAGTACCTGCTCCCGGCGCCGCAGGCCTTGCCGTCCATTGCCGGCCGCCGATGCCGGAATCAAACCCTCCGCCCGGAAACTTCCCCCCTTCCTCACTGTCTGTCCGGTCCTGCAGTCCGGACATTGACCGCTCCTCTCCGCCTTTCTGCCTCCATGCCGGCGAACCGGCCGGGCCGATGGTGTGTGCGCCCCGCTGGTACACGGCATTTCGCCGGAGCCACCGGGCTAGGATTCGACGGCGAACCGAGGAGGAGAGGTATGGATCAGGTCAAGACACCTCAACTGCGCCCCCCTGCCTGCACATTCGATCGTAGGTTCATCGTCTGGTGGCGTATTCGTCTGGCGATCTCCGCCCTCTTCGTGGTGACCGGATGCGGAGTGCTCACCACTGTGCTGCTCGGCGTGCGTTCGGTGTGGCCTTGGGCGGGTGCCGGGATACAGCTCGCAGTCCTCGTTCCGGCTGTCCTGCTGTTACCCGTCCTGTGGTACCGCCTGCACCGCTGGGAAGTCACCGATACCGCGGTCTATGTGCGCACCGGATACCTCCGGCGGGAATGGGCCGTCATCCCGATATCCCGCATCCAGACCGTCGACACCCTGCGCGGGCCGCTGCGGCAACGGCTGCGTCTGGCCACCGTGTTGGTGAGCACCGCCTCGTCCAAGGGTGAGCTCACGCTCCATGGGCTGGCGGACACGACGGCCGTCGACCTCGCCCGCCGGCTGATCGAAACCGCCCAGGCCACCCCGGGAGACGCGACATGACGGACACCACCGGCCCCGCCGTGACGGCGGACGACTGGCAGCATCTCGACCGGCGGTCCGTGGCGTTCACCGCGGCCCTGGTCGCGGGCATCGCCTGCGGCGCCGCCGTCCCCACCACCATCGGTCTCGCCCGTGAACACGGCCTCGCCACCGCGCTGTCCTGGGTACTTCCGGTCACCGCCCTGGTGCTCCTGCTCAGCCCGCTGGCGGGGCTGGCGTTCTGGCGGTCCATGCGCTACCGGATCACCGATGAACTCGTCGAGACCCGCTTCGACCTGGTCGTCAGGTCCCGCCGGACGTTGCGCCGGGAACGGCTGCGCACGGTCGATGTCACCGCCAGTCCGCTGCACCGGCTGTTCGGACTCGCCGAACTGACCGCCGGGACCGGCCAGGGCGGCAAGGACGGTGAGCGGGTCAAACTGGCGCCGCTGCACCGCCACGAGGCGGACCGGATAAGGCGCTTGCTGCTGAACGAGCCGGAGCCGGAGACCGAGACGCCGGAGCGCGGCCCCGGCGTACTCGCCGCCCTCGACTGGAGCTGGCTCCGGTACGCACCCGTCTCGATCGCCGCGCCCGCCACGGCCGCCGCGGCGTTCGGTCTCGCCCTGAAGATCGCGGACTGGTTCGGCGCGGAAAGCTCCCTCTTCACGTACGCGGTCCAGGTGCTCGGCAACGGGCGCGTGCTGCCGGCGGTGCTGGCCCTGGTGGCGGCCGGGGTCCTGATCGGCGTGCTCGGCTCGCTGCTGTGGTTCGTCGAGCAGTGGTGGGACTACCGGCTGGAGCGCGGGCCGGACGGGACCGTGCTGCACTGCCGGCACGGCCTGTTCACCACCCGGTCGGTCTCCCTCGAGCAGCAGCGGCTGCGCGGCGTCGACCTGGTGGAGCCGCTGGGCAGCCGGTCGTTCGGCGCGGCACGGGTGGACGCGGTCGGCACGGGCATCCGGAAGGCGGACGGCGACAAGAAGACGGCCGGCTACCGCACTCTGCTGCCGACCGCACCGCGTGCGACCGCCGACCGGGTGGCCGCCGCGGTGCTGCGTACGGAAGCCGTGCCCACCTCGGCCGCACTGCGTACCCATCCGCCCGCTGCCCGCCGCAAGCGCCTGGTCCGGGCGGTGTGCGCGGTCGTGGCGGTGTGTGCGGTCCCGGCCGTGCTGGGCGTTGTGGTGTCCGGGGTGCTGCTGCATGTCGCGTGGATCTCCGCGGTCGTTCTCCTGCCGGTGGCCGGGTGGCTCGGCCGGGATGCGTACCAAAGTCTCGGCCATGGGCTGAGCGGCGCCCATCTGGTCACCCGCTCGGGCACCTTCTCCCGGCACACCGTGGCGCTGGAGCGGTCCGGGGTCGTCGGCTGGAAGATCCGGCAGTCGGTGTTCCAGCGCCGGGCGGGGCTGCTCTCGGTGACCGCCGTCACCGCGGCGGGTTCCGGCGGGTACACCGTGTACGACGCGGCCGAGGCCGACGGGATCGCGCTCGCCGATGCCGCGGTGCCCGGTCTGCTGGAGCAGTTCCTCGAACCGGCCGGACAGCCGGTGCCCTCCGGGCAGGCGACGGCCGGTGACGGGGCGGACCGGTGAACTACCCGGCGGACGGCGGGCGTTTGTGCGCCGTCCACCAGGCGCGGTTGTCGGCGTACCAGGCCACGGTGTCGGCCAGCCCCTGGTCGAACGTCACGCGCGGGGCGTACCCCAGTTCATCGCGGATCTTGGTCTCGTCGAGCGCGTACCGGAGGTCGTGGCCCTTGCGGTCGGCCACCCGGCGCACCATGGAGGCATCCGCTCCGCACAGGTGGAGCAGCCGGTCGGTGAGGGCGCGATTGGTCCGGGCGTTGCCGCCGCCGACGTGGTAGATCTCCCCCGCCGACCCCTTGGTGAGGACGAGGTGGATGGCCCGGCAGTGGTCGTCGACGTGCAGCCATTCGCGAACGTTGCGCCCGTCGCCGTACAGCGGGACCGGCAGGCCCTCCAGCAGATTGGTCACGAAGAGCGGGATCAGCTTCTCGGGGTGCTGGTACGGGCCGTAGTTGTTGGAGCAGCGGGTGATCGACAGGTCGAGCCCGTGGGTGCGCCAGTAGGACCGGGCTATGAGGTCGGCGGCCGCCTTGGAGGCGGCGTACGGGGAGTTGGGCAACAGCGGGTGCTCCTCCGTCCAGGAGCCTTCCTCGATGGAGCCGTACACCTCGTCCGTGGACACCTGCACCACGCGCCCCACGCCCGCCGTCAAGCAGGCGTCCAGCAGCGTCTGGGTGCCACCGACATTGGTACGGATGAACTCCGCCGCGGACTCGACGGAGCGGTCGACATGCGATTCGGCGGCGAAGTGGACCACCGCGTCGTGGCCGGGCAACAGGTCACGCAGCAGCGGCCCGTCGCAGACGTCGCCCCGGACGAAGTCCAGCCGGGGGTGGGTGGCCGGCAGGTTCTCCCGGCAGCCGGCGTAGGTGAGTTTGTCGAGCACGGTGACCCGGGCGTTCTCGCAACCCGGGTAGCCGCCGTCGAGCAGGGTGCGCACATAGTGCGAGCCGATGAACCCGGCACCGCCGGTGACCAGGATCCTCACCGTGTCACCTCGTTCCGGGTGCGGCCGTCGGGCCGTGTTGACGAACGCGGGGCGTGCGACGGGCACATGGGAACTCCGTAGGGGTTGTGGACTTGCCGGACGGGGTGCGCAAGCTCCGGGGGACGCTTCAGGACTGCGGCCGTGCGGCGCCCCGGTGCTGCGCGGATGCCTGCTGGGCGAGCGCGGTGGCGGTGTGCTGCACCGCGTCCTCCCAGCGGATCTGCGGCCGCCAGCCGCTGGCCGCCGTGAACGCCGAGGGGTCGATCACGAAGTCGAGGAAGTCGGTCGGGCCGGCCTGGTCCGGCGGCGGGACCGGGACGACCGGGACCGGCGGCTCTCCGGTGGCCTCGGAGACCGCTCGGGCGATGCCGGTCAGCAGCGCACCGATGGTGGTGGCCCGGCCGGTCCCCACCAGCCAGTGCCGCCCCGCCAGGCGGTCGGGGTGGTCGAGGGCCGCGACCAGGGCGCGGGCGGCGTCGTCGACGCAGACCAGGTCCCGGGCGACCGAGCCGTCGTGCCACATGGTCAGCGGTTCACCGGCGAACGCGCGGCGCAGCATGGTCGACACCAGACCCTTGTCGTACGAGCCGGCCGCCGCGCCCTGCCCGAACAGCGTGGCCAGCCGCAGGGTCGTCCCGCGGATCACACCCTCGGCGGTCGCGGCCTTCAGCGCCAGCTCGGCGTCCAGCTTCTGCCGGTCGTACGTGGTCAGCGGTTCGTCCGGGGTGAACTCGGTGATGCGCCCGGCGGCGCAGCTGCCGGTCTGCGAGGTGGAACCGGGGAAGACCACCACCGGTGGCCGGCTCCGCCGCCGGGCACGCAGCGCGTCGATGACGTCGTGCACCAGTCCCAGATTGACCCGGGCGGCCGCCGTGTCTCCCGAGGAGACCCGCCAGGTCGCCGAACCGGCGATATGGGCGACGAGATGCAGCACCGCGTCGGCTCCGTCGACGGCCTCGGCCACCGCACCGGGCGTGGTCAGATCGGCCTGGCGGACCTCGATCTCGGCGCGGTGCCCGTCGGGCACCGACGCCGGGCGGCGGGCCACCAGTCGCAGCCGCATCGGGCGGTTGGCCAGCTCCCGGGTCACTGCCGTGCCGAGCAGGCCGGAGGCGCCGAGCACGACGACCAACGGGGTGGTGGGGCTGTCTGTCACGGCCACTCCTTGGCAGAGCCACTGCATTCATCGGGGAGATCGGTTTCCGGACCGCTCCGGGAACAGCACGACGGGAGGTCATCACCGTCCGTCGGATCGGTATTCATTCCGCGCCGGCTTTTCCGTACGGCTTCGCCGGTAACCGGTGCACGCGGCGGTCGAGGCCACGGCGGGAAACTAGCATCGTTCGCCCGATGACCGCCAAGAATGCTGTGCGGGGTTGTTGTGTGGGGGGGGGGGGGGCCGCCCGGGGGCGGCGCCCGCCGGGCCGGCCCCCGGCGGGGGGGGGGGGGGGGCCGCGGGGCGCGGCCGCGCCCCCCCCACCGCCCCGCCCCCC